>NZ_JBIDFL010000002.1:0-354878 GCF_046635785.1 Gilliamella sp. CG16
TCTTTACCTTCAAGTGATAATATTGATATTGTTGTCAGTAAATCTACACCATCAATTGAAAGGGAATAATTATTTTGTGCTGAATGTCCAGTTAATAAGTTTCCTGCTAAAGAAGACAAACTGTCTATCAACTGCTCCTTTGTTTTCATAACCTTGTTCCCTTATATTCTATTACTTAACTTTAATAACAAAACTCTGCATTTATTTTCATCATATTATCATAAAATTTACATAATAATACTTACAAAATACATTTTTTTAGAAATGTATCACAAAGATATTTAAATACGAGTTTAATCAAGAAAACATCCATTTAAATAGTATGGGTAATCAAAGGGGAATAATAATTTTATTTTTTGTCACAATTACACGATTCAACTTTTTAATAATCTTTTATTTTGAGCTGATAAACTTTGCCTGTATTTAAGGTTGGTCACTTTACACAACGCAATTAAGTTTTGGTTTATCCCTGTGTATACAGGGAACATTTTTTTAAGTCATCGTATATATTACTAATACAAATCCCTGGTTTATCCCTATGTATATAGGGAACACTCCGCTTTTGCTATGTCCTGCTCCAGCGAATCCGGTTTATTATAGGGAACACATCAACAGCGCTTTTTAAATTTATAACAAACACTTTCATCAATTAACAATTCTCAATCACAATTTGCAATATCAATAATTGTTAACTATATGATTAATTCAATTAATTGACAATAACCTGTAACTAATAATTTAGTATAACTTATTGTAAACGATCGTTATTTGTTGCCAGGTATTACAAAATCGACGTCCGCGTTACACGCGTCCAGATATTTAAAAATTGTTTTTATATTGGCATGATCTGGGTTGTTTTCAATTCTACTGATATTTGACGGCGACACGTCTAACTGTGCAGCCAAATCGGTTTGTGTAAACCCCGCGCGTTCACGCGCGTTAATCAGAAATGCCCTCAATTTCCACGTTTTTTGGGATTCGCGATACGCGGCTAGGGCTGTGGGGTTTGCTAAAACCCTATTTTTGAGTTCTTCGAATGTTGTGCTATGTTTTTTTCTAGTGGTCATTTCCAATCATCTCCTGTAGTCGGGTTCTGGCTATTTTTAGAGCATTAGCAGGCGTTTTGTTCGTTTTTTTGACAAACGCGGATCCCTATGTTTATAGGGAACAGCTATATAGCAAAGCCGATACGCCGACCAAAAACGGTTTATCCCTATGTATATAGGGAACACTCTGAGCTATCAAAATAAATTTAGTTCCATAGCGGTTTATCCCTATGTGTATAGGGAACACTCCAACCCGACTTTAAACGTTACCGTTCTATCCGGTTTATCCCTATGTGTATAGGGAACACGCGGCGACAATTACCCGTGATTTAATTTTACCCGGTTTATCCCTATGTGTATAGGGAACACCCAAACTCATCAACCTGCGTTGGCAATTCCTGCGGTTTATCCCTATGTGTATAGGGAACACGATTCGCCCCGAACTTTTCCGTTTCGCAAAAACGGTTTATCCCTATGTGTATAGGGAACACGAAAAAAACGAATCAAAGAACAAATTATGTCGCGGTTTATCCCTATGTGTATAGGGAACACCTGGAGAGGTTTAATCTCGTTGCGTGCAAATACGGTTTATCCCTATGTGTATAGGGAACACTATCCCGCCCTTTAAAACAACATACATCCCACCGGTTTATCCCTATGTGTATAGGGAACACATGAACAATATTTACAAAAAGGTTATGTGATGCGGTTTATCCCTATGTGTATAGGGAACACACCAACATAAAATTGATTAGGCCGTCAATATCCGGTTTATCCCTATGTGTATAGGGAACACAGGAGCTGATAATAATAAATTGAGTTTTTGTCCGGTTTATCCCTATGTGTATAGGGAACACGACCTACTCGCTGTTTGCTCCACCTCTCAACCGCGGTTTATCCCTATGTGTATAGGGAACACCAATTTTTTTGTCATTAATTCGTGATAACGGGAGGTTTATCCCTATGTGTATAGGGAACACGATCAACTTGTTATTTATATATAACTTTTCGATGGTTTATCCCTATGTGTATAGGGAACACCGCCCCAACACTCATAAAATCAGGATAATACCCGGTTTATCCCTATGTGTATAGGGAACACCCCTTTCCATTCGTCTATTGCCACCATGTCCACGGTTTATCCCTATGTGTATAGGGAACACGTCGTTCCCTCTCGCTTTTTTTAACAATCGCTCGGTTTATCCCTATGTGTATAGGGAACACTCTTATTATAACTTATTGTTTATTAATTAAAATAGGGAGGTGTAAAATTCTACCGATTTTTTTGATTCTTTTTTGAACAATTAAGAATTGAGCAATAACAGATTAAATTTATAATTTAATCAAACTGTTAAATATGATTTATAAGGGACTTTTTACGATACACATTCTTGTAATTTTTTTGTCTACCAACCAATTTGGAATCATCATATGTCTGTAATCGATTGGTTAAAGGTTAATAACAAATTACCGTGCATCATACATCTTTGTATTATTTAATCTTATTGGTCTTTCCGTAAATATTTGATATCAATTCATTTGTTGATATCATTTAAGTGAAAAATATCGTTTAGTTTTGTTTAATATTTTATTATTCTACATAATATTGGTGTAACGTTTATTATTGAATTGCGTAAAACATGTAACTGGCATAGAAAAAAAGCCCTAAAAGGGCTTTTTTATGGTTTTGGTAATGTAAATTTTTTGACCCCATCCTTCGCTTTAGTCTGTGCAATTGTCATAATTTCGATGAAATCTGCTTGATTTTTTTCAAAATCCTCAGCTGTTTTAAATTTCTCTAATGTATTTGGTTTTTGCTTATCAAATTCCCACATTGCTAAATAAACAGCCTCAAGTTTATTTGATGGTTTATCATTTATATCTAATTTATCTAGATCGCTCATTACTGAGTTGAGGAACTTATCGAAATAACTATCAGCAGTTACGCAACTTTTCAACGAAGGAAAAATGACATTATTTTTAGAGCCAAGACAAATCATATCAAGCTTAGTTCCTTTATTGATATTCATGGCATCATCTTTATTTTTTAATTCAAGCGAAACATATTCAAATTGATTTTTTCCATTTGCTACTACATAAGGTTCGCCAGTCAAACTGGTTTTTACTCCTGATGCAACTGTTTTAATATTAACCAAATTTTTATCATATTTTTTTTCATAAACATATTGGTTATCACCATATTCTTTAATTAGCTGTGCAGCATTAACCGTTGGCATTGCATCCATAAAACCTGATTTTCCATTCGCTCTGAACACCTCTATATCATCTTCTATTAAAAATTCAATGATCCTTTTTGCATTTTCATTTGCTGAGACATTAAAACCAATACAAGCAAGGATGGCGCTAAAAACTACTTTTTTCATGTGATATTTCCTGTAACTTAAAATTTATAATGAGCATAACTTAACAAATTAAATATAACTTTTCAAATTTTTTCAATAATATAATTTGTATTTACCATGTCAGTTAACATCACACAAGTCATCGTAATGGTCTGTTGATCCAATTGTTTGGTCACCGTTTTATTGGTTTGGTTGGTTTGCTTGCTTGACCTATAGTGTAAAGTAAAAAAACTATAGTCGGCAGATTTAGTTCACCCTAGGTTAGGTTGGATAGATAACTATATTTGGTGGTTTATCCCTGTTTATACAAGGAACATTTATTTTATAAAAAATAATAAGTGTCGCTATAACCTTATAAAAGTTTATATATAAGGCAAAAAATAAAAACCCACTAAGGGGCTTTTATTTTAATGATTTTTATTTACGTTAAATTAAATTTTTTACCTTAGGTTACGTTTAATTCCAGACGTTTTCCAAGAGCAAAGAGCGCTTTGCTGATGGTATCAATTTTTGTTGAATGTCCTAAGTTAACAATCCGCTGAACTTCTTGAGGTCTTACGTGGATCCTCTTAGCTAATTCAGCATTAGATATGTTTTGTTCAATCATTTCATTTAACAACAATACTTTAGCAAAAAGACTAACTGGTAAATCAATTAAATATTCACCTTTTTTTTGCTTGCTGGGTAATGGGACTTTTCGATGATCTTCAAAGTAAAAGTCAATGCTTGTAATCAATGCATCTCGTGCCATTTTCAAAGCATCGTTTAAGTCATCACCACAGGTTATTGCTTCTGGTATATCTCTAAATGTTACTGTATACATATCCCCTTCATTGGTTAATGTTGCAGGATATAACATACCCCCTCCTTTGCTTTTAAGTTGAATTCTCTTATCAAGATAGCCCCTTTCGGGGCATCTATTAAAGATTGAGTTGCTTTCTAATCGCAATCATTGTACCTTTCGCTAATTCCTTATTTGGATGCCTTGGCATGGTTGATCGCCTTCCTTGGTAGTAAAGTTTTAGGTGATTACTACCTTGCTTTACTTCGACTCCTTGAGCAACTAGCCATCTTAAAAACTCTGCATGTTTCATAATTAATTTCGAGCTGATTTAAGATTAGACCATAGTAAACAAAAATGTTTATTTTTTCAATTAAAAGTAATCAAAAATGTTTATTTTTTTAATCTAATAAATAAACTTCGAATCGTATGTTCTCGGTTTATCCCTGTGTATACAGGGAACACCATTTCGATAGTTTCAATCGACAGCTTGTACCCGGTTTATCCCTATGTATACAGGGAACACATTTTTGTATTTAGTTGATTTATTGTCAGCCCCGGTTTATCCCTGTGTATACAGGGAACACTTTGGCGTTGAGCTCATCAGCTGAACCCACTGCGGTTTATCCCTGTGTATACAGGGAACACGCGGCAACACTCAAACCAAGTTTTTCTAATCGCGGTTTATCCCTGTGTATACAGGGAAAACGTAACTACCGAGACCTCCCAGAGGTCGATCTCCGGTTTATCCCTGTGTATACAGGGAACACGTAAACGTGACTTAATTTGCCGCCATCATATTCGGTTTATCCCTGTGTATACAGGGAACACCCTTATTATAACTTATTGTTTATTAATTAAAATAGTAAGGTGAAAAAATCTACCAAATTTTTTGATGCTTTTTTAAGCAATTGATAATTAAGCATTATCGGCTTAAATTTATAATATTATCATCATGTTAAGCGTAATTTGTAAGGAATTTTGTACGACATTCTTTTCTATAATTTTTGTTCGCACCACGCAATAGTGAGTTGATCGGCATATTCCTTAGTCATTTTTTCTGTGGCACTGCTTAACTGTGTAAATTTTTGGCTTATGATCTCTTTACTGGGTAGTAATCGAGCCCTTTTATATTATTATTTTTTAAATGAAATCTAGTCATTCATGTCCCACTTAAAATATGCGTTTTCTCATCTAGATTATTATTATTTATAGAAGGATATTCCTTGTGGTAACAATTACACTATTGTAACGAGTTTTTTTGATTACGATACTCTATGACCCTTTTGTTTTGTATATTTAGTCACATGCCCTAAATTTTAAGGTCAATCTATATTATTTTTTGACTTTTAATAGAAGGTGTTATGCTTTTAGAAGTAATAATAAGATAGCTTTTACTGTTTTCATTGGGGTGTTAATTAAGTTTCTCAATAATTAATTTTTTATATTTATAATCAGTACTAAAAGAACCTTTTTCGTTCCATATAGTATCTGTGACTTTTATGTATAGAATATTGTCATTCCAAACCAAATCCCAAATAATCCATTTTTCTGTTTCGAAACAAAAATTATGCTCTATATGATCATGTTTAATCTTATATAAGTCTATAATTGATTTTGATCCTTCATAATCTAAATAAAAGGTAGTAAAATGCGTTTTTGCCTTATTTATATAGGGTATTCCTTGTAAAGTAATGGTATTATTTTTGTTATCCTGAATTTTAACCTCGCTATCTTCATAAGATGAAACTGTAATAATATCCTTATTCAAGGGCTTCCAATAACCATAATAGTCATGAATTTTCATGGATTCGTTATCGTTCAAATTATTTACATAGGTTTTATTGTTCACTTTTAGGTATAATTCTGTTTTTATGAATCTTTTATCATTTTTTTCAATCATTGGGTCATAAATTTTTTTCATATGACGGAACTCTTCTGCGCTGCTTTTTTTTTCTATAAAGTTTATTGAAAACTTTTTTAGATTATTAGCTTCACTATTTGTTGTATAACTACCTACCAGAAATAAAAAAATAGATAAGAAAAGGTGTTTTATCATTTTTGTTTTAACGCTATGTAATTTGGGTTATATCGGTGATTTATCTTTGTGTATGCGGGGAAACATGGTCGCTGCCGAAGATTTCACTGTCCACAAAAAAATAGGCAATTTCTTTTTCAGCTGATGATAATGAGTCAGAACCATGAACGGCATTTTCAGTTACGTTGTCAGCAAAATCTGCACGTAATGTGCCTGCAGGGGCTTTTGATAAATCCGTTGGGCCCATAAGATCACGATAACGTTTGATAGCATTTTCACCCTCTAATACTTGTACTATAATCGGACCAGAGATCATAAATTTAATTAAGTTATTGAAAAACGGTTTTCCTTGATGTTCGGCATAGAAACCTTCTGCTTGTGTTTGGGTCAATTTAAGCATTTTTATTGCAATGATATTAAGATTTGCTTGAGTTATTCGAGTTTCTATTTCGCCCATTAAATGTTTTTTTATGGCATTGGGTTTAATAATTGATAAAGTACGTTCAATAGCCATTGTGCGTTATCCTTGTTAATCTGAAGTAAATTGGATTCGTGTTATTTGTCCACTTTCATCGAGTAATAATAATCGATGTTGTCCTTTTTTCACGATTGTTAATGCGATTTTATCATTATCAGTTGATTGGGCAACAAGTTCTCCATCTAGAAACCACCATTTTTCGCCCACTCCACCTTCGGCAAACAGTTCGATATTTATTTGATTTTGTCCCGGTAGCGATTTAACAAATTGCTGGTTTTTCAATCCGATAATTGTTAATGTAGAAAAAATATTTTTTTCCATTATAGGACAATCTTTATCGATTGGTGGAATAAGTGAATTTCTTCGCTCTTTCGGTAATAACCAGTTTTCCAGTGCTATCGGCCAAAGTGCTATTGTTTTTTTCTGAGCACCAGCACAATCAGGCGCAACACGTTTTCCTTGATCATTAATCCATACATTTATCCAACCAGTGCGATAAATAGTTTTAAGTTCATTTAATGAATTTTGCGTTGGTGGAATCATGTTATTTAATACCCAAGCCGTTTTTTGACGGTGACAATTATCATCTGTTACAGGTAATATTTGTCCAGTAGGCCAACATATTTTTTCTGATGTGACCGAGTCCGGTTTAACCGAAATTGGTAACGGTCGATTAATTCGATTTTCTTTATTTAATAATATTGAGTTTACTTGTTGCAAAATTGGGGTAGCGGTAATTGCACCATATTGACCTATTACTGGTGTTCCGTCAGGACGACCAACCCATACTCCAATTAAGTAACGAGGATTGATGCCGACAGCCCATGCGTCTCGATATCCATAGCTGGTTCCTGTTTTATAATAAACGCGATTATTATTAATAAGCATTTGTTTTGTGATCCATGCACTACCCTCAGAAATAAACGGTTGATTAATGATAGGTTCATTTTGAGTAAATCTTAATGGGCTAACTTCACCTTGTCGAGCAAAGGCACTGTAAGCACTCACTAAATTATCCATTCTTAACGAAGCCCCACCTAAAATATAAGCGATATTAGGATTGTTGCCTTGTGAAATCAATGGCAACCCCACGCTAAAAAGTTTAGCTGCAAATCGTTTTGGACCATAGAGTTCAATAAGCTGTACTGCCGGAAGATTAAGGGATTTTCGCAGTGCATTTGAGGCGCTGACGGGTCCGTTAAAATCTTCGTCAAAATTAGTGGGTCGATAATCAGTACTTATACGCGGCACATCTTGCAGTAAAGATTCAGAATGAATCATTCCATCATCAATCGCAAAAGCATAGATAAAGGGTTTTAATGTTGAGCCTGGTGATCGTAGTGCTTTGATCATATCAATCTGTCCAAAGCGTTCTTTATCATTAAAATCCGCTGATCCTAAATATGCTTTCACCGTCATATCAGTATGATCGACAACTAATATCGCAAGCGATGTTTTAGGGGGTAACTGTTTTTTGCGGTTTAATACCATATCTTCAAGATGATATTGAAGTGAAGGATCAATAGTTGAATGAATAATTTCATCATTAGGATATTGCTGCTTTAAACGATAAGATAGCAATGGTGCTAGTTGTGGGGATTTGCGAGGATGTACCCACACTTCATCTTGCTTAACTTGCTCAATAATTGCTGGTGTCCAGACTTGATATGTTGCTAGGCGATCCAAGACTTTGTCGCGTGCTTGTTTGGCTCGCTCTGGATATTTATCCGGTCTTAATCGGCTTGGCGCTTGGGGTAAAACCGCTAATAAAGCAGCTTCGCTACGAGTTAACGCACTGGGTTTTTTACCAAAATATGACCAGCTCGCAGCCCCAATACCTTCTATTGTTCCCCCATAAGGAGCATGGTTAATATATAGCGTGAGTATTTCTTTTTTACTGTAATGCAGTTCAAGTTGTAAAGTTCGAAATATTTGCTTTAATTTACCTGAAAGCGTTCGTTCATGAGGATAGAGTAATCTGGCAACTTGCATTGATATTGTACTACCACCAGATATAATTCTATCATTATTGATATTTTGCCAAGCAGCACGAAGCAAAGAAAAAGGGTTTATCCCAACATGTTCATAAAAATAGCGATCTTCGTAATTTAATAAAACATCCAGATAATAATCAGGAACTTCATCGAGTTTTACGGAATAACGCCAAATACCATTTTCATCAGCAAATCGCCACAAGGGTGTTCCGTCTTGCGCAACTATTGTTTGAGTAGGTTTATTTTTTGAAATTGATATGGGAAAAAGGTAATCAGCGATGAGAAACATAATTAACCCAAAAAATCCGAAAATGAATAGCCAAATAAGAAGTTTAAAAAGGCGTTTTATTATCTTCATTGTCATTATCTAATTTCAGGAGTTAACAGAGATTTTTACACAAAAAACACCGCCAATTTTATTTGGCGGATGTTTTAAAGATTATTAATTTAATGAGTTTATACTACTAATCATTTTTAATTTTAGGTTGAAATATTGTCATCATATCTAGTGTTTGACCAATCGCAAATCTTTCCGGACGATACATTGATTCAACAAATGGTGAAGGCACCATATAGCTACCTGGCGTCACTGCTCTAACTAAATAAGCCATACGTTCACCGTACAAATTTCTGCCGATATAATTTTGGATATCAACAGCCGCTACGTATCTATCATCACGATATTGCTGATAACGAATATGACTACTATCTTGATTATTGAGTAAATTGGCTAACCCAGGAATAGAATCTAAACTGACATTACTGCCTATAAGATTTTGATTTTCCAATTCTAATCCAGCAGGTAAGAAATCAACAATTAACGCATCTTGAATTCTTTCTCGCGATTTTACATCTAAGATGACAAGCATCATTGTACCCACTTTTACATCTGTAGGAATAATAGGGTTGCCTTTCATATCATAATAACTTCGACTGATCCTTAAGATGTTCCCATTTGATGTTGGTGCAGGCGCTGTTTTAGCATAACCTGATACGGTTAATTTAATATATAGCGGTTTATCATTTTGTGGGTTACTGATAGTTAATCCATGATTTATATCGTTAAAATTAAAATTACGTTTAAACGAACCACTAGCCGAACTGACTTCATTATTCACTGCCACTTTAAACTTCTGTGTGCTTTTGCGTTGTTCTAACGACCAACCCGCAATAAACAGTGAATTTAATTCTTGCGTTGATAGATAACGTTTGTCACTTAATAAATCAGATAGTTTAAATAGATATTCAGTTTGCAAATTCGTACCAATTTTATTTTCAACAAGAATCGCTAATACTAAAGCGTCATCACGAAGTTCACTACCGTAATCACCATAATAATTAATGTCGTTTTCGTAATTTGTATTTTTCACTTCTTCCATCAAAGCTCGATATAATTCTTCATAACCGGTAAGTTTTGCCGTTAATGCTAACTGCATTATAGGTAGTGGAGATAACGCTATGTTGTTGTCTATAATTTTTCGAGATAGATTTTTAATTTCATTACGCATTATCGAAGTAATTTTATCTTGTTTTGCCATTAACATTAACGCATAAGCTTTTATCGAAAGCTCTACATGATCATATCTATCTGAATTTTGATAATAATATCTCATGTTATCAAGAACTGAAGCGGAATAGATATACTCTCCAATTCGTGTCATCGCTGAATTAAGTGCTTTATCATTCACTTGATAACCTCGTTCTTTAGCTTGAAGTAGAAAATCAGTGGCATAGACAGTAAGCCAATATTCCTCATTACTTTCACTACTCCAAAGACCAAAACTACCATTGCTTCTTTGCATTGATAAAATACGAGAAATCCCTAATTGAACATTTTGACGACGTTCTTCATCCGAATCGGTTTTGATGCCTAATGCAGCTAGCTGTTCACTATTAGCATATAAAGATGGAAATAAGCCACTTGTAGTTTGTTCCAGACATCCATAAGGATACGCAAACAATTCTTTGATATATTGGGCAACATTTAACGGTGGCTGATTAGAAACAATTAATTGAGCGCTAACAGTATTATCAATTAAATTATCTAAATTAGACGGGGATAGCATCCAACTTTCACCTGCATCAATTGCTTCAACATAACTTTTGTAGGTTGCAGAATAGGCAGGTCTGACTCCTAATTTCCATGAACGGTTGATTTTATAATCCGATCCATCATTCAATTTAATTCCTGTTACGGTGACTGTTATGGTTCCTTGACCATAGCCGTAATCAGCAATAATAGGGATTTGAATAATATTTTTCTGCTTTGTATCAAGCTTAAGATTGATAGATTTCGATTCCGTTTGATAAACCAGTCCTGAGGTTGCGACATCAATTTTCATGGTTTGAGTTGTATCAGTCAAATTATGGATATCTAATGCTAATTCAGCACGATCTCCACCTGATATGAATCGAGGAATAGACAATTCAGCAATCACAGGAGAAGCAACAATCATCGCTTGCTCAGCTTTACCAAAGCGGTTGTCATCCCATGCTTGCGCCATTAAACGTAATTCTCCATTAAAATTTGGTAATGCTAACTCAACAATTCCTTCACCATTTTCATTTAATTGGATCGTTTTGAGTTGTTGAGCAACGATGTTTACTTCCGTTAATGGTCTTTTACCGCCTGCGGCTACCGCATCACCACCAAAACTCATTTTAATGTTTCGTCCTTTTGCCTCAATTAACTTGCCATATACGTCATACTGATCAACATCATATCGTTTACGTCCTAAAAATGAGGTATAAGGATCGGGCGTTGCGAAATTAGTTATATTCAACACGCCTGCATCTACCGCAGAAACTAAAACTGTTACGGTCTGATCTTTATTAATTGCCTGTTTATCCATTCTTATTTTAATTGGAATGGTTTTTTCTGGCTCGGTTTTATTCGGTGCGTCAATCGTGATATTTAATTGACGATTTGACGTGTCTAACGGTAAATAAAGTAGACCAACCGCCCGTTTAACCGTTTGTACTTCAGCATTCGTCGATGGTCGGATAATCATTGCATTTATATAAATATCGTGACGTTTCCAATCATTAATTGGGATTTCAACTTCAAGACCTTCATCGTCAACGGTAATTTCTTTTTTCCATAATGTTCCATCGTTGGTTTCAAGTGATATGTAACCTGAACCGGCAGCCGGCGCTTGTACGTGTACTTTTGCTGTATCACCAACCGAATAAAATGCTTTGTCTATACTCAATTTTACCTGATCTGGACGCAAATTATTTGTACCTTGAGTATTATCTTCCCAGTCATAGCCAGCCCAAAAACGAATGTTACTTACTACATTGGTATTTGGATCAACAATTTCCATTCGATATGCCCCATAATCATCAGGTTGATAGCTGACTTTAGCTGTGGCGTTTTCATCAATGGAAATCCTATTTTCTGAAACAACAAACTCTTTTAAAGTTGAATGTTGCTCCCAACCACTACCATCAGACCAAGACCAATAATAATTTCGACGCTCACGCACTACACGGGCTATTAAATTATTTGTAGCAAGTTTTTCACCTTGCTTATTCACGTAAGCAACTTCAAACTCAGCTAAAGCGCCAATGTCAACAGTTGGACGCTCACTATAAGTATCCATCTGCCAATTGTAATAAGGTTCGTCGCTAAATAAAGTACGTAAAGCAGGAAGTTGATTTGCTGGCCAAATATCTTGAGTTGCATAACGAGTAACTGGTCTTCCACCCGAATCCAATAAACTTATATTTGTCACGATTCTAATAGGTTTTTTTACACGAGCCCACTGATCTGCACTAAGCTTGATTTCTGTTTTACCATTATTATCCAAAGTTTCATCAATTTCGGACAACTCAGTATAATCTGTTTCACCTTGAACATTTCCGATTTTAAAATCATTTAATCCCTGAACAGTTCTTAAATTTTTATAATAGTTCCTACCATTCAATTTATTCCCTGAAGCTGGTGCACCATAGAGATACCAACCTTTTATACTAAATTCCACGTCTTGATCAAATGATATAGGTTCATTAGAAGGCGCTTTGATTTCCATTGCCATTCTTTCTGGCAGGAACTCTTCTACTTTAAAATAAGAAAAACGATAGTTGTCATCACCGACATTAATACGAAGTGACCATTTACCTGTTGGCGCATCATTTGGTATCGTGAACTCAACTTGATATAAACCATGCGTGTCTGGTTCTTTTTTTACGTAACCACTTGCTATAACATTATCGTCAGAAGAGAGCACCTCAACCATGATTGGTTGATCAGGTAATTGTTGTCCATCAGCATCACGTAATAATGCGTTAAAATAAACCGTTTCACCGGGACGATATAAATCGCGAGGCCCAAAAATAAATAATTGTTTTGAATAAAAAGTTGAACCAGATAGATTAAAGTCCGTTAAATTTAGGGCATTACGATTAATGGTGACAAATGAAGTCTGGCTTCCATCATCGGCTGTTAATAAAGAATAATTAGATCCTTCTGGTAATGTGATCTCAGCAAAACCTTCATTATTCGTTTGGAATGAAAGGGTATTACAATTATTATTGTTGTCATTTGAGGAGTTAACACAAAGTAGCGATAAATTTATGTTTGGTAACGGTTTGCCATTATCTAATCCATGAGTCATCACCAATAATTTACCATTGTTGTAAGCATGAATAGCTATCCCAATATTACTGATTGAAAATAATGTGGCAGGCAATTCATCATTATAAGATCCAGCTTTATCCATTATTGCAAGATAAATGCCTTCTTTATTTATTTCTGAAAACTTAGATAAATCCAGCAATAGTGTTTCTTGAGTATTTGGTGTAGGATTGAGATCAAACCTTGAAGAAAAAGATAAATCCATATATTCTTCAAAATTTTGTGAACGCCAAGTATAATAATGGTTTATAAATCCGTAATTCGTAATAAATTTAGCTAACTTTTCTGGTTTGATTCGATAAAAATTTATATCGACTTTATCAATATTCAGTGTCGTAACCGGTAAACCATTCATGGATTTGCTGGGTAATAATACTCCACTACTTGAAAAAGCGATAAAAGGCTCACGATTTTGGGTATTAATTTCAATTTGATACACTGAGGATAAACTCTTATCATTGATAGCAGATAGCATTTTATCAATGGTCAAGGTTAACTTACGATTCGGTTCAAGGAATCGATGCCTTAATTCCAAACCGTTATTTGAAAGCTCCCATGCGCCATCAACCGTTCCTTTTTCCTTATCGACAAGTCTTAGAAGATTAGAAAAATTGAGTTTAGGGTTAACCGGAACAGAAAACGTAACAACTAAAGTACTCGAACCATCAAGTATCATTTCTGAGGTATCAAGGACAGTAAAAGGGTTATTTTTATATTTTTCTTTTAACTCAGGAGTAACAGTAAATATACTTTGAGTTTGATTATTTTGATTCGAATTAATCTTTGAAGTATTGTCATTGACAGATTGAGTTGTTGTCTGACTATCTTTGTTTTCATTAGCTATCGATGAAGATTTATTATTATTATCACAACCGATTAAAACCAAAATTAAGCTCAACACGCTTAACCCTTTAATAAAGCTCATTATTTTTCACCTATTTTCTATTCCAAATATTACATTATCAACATTTTTTGATTATCTATATTATGCACTGCCTAAAAACGTTTGGCAAAAGTTGTTTTTAAAGACAATGCCACTCCTTCGAGTATGTCTGATAAAAAAATTATCTTTTATTAAAACATATTGTTAATAGAAACCATTGCCATTAGATGAAGAGACAAAACTCATTTATTCATGAAAATAAATGAGTTTTGTAAATAGTGGAAGGCGCTTCGTTACAAAAGCGAACAAAATTATGAATTGGCGCTATCTAACGTCATTAATCTTTTCATTAAAAAATTTAAAATAACACCATAAAGGGGTAAGAAGAATAATCCACAAATTAAAATTTTAAAGCTATAGTCAATCGAGGCTATTTCGATCCAATGATTCGCCATAAATTCGTCGTTACTTTGATAAAAGGCAATAGCAAAAAAGACAATAGTATCAATACCATTACCTAATACCGCTGACGCCGAAGGCGCAACCCACCACGCTTTATTTTTTCGTAAATAATTAAACACGGTAATATCCATCAGTTGCCCAACCAAATAAGCAGCAAAACTGGCTAATGCAATACGAAAGACAAAACTGTTAAAATCACACAACGCTGAAAATCCCATCCAATGCCCTTCGAAAAATACAACCGAAATAGAATAAGAAAACAGTAAGGCCGGTATCATGACAACAAAGATAATTTTTCTGGCAAGGCTGGCACCAAATACCCGAATGGTTAAATCGGTGGTTAAAAAGATAAATGGAAAGGTAAATGCTCCCCATGTGGTATGAAAACCGAAGATATCAAACGGGATTTGTACCAAATAATTGCTTGATGCAATAACTAAGATATGAAAAAAAGAGAGCCAACAAAGTGCTTTACGCTGCTGAGCTGGAGTAAATTTTTTCTGTAATGAGTCTGAGTGAATATTCAAATACATATTCGTTTCCTTTTTTGAATGGGGTGAGAGAACCCATGATGTTTAACATAAAAATAATGTAATTAAGGTTAAAAATGTCGGATTACCTGAATTTAATTACATCGATATTTAATATTGTTAACTTGTTATACAAAAATACTTTTTATACAAAATAATTGTTGATGATTTGCCTGCATTCATTTAACCGTCAGACACGACTATGTTGTGACATCGGATAAATATTGATTTAACCCTTTTTCACGTAGCTCACAACTTGGGCACTGACCACATCCGCCGTCAACCCCGTAATAACAAGTGTGAGTGTGTTGTCGAATATAATCAAGATAACCGAGTTTATCAGCCATTTCCCATGTTTGCGCTTTAGTCAGATACATTAAAGGGGTGATGATGTTAAACGTGTAATCCAAGGCTAAATTCATCGATACATTCATGGATTTAATAAAGATATCTCGACAATCCGGATAACCACTAAAATCAGTTTCACATACGCCAATAATAATATCTTGAATAGCGTGTTGTTTGGCATAACACCCCGCTAACAATAAAAATAGCATATTACGCCCGTCAACAAAGGTATTCGGATAATTCCCTTCTTGAGCGGCTTTGATTTCTTGTGAATCATCAATCAAGGCATTATTGGTCGTTTGTTTGATCACTGAAGTATCAATGAGGGTTTGCTTTACACCAAGATCGTCAGCAATCCATTTGGCTTTTTCAAGCTCAATGGCATGTCGTTGACCGTATTGAAAGCTGATTGTTTCAACGTTTTCACGTCCATAATCAGCAATGGCTTGCAGCAGGCAAGTGGTCGAATCTTGCCCACCCGAAAATATCACAAGTGCTTTACGATGTTGCATTAAAAAATTCCTGTTAGGCTGATGAGATTAGCGATTATCGACTTTTTCAGGATAAAGATCGTGATTAGCTAAACGATTAAGCGCAATTTGTTCCCAGTGAGTACCGGGTTTACCGTAATTAGCATAAGGATCAATAGAAATACCACCTCGAGGCGTAAACTTACCCCAGACTTCGATGTATTTGGGATCCATTAATTTAATCAGATCTTTCATGATGATATTAATGCAATCTTCATGATAATCACCATGATTACGGAAGCTGAACATATAAAGCTTAAGTGATTTACTTTCGACCATTTTGATATTCGGTACATACGAAATGTAGATCGTTGCAAAATCAGGTTGACCGGTGATAGGACAAAGACTAGTAAATTCTGGGCAATTGAATTTTACAAAATAGTCATTACCAGGATGTTTATTATCAAAGGTTTCCAGAATTTCTGGACAATAAGTTGTAGGATAGCGAACAGACTGATCGCCTAGCAGTGTAACGTTACTCATAATTTTCCTTAGTTTTTTTGCGTGGGAGGTTTACGAACCACGTGATAAGGCGCACACCTTACCTTTTTTTGTGATAAAAGTCTAGCCTATTGCTTAATCACTTAGCATAACGGCGTTAAACGCTAAGTTAACTTAATTTGCTTGAAAATTGGGTCATTTTGGTTAAACAATAGCAATGCGTGTTGAATAAGAAAGTTGTCATCATCAACGGGATAACTCACAATGTTATCACTATTTTGATGATGACAAATTTGGAGGATAATCTTAATAAAAGCTAAAAACTAAGATTTACTTCGATTTCACTGCTTTGTAAAAGTTGTCCAATTTATCTTTAGCTTCCGCAAGTTCTTTTTCAGCATCATTTAATTTTGCGGTTTTTTCGGCAATTTTTTGGTTATCACCCTTGAGTTTTGCCTCTGCTAAATCTTTTTGTCTTTCTGCCACTTTTTCAGTCTTATCAGTAATATTCTTTTTGTATTCGGCTTCTAAATTATCATCTTTACAATGCATTTTGACATTTAACAATGCTTTTTCTAATCCTTGAACACGTTCAACATTATCTGTTTTTTGGGCTTCAGTAATTTGTGCTTCAATTGCCTCTTTTTTGCCGGCACAGGTTTGCCCTTCATGATCATCAACGTTTGCGGCACAAACACCTAATGTAAGGGTTGTTAAAAAAGAAAGCAGTGTTAATTTACTTACAGACGACTTAATTGTTGATTTCATAATAATTCCTCTTAAGTTTATTTTCTTAATTGAACACAATCGACTTTATGGTTTTTGCCTTTCGTTAATATTAAACTTGCTCGCTCTCTTGTCGGTAAAATGTTTTCGATCAAATTTAATTCATTGATTTCTCGCCAAAGACGATTAGCGATATTTATCGCTTCTTGCTCTGGAAGTTGTGAATAGTGATTAAAATATGAGTTAGGATCACTAAAGGCGCCAGCTCGAAATTTTAAAAAACGATTCACATACCAATCATGTAGAAGCGACAAATCCGCATCAACATAGATCGAAAAATCAACATAATCCGAAACAAAGACTCGGTTGGTATTTTGTGTAAAATTTAAGGTTCCTTGTAATACGTTTAATCCTTCTAAAATGAGAATATCAGGACTATCTATAACGATTTCTTCATTATCAACAATATCATAAACCAGATGTGAATAGACGGGTGCTTTAACTTGAGATTGACCTGATTTTACATCAGCAACAAAATTGATCAACCTTTTAATATCATAAGATTGTGGAAAGCCTTTTTTGTTCATTATTCCACGCTCTTCAAGATATTTATTAGGATATAAAAAACCATCCGTGGTGACTAATGCAACTTTTCGATGTTCAGGCCAACGACTTAATAGTGCTTGTAAAACGCGTGCAGTTGTACTTTTACCTACTGCTACACTCCCTGCTATACCGATAACGTAAGGGATTTTTTGGGTTTTACCTAAAAATTTGGCAAGAACAGCCTGACGGCTAAAACTATTATTAATATAATAGTTGAGCAATCGGGATAAGGGTAAGTAAATTTCGCTGACTTCATCTATGGACAAATCTTCATTAATTCCTTGCAATGAGGTGAGTTCCTCAGGGGTTAATGTCATGGGTTCAGCATTACGCAAACTAGCCCATTCTTGGCGGCTAAACTGCATATAAGGACTAAGATGATTTTTCATCATGTCGTGTTCTCAAATTCCATCTATTTAAATTGATTGGGTTAAGATTATACATAAATCTTAACTTTTACAATCATAAATTAGCATTAATGCATGATCGTAGCTATATTGAAGACTTACTGATAAAATAGCCTAAATAAATATTTGTCCTAATATTAAACAGAGATTATATGTTAAAAACCAAATCGAAACAAAAACCGAAAAAAACCCGTCAAGAGATTAATGAAGAATCTTGGGCACTCAAGCGAAAACGCAAACATAAAGGCTTACCAAGTGGTTCTCGTTTCAATAATGAAACCAAAAAAAATAAACCAACTACTAAAACCGTTAAAGATCCGCGCATTGGTAGTAAAAAACCGATTTCGTTAATTGCAGATGAATCAGTGAAATCGACCAATAAAATCAAACAACCGAAAACGCAAAAATTAGTTTTATCACCCGAGCAAGAATTGGAACAACTGGAAAACGATCCTAAATTAGAGCAATTACTTGATTTAGTCGAAAGTGGAAGCCAATTAACAAAAGAGCAACAAACATATCTCGATACTAAATTAAATCGTATCGATGAATTGATGCAGCAACTCGGTTATAGTGTTGATGATTTTGAAGATGAAGAAGAGAAACAAGAAGATATTGTAAGTTTATTGAAACGTAATTGACGTCATATCTGAACAAATTTACATTAATTTATTGTGATATATAATGCAATGAATTTGTGATAGTTTGGCTGTTAAAATATCAACATCAATCTGTTCCGTCGACTGAATGTACAATCAAATATTTAATAATGAGAGCCAATCATTATGCCTATGTTAATCATGCTTAGTTTATATATTGGACTATTTATTTGTACTTTACTCTATCTTCGAAAAACGAATCGGATTAAATTTCGTGTTAAGGCAAAACAGAAAACGATTTTAAAAGGTCATGGAAAAAGTCATGTCAAAGACAAAATTAGACGAAAATAATAGCTTAGCAGAAGCACAATTGTGGGATCAAAGTTTAATTGAAAAATACAATTATTCAGGCCCACGCTATACTTCTTATCCTACTGCGTTAGAGTTTAATGAAAATTTTAGCCAACAAGACTTTATCTTGTCCGCCACCCGCTTTGCGGATAGACCTTTATCGCTTTATGTTCATATCCCATTTTGCCATAAACTTTGTTATTTTTGTGGGTGTAATAAACTGGTTACCCGACAAACCCAAAAAGTCACCCAATACTTAGATATACTGGAACGGGAAATAGCTTCACGTTCTCAGTTATTTAAAGATCGCACCGTCACTCAAATGCATTGGGGAGGCGGTACACCGACTTTTTTAACGCATGACGAGATTACTCGACTTATTACCTCGTTAAAAAAGCACTTCCATTTTGATACCCACGCTGAACTTTCAATCGAAATCGATCCAAGGGAAATTACCCCACAAACTATCGATCATCTAGCCAATTTGGGCTTTAATCGATTAAGTATGGGGATTCAGGATTTTAATCATGAAATTCAGTATTTAATTAATCGTGAACAAGATGAACAACTCATTCGATCCTTGATCCTTCAAGCAAGAAAAAACCGTTTTCATTCAATTAGTTTAGATCTTATTTATGGATTACCTAAACAAACGGTTGACAGTTTTACCGAAACATTGGATAAAGTGATTGATATCTCACCCGATCGTTTAAGTGTCTTTAATTATGCCCATTTACCTAGCCGTTTTGCAGCACAACGCAAAATTAAAGACCACGATTTACCTAATGCTCATGCAAAATTACAGATTTTACAGACCAGTATTCAAAAGTTAACCCAAGCAGGGTATCGCTTTATTGGTATGGATCATTTTGCAAAACCGACTGACGAACTGGCAATTGCCCAGCAGCAAAATAAATTACATCGAAATTTCCAAGGTTATACTACCCAAGGGGAGGCGGATTTATTAGGACTTGGCGTATCAGCAATTAGTATGCTGGGTGATAGTTATGCACAAAATCAGAAAGATCTTAAACTTTATCAACAACAAGTTGAATTAAGTGGTAATGGTTTATGGAAAGGGTTTTCCTTAAAGGAAGATGATAAAATTCGTCGTGATGTGATAAAACAGCTTATTTGTCATTTCTATTTAGATAAACAAGCGATTGAACAGCAGTATCAAATCCGATTCGATCACTATTTTGCCGAAGATTTAACCTTGCTTGACCCATTAGTCAAAGATGGATTAGTCACAGTAACAGACGATGCCATTATCGTTAATCCTAAAGGTCATTTGCTTATCCGTAATATTTGCATGTGTTTTGATAGCTATATGAGACAACAAGCACGGCAACAGCAGTTTTCAAGGGTGATTTAGTCACTAGTCAAACCGCCCTCTTTCGATGATGTATTAAAGGGCAAAGTTACGGTAAAAACCGTAACTTTTTTGCTTGTGTGGAATTATCAGTTAATGACAAGCTAAATAAACTCTAAATTTAGTTGTTTGTGCAATGACTTCAACACTTTTGAAGGTTTCGTCTAAAATAGCTTGATAAGGTAAAAATGAGTTTGCCACAATACAAAGGTAACCATTTAGTTTCAAGTGTTTTTTCGCTTCTTTAATCAGTGTGTTTACTGCCGTATAACTGGTTTCTTTACCGTCATGAAAAGGGGGGTTAGACACAATAAGATGATATTTATCATTAATATTTGAAAATACATCGCTGGCAACAACTGTTGCATCAATATGATTGGCAATTAACGTAGCTTTACTTGATTCAATGGCAGCAACGCTAACATCAGACAAAGTAAGATTGATTTCAGGATACAATTTACCCAACACGGTTGATAACACCCCTGCTCCGCATCCTACATCTAATACATTACCTTTAATAATATCAGCATGATCAACTAACGCATTTAATAGCAGTTCACTTCCGGCATCTAATCCTTTTTGACTAAACACGCCCGGTAAACTCTTAATCTCAATATCTTGATCTTCAATGGATAAATGATAATTTAACCACCATTCACTAAGATCAAATGCCAAACGACTTTCAGCTTGAAAATGATACAAACCACAACGCCTTGCGCTGTCAATTTTTTGGATGACACCAAAATCAGCGAGAAGCGACTCAACACTTTTCACCCCCGTTCGATTTTCACCAACAATAAAGATATCACTATCTTTTGGCATATTATTTAATAGATAAGAGAGCTGAAATTGGGCTTCGCTTTTTGTTTTTGGCCAATAATAGATTAACGTATTCATGCCGTTATAAAAATCTTTATCAGGCAGAAGAGAAAAATCGATTTCAGTGCCCTTGCGACTATTTTTTAGACGCAAATAGGTATGAAATTGTGAACAATGAATTTTAACTTGATTAGCCGCAATAACAATAGGATAACTATCTTGAATATCACCAGCAATAATAACTTTTTTATCGCTAAAAAATGTTTGATGACGTTCAAGTACTTGACTTGCAGGAGTAAAAGCGGATGTTGCCATAATGCCTCAATGAAAAACCTTTATAAATTGATGCGATGATTATACAATTAACCATCTTTAATCTCTAATAAAAACCGAATGTCGATAATGTCACAACGTGATTGGTACTTACAACAATGCAATATTACGCAATATGTGTTGCGTAAAGCAAATGTTTTTAAAGGTGAAGTGGTAAACCATATTGACGATGAAATTCGTTTAATTGTTGTCGCTGAGCATAAACCCACGCAAAAAATTTATTTTGATATTTTAAATGCCATTCGCCTTAATCAAGAGCAGGTACTTTTTTTAACGCCTTCACAATTAATCATCCCCTCCGATGATATTGATAAGGTTATATGGTTTATTGACATAAATCCTGATGAATCTTGGAAACGTGCATTAACGATTCAAACAACGGATTTAATTTCTTTAGCTAAAGCTCCACAACAAAAACGCCAACTTTGGCAACAATTATGCGAATATGAAAACTATTTCCACCCTGACCGACAATGATTTACCCGATGCTTTTGAGTTAGAACAACAATGCCACTTGATTCCTTGGTCAAAGCAGACGTTCTATTCAAATCAAGGCGATCATTATTACAATCTTAAATTGACTATCGATAACCGTATAGTTGGTTTTTGTATTTGTCAAATGGTTGCTGACGAAGCTAATTTGTTCAATATCGCTATTCATCCAAAATACCGACAACAAGGGCTTGCTAAGGCGTTACTGAATCATTTAATTGATCACCTGACTAGCATCGATCACCCGATTGCGATTTCCACATTGTGGTTAGAAGTAAGAAGATCAAATACACCCGCAATCGAACTTTATCATTCCCTTGGTTTTAACCAAATTACCGTTAGGAAAAACTATTATCCAACAACCAATGGCAAACACGAAGATGCAATTATTATGGCTTACACATTAACTTTATCATAACGATAAATTACAGAAGGAATAATCAATGATAGCTAATCGGGCTCTACTTTTTGTCAATGGTGAACCGCCGCATCACTTTCCAAGTGATTTAACCGGCTATCATTATGTTGCTTGTACTGACGGCGCTTATCATAATTACTTAGCCTTAACCGCTATCATACCGGATTTTATTATTGGCGATTTAGACAGTTACCATCACACTATGGCTGTGCCAGACAAAATCCAAATAATACAAACTCCCGATCAAAATAAAACTGACTTTGAGAAAGCTATCATTTTTTTAGCAGATAAAGGGATTCAACACTTTGATATTTATGGGGCAACTGGACATGCTAGCGACCATTTTTTAGGTAATTTATCGGTAGCGTTGCAGTATCATTCACAATATCAAATCACTTTTTATGATAATTACGGCCACTTCTTTTTTGCCAAAAAGTATCAAGAAATCGTTAATATCAACAATCATATAGTTTCTTTTATGCCATTTTGTGAAGTGACGGACTTGACCATTACAGGCGTGCAGTATCCTTTAGTCAATCAAACGCTCACTTTTGGAAAATTTATTAGCGTACGCAATAAAGCCATATCAGATTTAGTTAAAATTACTTTTCAACAAGGTAATTTAATCATTTTCATTGAAGATTTTAGTAGTAAACATTGACGGCGTGATTTACAATAATTTACAATATCATTATACTTTTTTAATAAAAAGATTACCAAAAGGACATCACCATGCTTTTAAAAAAACTTTCTGTGCTTGTGAGTACATTATTGATATCTTGCATGGCTTTTTCTGCTCAAAATCAACAAGATATCAATAAAACTGACAAAATAATGAAAGCTTTTTTAGCATGTGATAATCAATTTTTTAAGCAACTCGCTTTATACAAAGATGATTTTAATCAATATGTTGACTTAGCCACTGCCGATAATGTGACCTATATTCCTGTCGAATCTATCGAAAGTCATGATAAAAACAAAGTGATGTTTAAAAAACCGTTTCAATATCGTGGGTTAACCATTTCGGGTTATCAAAATGTCTACCTTACTACCACCGCATCAGGCCAATTTTATTACTGGGGATTTATTGTTGATAATGCCATTGACGATGTAAAAAACGCATTAGATACTCTCCATTGGTCTAAATTCAATGCACAAATTTATACTGCAAATACTAAAATTTATGATACCCAATCTCATTCTCCTAATTGGCAGGATAATCCTTATTCTATAGACGGTGTGCTTCCTAAAATTGGCACTATTGAAAAATCACTTTATTTAGAACCGATTTCTGACAAACAAAGCTTGGTGTCGTGCTCGATTCAAGGTGATGTAGACAAACAGATTCTTTATGTTACAAGACCAGATATAAAACCAATTTTGAAAAAAATGGAACTTGAACGTAAACAGAAGTTAAAACTAGATAATAAACAGAAAGAAATAGAACAAAAAAGACAATTTCAACCTCAAGTTAAGCCTAACCAAAGCTTAAAAAATAATTAAAAAATGGAGATGAAATTTAATGAAAAAATTAGGAATACTGTTATTTCTTTTTTCTTTTTCTGTACTAAGCCTTCAGGGAGTAACAAAAAATAAAACGGAGGTAAATAAAGTTGACTTTAATAAAGAGTATCAAAAATTAAAAGACGCCAGTATTGGAGAGCAATTTATTTCAATCAATAAAAGTTATGAAAGAGATTCGGTCGGTTACACTTTTATAGATAAAAATTCGGTCAGATTGCATCCGTATAATAAAAACATTCGTCAATTTAATAAAGTAACTAATTATATACCTTCTCTTAACTATGAACAGATTAATGGGAATAAAGTACCTTATCATTCAATGGTTATCCAAGAATTTGCGAATTGCGATAAAATGGAAATTGCCGAAGGCAAGATACAAATTTATGCAAACTATTTTGGTGACGGTAAATTGATTTCTGAAAATCAGTTAGTAAACCGTTGGGTTGCAACCAATCCAGGAACTGATATGCGGGTGTTACTGGTTATAGCCTGCTCGTTACCCCTTGTGAATTAGTCAAGAACTTTGTGCATTGCATTTAGGCGTACGGTAGCGAAGAATAGGCGTTTATGCTAATATTCTGGCATTATTTTTAACGAATTGATGACAATGAAATGAATATTACGCAATTTCACATTCTAACAGAACAATTATTTAATAGTGTTGAACTTTTTTTAGATAACTTCGCTCAAGAACATGATGTCGATATTGATTATGAAACTAATGGTAATGTGATTACAATCAGCTTTCCAAATGGCAGCAAAATCATTGTCAATACTCAAGAGCCGCTTTATCAAGTTTGGTTAGCAACCTCAAAACAGGGTTATCATTTTGATTATCATGATCAGCAGTGGATATGTAACCGAAGTGATCAAACCTTTGACACGATTTTTTCTGAAGCAGTAAAAGAACAAGCAAGCTAATTAAATAAGCAGTTAAAAAAGGGATCCTACAATACTTTATTAAGATCCCTTTTCAGGTTCAAACAATATTCATTTTTTTGCAGGTATAATCAAAGTAGGGTTAAATTGGCTAATTTAATCACTAACCATTTGATTCCTTCGTTAACAAATGCGATTTGAACGCGTCGATGATCCCCTTCGCCATCAAGATTGATTATTGTGCCTTCACCAAAACGATGATGTTTAACTTTTCTGCCTAATGTATAACCATCACTTTCACGACTTTTATCCAGATAAGATTGTCTACGATTTTGCTGAAATTGCTTTTCTTGACTTAGATTATCTAATTTGCCTTCAGGAGGCGCAAAGAATCCCCGATAGCTAATTTCGTTTAACCTGTCGACTGGCAATTCAGCTAAAAAGCGAGAAGGTAAATTACGCTCTTCACGACCATAAAGGCGTCTTAACTCGCATAGCGATAAGGTTAAATGCTTGCGTGCTCGTGTTATACCAACATAAGCAAGGCGTCTTTCTTCTTCCATTCTGTCGATTTCTAGTGCTGAACGTTGCGCCGGAAACAGTCCTTCTTCAAGACCGACAATGAAAACATTATCAAATTCAAGTCCTTTTGCGGCATGTAATGTCATCAATTGGACTGAATCTTGTTCTTTTAGCACGTCTCGACTTTCTAACGAAGTATAAGCTAAAAATGATTCAAGCACGGTTAAGGTCTGACCGGTTTCACTATCTTCAATCACGGTATTTTCATTATTACGATAAAACTGTTCAGCCGCCGACACTAACTCTTCAAGATTTTCAAGTCGAGATTGTCCTTTAATGCCTGGTTCTTGCTCATACATTTGTTGAATTCCAGACGATTTTATCAGGATATCGAGTTGTTGATAAAACGGCATTTGCGCAACTTCATCATAAATTGATCCCATAAGTTCAAGAAAACGACTTACTCCAGATCGCTGCCGTTCGGTTAATCCATTCATTTGAATTAACATTAAACACGCATTCCATAATGAAATATTATTTTGTTTGGCTGTTAATCTGATTTTATCAAGGGTCACATTACCAATACCCCGCGTTGGAGTATTCACCGTTGCTTCAAATGCCATATCGTTATCGTGATCATGCAAAAGCCGTAAATATGCAAGTGCTAATTTGACTTCTTGCCGCTCATAAAACCGGATCGAACCATAGATCTGGTAAGGTAACCCAGCTTGTAATAAGGTGTCTTCAAACAGTCGGGATTGCACATTATTGCGATATAAAATGGCACAACTGGAATATTTTTCACCAGCATCATGATATTTTTTTATCTGCCCAATAACAAATCTGGCTTCATCAATATCATTGAAACCAACATAAAGAGAAATCTTTTCGCCTTCATTGCGATCTGTCCACAAATTCTTACCTAATCGATTCTGATTTTTAGCAATAAGTTGATTAGCGGCATCTAAAATCGTACTGGTTGAACGATAATTTTGCTCTAATCGAATAATTTCGGTTTCGGGAAAATCATGAATAAAGAGTTGTAAATTATCGGCATTTGCACCACGCCAACTATAGATTGATTGGTCATCATCGCCAACAATCATGACATTAGCTGTTGTGCCCGCTAATTTTTTTACTAAAGAATATTGTATATGATTCGTATCTTGGAATTCATCAATTAAAATATTTGAAAAACGATGTTGGCAGTAACTTAATACATCTTTGTCACTGCACAATAATTCATAAGCACGTAAAATAAGCTCCGAAAAATCAACATAGCCTACTCTGTCACAAATCGCTTGGTAGTCATTGTAAATAGTCTGCCACATTATCTGTTTAGGATCTTCAGGTATCAAATCTTTAGCGCGTAAACCTTTCTCTTTTTGATTAGAGATAAAACTTGCACACTCTTTTGCCGACCACTGTTTTTCGTCAATTTTTAATTCACGAAAAATCCGTTTGATCAGACGAATCTGATCTTCCGTATCGATCAATTGAAAATTGGATGGGAGTTTAGCTTGCTGAGAGAACATGCGTAATAAACGATGCGTTAACCCATGAAATGTTCCAACCCACATACCATTAAAATAACCTTCACCAATCAGATGCTGTATACGCTCTTGCATTTCAGCCGCAGCTTTATTGGTGAAAGTGACGGCAAATATGGAATGAGGCGAATAATGTTTTTCCATACAGAGCCATGCAATACGGTGAACTAATACCCGTGTTTTACCACTGCCAGCCCCTGCAAGAACAATAGTGTATTGATTATCAGTGGTCACCGCATCTTTCTGCTCGGTATTAAGGTCGTTTAATAATGATTGTCTGTTTTCCATTATGTTAAAACCTGTTGTCATCATAGCAATTATTGATAGGTTTTGAATTTAAACCTAGTATCAATCAATTCTTTTCAGTTAATCTGTCGTGTTTAGGTTGTCATCAAAAAGGATGTAAAGATAGGCGTTTTTTAAAGCAATTGATGATGATCGTGTAGCTTACTGTCTATTTATACATATTTAAAATAAATTATAGCAGATTATCCAGTTCTGATAAATGATTGATTTCAATATGTGGCAAACATTTGGCATCAGCAAGATGATAAATATCTTGACCATAAATATTAATCCAACAAGCTAATAAACCATTATTTACTGCGCCGTTAACATCTGTTAATAGATTATCACCGATATGTAAAACGTGCTTTGCTGGTACGGCTAACTTGTTAACTGCCAAATCGAATATCTCAGGAAAAGGTTTAGAACGGCCATCCGCCCCACCTCGCAGCGAAAATTGAAAGTAATCTCCTAATCCTATTTTATGAATATCCACATTGCCATTGGTGATCACCGCTAAGGGTATTTTACTGGCCAGTGTTGCCAATAATTGATGCGTCGATTCAGTGATTTGCATTTTATGACGCCAAAAGTTAAAGCACGCCATAGATTGCTGAACGATATCATCAATGTTAAATGTGGATACACCCATTTTAAGGAGTAGAGATTTAATCGTTTCGATTCGCCAAATAACCACATCGTGATAGATTTCGGGATTTAGGGCTAATACCTGTTGTTTTTCAGTATGAAGATCTGACAAGGTGATATTTTTTAGCTGTTCATGTTGTCTTAAAGACTTGATGATTTCATCTTCAGCTTTTTCAACAATCATGCTGTTGTCGTATAACGTATCATCAAGATCAAATGTCATTGCTTGAATGCGGTTAATTGATCGGTAAAAACGCATTACTTTCTTCCTCTTTTTGCTCTTGGATGCGTCGAATCATAAACATCAGATAAGTGTGAAAAATCAAGGTGGGTATAAACTTGAGTTGTAGACAAATCAGCATGCCCGAGTAACTCTTGTACTGCACGCAGATCTCGACTGGATTCTAGCATATGCGTTGCAAAAGAGTGACGCAATTTATGCGGATGAACATGTGAACTTAATCCCTGTTTGATCCCCCACTCAGCAAATCTTTTTTCAACATTTCGTGGGGAGATTCGACGACCTAATTTTGATATAAATAAGGCATCATCTTGAGGTTCTAATAAGTTACGCATGGATAACCAATGTTGGATCCATTTAATCGATTCTCTACCTAATGGTAATTTCCGTTCCTTATTTCCTTTCCCCATTACCCGAATTTCCCCCTCTTTTAGGTTTAATTCACGGCAATTTAGATTCACTAATTCTGACAAACGTAATCCGGATCCATACATAACTTCAAGCATTGCCCGATCACGCACAGATAAAGGATCGTTATATTCAATGTCCAGTAATTGATTTATCTCGTCAATATCAATATTTTTAGGCAGATGTTGACCGATCTTAGGATTTAAAACGCCACGAGCAGGATTTGCGCTGATCAATTGATTCTTGACCATCCAATCACAAAAGCTCCGCAATGCCGATAACCTTAATGACAAGCTTCTTGCTTGTAACCCTGCTTGTTTACTTCTACCAATTAATAAGCGCACCGCGGATGAATCGAGATCTTGCCAGTTAGCAATTTCGACTGTTTTTGCTAATTCAATAATGGCATAGAGTTGTCGACGATAATTAATTTGCGTGTTTAAACTGAGTTGTCTTTCGGATTTTAAGTAGTTTAAAAATTGCTCAACGGGTTGGGTTAATAATGATAGTTGTTCTTGATTAGACTGAATCATCATTAGTCCTTATTTTGTTCGCATAATCCACTTTTCAATCAAGATCGGTAATAACTCACTTATTTTTTCCAACAAGAGTGTCCCTTGACCTGCTTGATAATGATGTGGATTTGCACTGGTAAAAATCAAGATGCCTAAATCACCAAATTTTCCTAATAGCGATAAAGCAACTGATCCAACATAGTTATGTTCCGGTAATAAAAAATCTAATTCCGTCGAATTTAATGCACCTAAATACTGATGGCTATACTGCAAATGACGAACACGAATAAAATCAAATTGCGAAGAATTCAGCGCCAAGTAGTGATAATTTGATGGCGCACTAAGTAGCCATTTATCGTCAAAAAGGTAGAGATAAGCGCCGTTCAGTCCCAATGATTTTGCCCATGAATTAAGTGACTGAATTAATTCATTGAGGTCTGAGGTTTGAATCAATTTCAGTTGAAGATCCATCAATTGGCTAAACAACTGCTCATTCGCTGTGGCATGTTCCATTAATAACGTTATCTCAGACTCAAGTTGCTTTATTTTATTTCGTTGCCTTGCCATGTGCCATTCGGGTAATGAGATGACGCCACGCACAGGATGAGGAATTTGCAAACTTTCAATCTGGTTGGCATTGCGAATAAAAAAATCAGGGTTATTGATAATATACTGACTGACCACTTCATCATTTAATTTGAGTGGTTTAGTTTGAGTTTGACTGTTTTTAGTTTTTAAATTCCGCGTGTTTTTTACAACCATAGTTAAATTCTTTTTTCATTTGTTAACATTTTAAAGATAGATTCATTTAATATTCAAATACGCGAACTCGGATTTTTATTGACCCACGCTACAAATTAATTGCCAAATAAGCACTATTTTAAAAAGAGATAAAACCGTCATAAACATGTGTTGCCGGCCCCGTCATAAAAAGTGGTTGATTTTCGCCTTTCCACTCAATCAGCAACTTGCCACCGGGTAAATTGACATTCACAGTCGAATTTAACAAACCTTGATTAATTCCTACCGCGACCGCTGCACACGCACCAGTCCCACAGGCTTGGGTTTCACCCACTCCACGTTCGAATACGCGCAAATTGATGTTATTACGATCAATAATATGCATAAATCCAATATTAGCCCGTTCAGGAAAACGTTCATGTTGCTCTAATAATGGCCCTAGCGTGCTCACTTGAGCAGTTAAGATATTATCGACTTGTATTACACAGTGTGGATTGCCCATTGAGGCAACTCCACATAAAATGGTTTGTTCTTGTGCTCTGATAATATAGGTCTTTTCTTCTTTAATCGCTTTAAAAGGTACTTTATTTGGCTCAAAAACAGGTACCCCCATGTTCACTCGAACGGTTTCATCATCGTTAACGGTTAAGACAATGTTCCCTTTCATGGTACTGACTTTTAACACACGCTTTTTGGTCAAACCTTTCAAACGAACAAAACGCGCAAAACAACGTGCACCATTACCACATTGCTGAACTTCTGTCCCGTCCGAATTAAAAATACGATAGTGAAAATCGCTATCAGGTGAATAAGGGGGTTCAACAATCAGTAGCTGATCAAACCCTATACCGGTATATCTATTAGCCAGACGCTTAATTAAATCCGGAGACAGATGAACATTTTGCGTTACCGCATCAATAACCATAAAGTCATTTCCCAGTCCATGCATTTTTGAAAAGTTCATCATCATCTACCTTTTATCATCAAAGATTACTCTATCTTGAATAATTGTTTATTGATTCGTTTGAACTAAAGAACGTCATAAACAACTTATTAAGATTCATCATTCTTGTTTAACCAGTTATAACTTATACATCAATGGATAGCTAGAAGACGTGTTCTCCACGCCATAAGTCGTCAAACGTTTCGCGTTGACGAATTAACTTATGCTGTTGTTGGTCAATCAGCATCACTTCTGCCGGGCGTGGATGGCTGTTGTAATTTGAAGCCATGCTAAACCCATAAGCACCTGCGCTACATATCACGACTAAATCATCTTGTTTGACAGATAGCTCACGTTGATAAGCAAGTACATCACTTGATTCACAAATCGGCCCAACAACGTTGTATATAAAGGTTTTATCTTCCGCTTGTTGCTCTTTTTCGGATAATATACGCATCCAAGCTTTATAAAGCGCTGGACGAATTAAATCATTCATCCCCGCATCGACTATTGCAAAATGGTTATCATCTTGATGTTTAGTGTATTCCACTTTCGTAATGAGTAAACCTGCATTAGCCACTATTGAACGCCCCGGTTCAAATATTACTTCGAGATCTGGATAATGCGCTAATTTTTTCAATAATTCAGTCACCAGTAGCGATGCCGTTGGTGGTTGCTCATCATCATAACAAACGCCTAACCCGCCACCTAGATCAATATGTTGTATCTGAATATTTTCTGATTTTAATTTATCAACTAATAAAAGTATACGTTCAGCGGCATCTAAAAACGGCGATAACTCGGTGAGTTGTGAGCCGATATGACAATCTATGCCAACAATGTTAATATTGGATAACGCTTTTGCTTGGCGGTACACCTCAATCGCTAATTGATAACTAATACCAAATTTGTTTTCTCGTAAACCGGTTGAAATATACGGATGCGTTTTTGCATCAACATCGGGATTAATTCTTAAAGATATAGCAGCGACTTTACCAAGACGTTTTGCAATATCATTGATTCGATATAATTCTGCTTCTGATTCAACATTGAAGCATTTTATACCTACTTGTAAGGCTCGTTCAATTTCGACAATGGATTTCGCCACGCCCGAAAAGACAACTTTTTTGGGGGCTGCGCCCGCTTTAAGTACTCGTTCTAACTCACCTTGTGAAACAATATCAAACCCTGAGCCTAACTTAACTAATAACTGTAATACCGCTAAGTTACTATTCGCTTTAACCGCATAACAAATTAAGTGTTTACGATGAATAAGTGCATGCTTGTAAGCTAAAAACTGCTGAGTGATATAGTCAGCTGAATAAACATATAAAGGGGTACCATATTGTTTGGCTAAATCATCAATAGCAATCTGATCAGCCAATAAATGACCATTTTGATAATGCAAAAAATTCATTGTTTCTTTCCTAATTTAAGCAACTTTATGTATTATTTGTTCTTGATTCAAACTATTCATAGTTGATTGGTCTGTTTGATTATTGGATGCTTCTGTAGGATGATATAAAGGCCCTTTTAGCCCACAACCCACAATAGATAGAATGAACAAAAACATCGAAAGTAATTTTATTAATGATTTCATATAATATTCACAATATTCTAAATTTTTATGATAACGACTATATTACACGATAGCCCTAATCGTGCAAAGCGCTAATAATAGGTTTGCCAAAGAACAAGGCAAAATCTAAAGTCAGGAAATTTGACAATAATTATGCTATAATTAAACTTTTTAATACGACAGGAAACAAGATGGAATCAACAAATCACTGCCCTACCTGTGGATCAGAATATACTTATCCCGACGGTAATTTAATTGTCTGCTCAATGTGTGCTCATGAGTGGGATCCTAATCAAGCAACGACTGAATCATCTCAACGTGAAGTGAAAGACAGCAACGGTAATTTATTAGCGGATGGCGATGATGTGTTATTGATTAAAGACCTTAAATTAAAAGGTTCATCGACTGTGCTAAAAAAAGGGGCAAAAGCGAAAGGGATTCGTTTAGTCGACGGTGATCATGAAATTGATTGTAAAATCGATGGCATGAAAATTATGCTTAAAGCCTGTTTTGTCAAAAAAGCTTAATGCATTGAATGCTTCATCTTTTTTTAATAAGATGAAGCGTTGATTCACAATCAAATCATGTTTGATTTTATATTGAATTAAATATAGGAAATCCTGCCTGTTCGCCGATTGCCTTTAATCTTTTTTGAGCTGTGATAATATTTTCTTTCCATTTGTCATCTTTTGCCCACATCTCAATGACTAACGGTGCGGAATAGTTCATCATTTTAAGTGTTTTAAATATGGCCAGAAAATCAACCTCACCTTCACCAATGACAAGATCTCTAAATTGTCCTGAATAATTCTTTTTCACTTTTAAGGTGTCTTTCAGATGAATTTGGACGATATGATCACGACTTAACAATAATTCAGTACATGTATCGTAGTTCCAACCCGTAATATTTCCAACATCAGGATAAGCCATGAAGTAAGGGGAATTCACTTCCCGTTTTAAAATTTCAAATTTACTGAGTGAATTTAGATAATTAGTATCCATAATTTCAACTGCCAACATTATCCCAACTTTTTCCGCTTGTTTAGCTGACCATTGCATACCTTCAATAAAACGTTGGTGAGTCTTGTTATTGGCTGGTTCATAATAGACATCATACCCTGCTAACTGAATCACTCGTATTCCAAGCTTATAAGCCAAAATGAGCGCTTTATTCATGATGTCTTTAGCTTGGTTGCGGACTGTTTCATCTGCTGAGCCAAACGGATATTTACGATGTGCACTTAAACACATTGAATGTAGTGGTATTTGATTTTGCTCACATAATCGTTTTAAAGCATAGATTTCGTCATCAGACCAATCGAGCCTTGCTCGACGCTCATCAGATTCATCTATTGATATCTCAATAAAATTAAATCCTAATGATTTTGCTTCCTGCAATTTTTGTTGCCATGAAAGTTCATTAGGCAATGCTTTTTCATAAATACCAATATGATTGGTCTGTAGTGTGGGATCGATTGCAAATGTTGACATAGTTAAAACCTGCTCATATCTTTATTATTTTAAAAATGCAGTCGCCGTAACGACTGCAATCTATCACTTACCAATATTTTGCTATTTGCTCTCTTAATGCTTGAGCCGTTTTTTTACCATTTTCATTGGCAAGAGCTCGACCAGCAATGAAGGCTTTGGTTTTAATGCCAGCAAACAAGTGGATATCTTCCGGTACAATTCCCCCTGTGATTGAAAGCTCTAGTCCTAAATCTGAAAGCTGACGCATTTTAACCAAATCCTCCTCCCCCCAACCTACGCCAGCTAATTCCGCATCTCGAGAACGATGATAAATTGCCTGTTTTATCCCCAGTTTTCGCCATGCTTTCGCATCTTCTAATGTCCAATGCCCATACAATTCAATTTGGATTTCGCCTTTAAACTCATCGGCGATTTTCTTACATGCTTCAACGGTGGCTATGTGCGCAGCTGCCGATACGGTTAACCAATTAGCGCCAGCAGAAAAAGCCATTTTTGCTAATATTGCTCCGCCATCGGTAGTTTTTAAATCACAGACTAAAATATGATCGGGATAAAGTTGTCGTAATGTTTTTACACTTTCCATGCCTGCCCCAAACGCAAGAATAGTGCCGACTTCAATAATGTCGACAAATCCTGACACATTTTTAGCAACATCTAATGCCGGTTTTAATTCAGTTTGATCTAAGGCGATTTGTAATTTAGGTGCTGTCATTTTTATTTCCTTGTTCATTTTATTTTTGACCGTAATAAGCGTTTGCGCCATGTTTGCGAAAATAGTGCTTATCAGATAAGGTTTGTTGAATTTTAATGGTTTGATTGAGCTGACGAGTTGCAATTGCCATCATAGCGACTTCTTCCAGTACCACAGCATTATGTACGGCGTCGATAGCATTTTTTCCCCAACAAAATGGGGCATGTCCAGAAATCACAGCGCCAGGCATGGCTTTTGGATCGACGCCTCGACGCTTGAACTCCTCAATAATGACCAGTCCTGTATTTTTTTCATAATCGGTCGCAATTTCACTATCAGTTAACCGACGAGTACAAGGTACATCACCATAAAAGTAATCGGCATGCGTTGTGCCTAAGGCTGGGATGTCTAACTCTGCTTGAGCCCAAATGGTGGCATAGCGCGAATGGGTATGGACAATGCCACCAATATTTTCAAATGCTTTATAGAGTTCAAGATGTGTGGCTGTATCACTGGAAGGATTGAGTTTACCTTCTACAATTTCCCCTGTTAATGCAACCACAACAATATCATCAACCGTCATCACACCGTACTCCACGCCTGAAGGCTTTATAGCTATAACGCCTTTTGTGCGATCAATTTCTGATACGTTGCCCCAAGTAAAAGTGACCAGATTATATTTAGGTAACAGTAAATTAGCGTGTAAAACTCTTTCTTTTAAAGCTTGATACATAAACTAGCCTCCATTTAAAGCCCGATCAATGACTGCATAGACATCTTCTTTACTGTGACAACGTCTTAATTTATCGAGATCAACACCTGTTGCGCTATTTTCATCATCTAAAATTTGTGTCACTTCCATTAACCCTTCCATATGTTGATCAGACGTACTTCCGGCTAAGGTGACAAGCACATCAACCGGTTCATCTTCTCCGTCAAAATAAACCGGTTTTTTTAAGGTTACTAAGGCAAAAGCGGTACGATTGACACCATCTTCAGGTCTGGCATGCGGCATAGCCAGATTAGGCGCAATGATAATGTAAGGTCCCATGGATTTTACACAACGGATAATGGCATCGTGATAAGATGGTTCAATGGCTTTTGATGCTACTAACATATCGGTTCCAAGCTTGACCGCATCTTCCCAATTTGCCGCTTCTGCGCTGAGTAATATTGAGTTATTTTCAATTAAAGATTCTTTGAAAGCCATATTGCGCTCCTTTTTCATATTCTATCTATTTATTCGTATTAACTTGGTTAATTAGTTCGATAAGCTCATCGCCAAACGTATGTGGATTAAGCATATTTTGTACACCGAGTGCATGTTGACCTTCATTCACTTCAATTTCATGTATCAGATGCTTCGATGCTACGATGATATCAACATTCGGTAATCGGGATTTGTAGTCGGTAACTGCACAAGAATCCATAATGTTAGGGATCCCTTTCTTATCCAGAAAATTCGCAATTTTCATTTTCATCATCATTGATGACCCTTGACCACTACCGCATACCGCCAGAATACGAATTGGTTGGCCTTCACTTATTGCAACTTCATCCATTTTTTCAACTACTGCTTCATTTACATCCTGATGTATATCATTTTCGATAGGTTGATTTTTTTGTTGTGCTTCTTCAGCGCGTAGTGTTTTAGCGGCAAAGAACATATAAACCAATGCTAACGCAATGATTAAATAGATAAACAAATGAGAAAATGATAACCCTTGTAAGATTGGTGGGAATAGAATTGACCAATCCGCCATCCCCATCCATGAGTCAATAGGCGTGCCGTTTTGCGCAAAAATATTGATCACCCAAGCAGAGCCCAGAACTTCAATTATTCCCATTGCAAAACAGATTTTCATAACTGCTTTCCAACCACCAAAATGGTTGGCAAATACGCCAATTGTCGCATTTGAGAAAAACATTGGAATAAATCCCGGAATAATCATTATTGGGGATTTAAAGATAAGCAATAATGCGATCGCTAAGAATTGCCCTAATGCGCCCCAAATAAAACCAAAAACCATGGCATTAGGCGAAAATGCATAAATGGCTGCACAATCAATAGCAAGCACAGCATTGGGAATTAATTTTTCAGAAATACCTTTAAATGCTTCGGATAATTCAGCAACAAACATTCGTACACCGCCCACAATAACTTGTATTGCAACGGCAAATTTAAGCCCTGTTTCGAAAATATAGATTGTCCAATGGGTTGAACCAGCCATTGTTTGAAGATTATCTAAACCAAATGAAAGAAGGATGATGCCAAAGAAGAATGTCATGACAATGGTTGTGGCAGCGATACTATCATGGAAAATATGTAACCATTTAGGTAATTTAAGATTATCAACCGAATCATTTTTATCACCCAGTTTTGGCGCTAATTTTACCGCTATCCATGAACCGAGTTGCTGTTGATGACCAATGGAAAAACCAGCTCCACCTGTTACCGCTTCGGTTGGTTTAAACATCATATTTGAAAATATCCCCCAATAGAGTGCAGTAATAATGGCGGAATAGATAATGGTTTCCCACATGCCATAACCAAATAAAAAGTAAAATAATGCAATAAGACCGACTTGCTGAAACATAATATGACCTGTCAGCATGATCGTTCTGATACCGGTTAAACGGCGAAACAGCACAAGTGCAATATTGATAGCAAGAGCCAATAGTACTGCATAGCCAACCCAAGAATATTGATCACCCATACCCTTTTCGACAGCCACCATCGAGGCATACGTATCAATAATCGATCCTTTAATACCATGATATTCTGATAGTTTTGCAATGACGGGTTTAAAGGTTGAAACTAACACTCCTGAACCGACTTGTAATAACATAAAACCAACAATGGTTTTAATGGTGCCTTTTAAAACGGTTGTTATGTCTTTACGTAAAAGGCAATAACCTAACATTGTCACTAAGCCAAGCAACAAAGGCGCTTTTGTCATAACTTGGCTATAAAAAATATAAAATATGTTGTAGATTACTTCCATATGTTCCTCTCATTGGTTTATCGACATCTTTAAATATCTAACGCTTTACTGTGGAGAACTAACTTCGTTTTTAAATTTTTCTATAATATTTATTGTTATATGAATAGATAAAATTTCTGATTACACTTCGTTATTCATGATTAAATAACACTTGTTATATTCTACAATCACAATTAACCATTCAATGATTATTTATGATTATTTTGATAAAGATCACTTTTCTAAATCTATCACAGCCACATCTGTGATTATCATCACATTTTTAGGAAAAAACAGCGGTAAAAATTAGAAATATAATTATTATTATCAACATATTGAATCAACAATGAGTTAAATATTGGTTATAAATATTTGACAATATTATGAATGAAAATTATTATCATTTTTGATCAAAATTAATCACTTTAATTCAACAAAGAGGTAATAATGAACGAAATATCACGACATAATGAAATAGTGGCAATGGTTAACGACAAAGGGATGTTAAGAGTGACTGAGTTAGTTTCATATTTTTCTATCTCACCGGCTACAGCTCGTCGTGATATCACTAAGCTCGATCAGGAAGGAAGAGTAAAAAAAGTACGTAACGGTATTATGCGCATCGAAGAGAAAAAGCCAATATGGGCACCAATCGGCAATAATAATACCGATCATTATCATGAAAAGGCTCGTATCGCTATTCGTGCAGCTAAGTTATGTGGTGCTGATGAAAATATTGTCATTAACTGCGGTTCAACGGCGTTTTTATTGGGTCGAGAACTCTGTGGTAAAAATGTTTCAATCATTACTAACTATTTTCCGTTAGCGTGTTACTTGATTGAACATGATCATGAAAATGTCATCATTATGGGAGGATTATATAACAAAACACAAAATATTATTCTTAACCCCATTGCGAACATTACTGATTCTTATGCTGGCAAATGGATGTTTACCAGTGGCAAGACGTTAACACCCAATGGACTTTATAAGAATGAAATATTAGGTGCAGTGGCTGAACAACAGATACTTGAAAAAATTGAAAAATTAGTTGTTGTTGTCGATAGTTCAAAAATTGAAACCAAAGCCAATTCTGGCATGCTTTTTTGTCCTGTGAATAAAATCGATATTTTAATTACCGGTAAACAAGCAAACAAGGAAGTCATTGAAAGCATTAAGGAGCAAGGTGTAGATGTTATTTTAGTTTAATTATTAAAATGTAAAAGGAACAAAGTATGAGTAAAGTGAACGAAATTACCCGAGAATCGTGGATATTAAATACCTTTCCTGAATGGGGTACTTGGCTAAATGAAGAGATTGAAGCAACAGAGGTTAAACCCAATACGTTTACCATGTGGTGGCTTGCTTGTACTGGCATTTGGTTAAAATCTGCCGGTAATACCAATATCTCAGTCGATTTTTGGTGTGGGACCGGTAAAAAAACACACGCGAATCCCTTGATGAACAAACAACATCAAATGATGCGTATGGGGGGAGTACGCGAATTACAACCTAATTTAAGAACCAGTCCATTTGTATTAGATCCTTTTGCTATTAAAGAGATTGATGCGGTAATGGCAACCCACGATCATGCCGATCATATTGATGTCAATGTGGCGGCTGCGGTCATTCAAAACTGTTCACCAAAAGTGAAATTTATTGGCCCTAAAGCTTGTGTCGAATTATGGAAAAGTTGGGGTGTACCTGAAGATCGTTGCATTGTTGCCAAAGTAGGCGAAACCATTAAAGTCGGCGATATTACCATTCGAGTGCTAGATTCTTTTGACAGAACATCGTTAGTGACACTACCAAAAGGGGTATCCTCAACTGATAAAGCAATTTTAGATGGCATGGATGACAGAGCCGTTAACTATCTGTTTGAAACCTCAGGTGGTTCGCTCTATCACTCGGGTGATTCTCATTACTCTAACTATTATGCCAAACATGGTAATGATTACAAAATCGATGTTGCGTTACTTTCTTATGGTGAAAATCCACGTGGGGTCACCGATAAAATGACCTCTTCAGATATTTTGCGTGCTGCGGAATCACTAAAAACCCAAGTTGTGATCCCTTTTCATCATGATATTTGGGCGAATTTCCAAAGTGATCCTCGTGAAATTGAAGTGCTTTGGCAAATGAAGAAAGATCGTTTGGAATATCAATTTACGCCATTCTTCTGGCAAGTTGGCGGTAAATACACGTATCCAACAGATAAAAAGAAAATGCATTATCAGCATTATCGTGGATTTAGAGACATCTTTACCGATGAGCCTGAATTACCTTATCGATCTTTCTTGTAATTTGTTTCGAAATTAAGATCAATAATTTTTTGTGGACAGTGAATAAAATTCAATGTCCACTTTTTATATTCTCTGCCATGAATAAATGTGGAATCAATTCACTGAAATTATCTATCTGTTTTTATGAATAAACTAATAAGAAAATGAAAATACTAGGCATTAATATATTTTTGTCTATCCGGAAGCCAACAGTCAATCAGCTCTTTCACACTTTCGGGGTGTTGTTGTTGTAAAAAATAAGAGGCTTTTTGAACTTGACTTATCAAATGTTGATCACGGATTAAATCCACAACTTTGAAGTTAGCTATCCCCATTTGACGCGTGCCCAAAATCTCCCCACTACCACGTATTTCTAAATCTTTTTGCGCAATCACAAAACCATCATTACTGTCACGCATGACTTTCATTCTTGCTTGTGCAACTTTGCTTAATGGGGCTTGATACATTAATACACAATGAGATACCGCCGTTCCTCTACCTACACGACCACGTAATTGATGCAATTGCGCCAGACCTAATCTTTCCGCATTTTCAATAATCATCAAGCTTGCATTTGGCACATCGACACCCACTTCAATAACCGTTGTGGCGACGAGCAATTGGATGACACCTTGTTTAAAATTCTGCATTACCGATTGTTTTTCGTCCGACTTCATTTTGCCATGAACCAGTCCAATCGTTAAATGAGGCATTTTTTCTTTGAGCTCTTCAACCAGTATTTCAGCGGCTTGGGCATCTAATGTTTCCGACTCTTCGACTAATGTACAAACCCAATAGACTTGACGATTTTCCAGGCAAGCTTGATTAACGCGTTCAATAATTTCATCACGCCGAGAATTTGGAATCACAACAGTTGTGACAGGTGTGCGCCCTGGGGGTAACTCATCAATGATAGAGACATCTAAGTCAGCATATACCGTCATGGCTAATGTTCTGGGAATCGGAGTAGCTGTCATAATTAGCTGATGAGGATAGTCATTATCTTTGATTCCCTTTTCCCACAAACTCAGTCTTTGATTCACACCAAAACGATGCTGTTCATCGATAATCACCAGACCTAACGAAGCAAATTCAACTTTATCAACAAATACGGCATGTGTGCCAATTAACAATCTAATATCCCCACTTTTTACTTGTTCATAACGCAATCTTTTATTTTTAGCAGTCAAACGCCCTGATAACCAATCAACGGTAATACCCAAAGGATCAAACCATTGTTTAAAGTTATTATAATGTTGCTCAGCTAATATCTCGGTCGGTGCCATTAAGACAACCTGCGCACCATTTTCAATCGCATTTAATGCCGCTAAAGCCGCGACTAATGTTTTGCCAGATCCCACATCCCCTTGAATTAATCGCATCATTGGGACAGGTTTTGCCATATCGTGATAGATATCGTGTACAACACGTTGTTGTGCGTTAGTGGGTTTAAAGGGTAACGAGGCTAAAAAAGGCTCAATAAATTGTTGCGTTGGGCGATAAATACGGGCTTGCTGTTTTTGGTTATCGACTTTTAGCATTAACATACTCAGATGATAAGCAAGTAACTCTTCAAAAATAAAACGTTTGATAGCAGGATGTTCCCCTGCAGATAATTGAGTGATATTGGTACCAATAGGAGGGTTATGAATAATATTTAACGATTCCAATACCGGTAAAAAAAGAGTTGCTAATGACTCAGGCAGAATTTCTTTGGGTGGATTACGTTTTAACAGTAATAACGCAGAAGCAATTAATTTACGAATGACATTTTGAGTTAATCCATAGGTGGTTGGATAGACTGGGGTATATTTTTCTTGATCATCCAATAATTTTTTAGATTTGTCTGCTGGATTAGCAATAATTTTATATTGAGGATGAATAATTTCAGCGCCTAATTTTCCTTTTTTTATCTCACCATAAGCACTAACCCAATTGCCAAGTGCTAAACTTGCTTTTATGCCTGCATTGAAATGCATGAATCTTAATATTGCTATGCCCGAATCATCTTGAATATGACAAATTAACATTTGTCGACGTCTAAGCACCACTTCACACTTGATGATTCGACCTTCTATGGTAGTGTGCTCACCAATAGCAACCTCACTTATAGGACAAGATGAGGTGCGATCTTCGTAACGTAACGGAAAGTGTAATAAAAGATCTTGAACAGTATAGATACCTAATGCATTGAATTTTTTTTCAAGGTTAGAGCCAATTCCGCTCAATTTTATTATCGGAACCTGACTTAAAAATCGATTTGCCATCATCGTTTATTAATATTACGTGAGACACTTACAACATCTTGCTGCAATGAAATTTTCCGCATTAACTCATTGAGCTGCTGACGATTTTTAACTTCAACTTGCAAAATGACTGTATAAATTTGTCGATCTTTCTGTTCGGTATTAAGCCATTGCAAATGCGCTTTTTCATCATTAATAATTGAAAGAATATGCCCAAGTGCTCCTTGGTTGTTGGAAATGTCTACCCATATTTCAGCAACAAATTGTTGAGTGATATCAGTCGCCCATTTTAAAGAGATGTATTTTTCAGGATTGTTTTGGTATCCCGTGACATTTCGACATGATTCATGATGAACAATTAATCCTTTTTCAGGACTCACTTGACCGACAATCGGATCATCGGGAATTGGGTGACAACATTTCGAAAATGTGACTAAAACCCCTTCACTACCAGTAATAACTAAGGTTTTATTTGTGTCGTTGTTATTTTGAAACAATTCTTTGTGTTCTAACCCTTTGACAATAAAATGGCTCATTATATTACCAAGACCAATCTCGGCTAAGACATCATCAAAAGATTGTAACTGCGTTATCTCAACAATTTTCGCAATTTGTTTAGCTTTAAGTGAATTGATGCCACCTGTTTTTAATAAGGACAGATTCAATAGTCTTCTACCTAATTCAATTGCATCATCACGTTTTAACATTTTTAACGCTTGTCTAATACGTGATCTGGCTTTAGCACTCACAACAAAATTAAGCCAATTTGCATTCGGACGACCTTCAGGCGACGTGATAATTTCAACGGTTTGACCATTACTTAATGGCTGTGAAAGTGGATAAGGTTTTCGGTCAACAATTGCGCCGATACATTGATAGCCAATATCAGAATGGACAGCGTAAGCAAGATCTACGGCGGTTGAACCTTCCGGTAACTGTACTATTCTTCCTTTAGGGGTAAAAACATAAATTTCTTTCGGAAACAGGTCAGATTTCACATTTTCAATAAATTCAAAAGAGTTACCCACACTTTGTTGCAACTCTAATAGACTTTGCATCCAACGCTGTGCTTTGATTTGCGCCGTTGTATTATTCAGCTCATCATTGGCATTATAAACCCAATGTGCGGCAACGCCCATTTCAGCCATTTGATCCATATCTTCAGTACGTATTTGCACTTCAACTGGCGTACCATGTGGTCCAATTAATGAAGAATGCAATGACTGATAACCGTTAGCTTTAGGAATTGCAATATAGTCTTTGAAGCGATTAAGGCGAGGTTTATACAGATTGTGAACAAGACCAAGTGCACGATAACAGGCATCAACATCTTTCACAACGATCCGAAAAATATAAATATCCATGATAGAATGAAAATGCTGTTCACGCATTTGCATTTTTTGATAAATCACGTAAATATTTTTTTCTAATCCTTCAACTTCCGCCTCGATATTTGCTTCAGCTAAACGACCACGTATTTCCGATAAAATCTGTTGAATTAATTCTTTACGTGTACCTCGAGCTGCTTTTATCACATTTTCAATTACTTTGGCTCGATTAGGATGCATCGCCGTGAATCCTAAAATTTCGAGTTCAGTTTTAATATGGTGAATACCTAAACGGTGAGCTAATGGAGCATAAATTTCAAGCGTTTCTTTTGCAATACGACGGCGTTTGTCTGGTCTTAATGCCGCAAGTGTTCGCATATTATGCGTACGATCAGCCAGTTTAATTAAAATCACTCGCACATCTTCGGTCATGGCGAGCACCATTTTCCGAAAATTTTCAGCTTGAGCCTCTTGTCGATTACGAAATTTTAATTTATCAAGTTTGGATACACCTTCAACTAACACTGCAACATGTTTACCAAAATGATTTGTGATATCTTGGAAAGTAACCGGTGTATCTTCAATCGTATCATGTAATAGTGCAGCAATGATGGTTTCATAATCAAGCCGCATATCGGCTAAAATCGATGCCACAGCAACAGGATGCGTGACATAAGGTTCACCACTAGATCGAAATTGCCCTTCATGTGCTTTCTGAGCAAAAAGATAAGCATCTTTAATAAGTTCAACTTGTTTGGGTGGAAGATAAGATGCTACAACCTCTTTTAAGCTATCAAAATATTGCATAGGCAATTCCTATAGCGCTTATTCGTATGATGGCGTATTTTCAAGAAGGATCGATTCATGCAGTGTAGAACGCACTTCTGCTTCTTCTTCCTGACGAGCTTGAAAATCAGCTGTATCAAGAATTTGTTTATTAACAAGACCATCTTCAATTTCACGTAAAGCAACAACGGTTTCTTTATCGTTTTCTTCTGGAATTAATGGTGATTTGTTTTCAACTTGCAATTGACGTGCGCGTCTTGCTGCAACTAAAACTAGATCAAAGCGATTACCAATTTTTTCTACAGCATCTTGAACAGTTACTCGAGCCATTTTTACCTCTAATGTATTTACTAGTTTATGTAATTTGGAAGATCCGTTATTTTACTTAATTTTGTGGGGAATTGTCTATATTAATATCATACTATTGTTAAGATAGTTAAAATTAACCATTCCTAGTCTAAAAAACATCACATTATCGTTTAACTTAATCTAAAATATCGAGCCAAACATTAGAAGCAATTATTGGTTTATTTAACAAATAACGACGTAAAGCATCTAACGCTATTGCTGAAAAAGTTTGTAACTCTTCATGCCGTGAAAGTTTTCGACCAATATATTTTAAATTAACTTGGATAGTTTGCTTTGCAGTGGTAATGATTAACGTAAATTGACTGTTCTTTTCTTTGAAATTAACCATACCTAATACAATATCAACTCTATATTGGGTCATAATATGCCAAAGATAATCTTTGGGATCTTCAAATAATAATGGGATCACTTCTGATTTTGCGATGGGTGCATCGGTTTCAAATAATTGATAACTAATTATCCCTGCTGATTGTTGTTCGACCACTGCGATAGTTAAATCTTTTTCATGTAACAGTCCTGAAACAACTTTGGCTAAACCGAGTTCACTGTCTTTGCTAATCATGCCTTCGTAAAGCAAATTGTCATCAACAATTGTTTTAGTTTTTCGCCATAAACTATCCAACGTGTCTTTTTTATGTTGAGGACCACTCAATTTTAATTCAATAATAGGCATCGCAGCACGATAACCAATCACGATATCTTTTGGAATATCTAATTTAGATGTTAGCTCGGTGGCTAAATCACTTTCAGTGCGCCCGATAATAGTTAATCGATAACAGAGCGTTTTTTCTAATTTTGGAAAGGATAATTTAATTTCTGGTAATACAAGAGTTTTGATCATCTCTTTAAATTCAGCAGGCACACCAGGCGTAAAAAACACAATACAGCCGTTGATGTGCATTTTAAATCCGCAGGCTGTTCCTATTGGATTATCAATTAATACAGCACTTTGCGGCAATAAAGCTTGTTTAAGGTTGCTTGACGGCATCACGTTACCGCAACTGGCAAAATAACGTTCAATTTGTGTTAACCACTGCTGATTGAGTACCAGTGCTTCATGATTGGCTAAAGCTGCCGCTTGTGCTGTTAAATCGTCACTGGTTGGCCCAAGCCCCCCATTAACAATAATGATATCATTGATCAGACTACGTTCTTGTAATGTTTGGGTAAGCTGGTTAAGATTATCACCAACTGTGTGGCGAGTCGTGATTAAAATACCTTCTTGAAAAAATAATTCAGAAAGCCAAGCTGCATTCGTATCGGTTATTTGACCATATAAAATTTCATCGCCGGTACTTATCATTTCGATCTTAACGTGATTATTGTTCCTATTCATCATGGTTCTGCACCTTTTGACATCATTAATTGAACAAAAAAGGGGTCGTTAATTAATCCGTATCCTCGTCTTCATTTTTATTGTCCATATGTTCCCTACTTTGAACTAACTTAACAGCAAAATAGAGATCGTAAGTAAATTCAATGTAATCATGATCAGGGGTAATATTCATTTGTTTAAACCAATTTTTAAGGGTTTTGCGTCTACCTGATAAGATTAAAACCACATTACGTACTTTTAATGCATTAACTAATTCGTTAATACCCGATAATACACTGACATCTTTATAAGTAAAGCAAGGAATCGCATCGACGATAACATAATTAACAGGTTGCTCTGATTCGTCAATATAACTAATGATTCTTCGTTTAAAATAAGCAATATTGAAATACGTTAAAGGTGAATTGAATCGATAAATTATCGTATTACTAACAGGTTTAACATCTTTGCCTAATGAATGAATTCGCCCGTCATCATCAACCCCTAATAACTGATCTTTAGGTCGAAAAACGCGACGTAGAAACAAAAAGATGCCTAATAATACCGCTAAAGCCATACCCGGTATAATACCGATAAGTAATACCGCAATAAATGTTGATAAGCTTAAATAAAATGCGTCACGGTCATATTTAAAAAAACGCAAAATTGTTTGTACATTAATTAGCGAGATCGAGGAATATATCAAAATCACACCAAGGACACTTGTTGGAATATATTGTAACGGTGACAACAAAAAGAGTACCACAAATCCTATTAATGCCGCAGCAATGATCGATACAAGCTGAGTTTTTCCACCATTCGCATCGTTCACTGCCGTTCGTGACGAAGTACCACTTACAACAAATCCTTGTGATAGACCTGCTGCAATATTTGCCATGCCTAATGCCTTAAATTCAACATCGGCATTCGTTTCATAATTATTTTTTGTCGCAAAACTTCGTACGGTAATCATCATACTCACAAAACAGATAACAGCAATGTTCAATGAGGGAACAACTAAATCACGCATTAATCCTTTGTCAAAATCAATCCAAGCTTCCAATGGTATAAAATCACCAGTTACATTACCAATAATGTGGATATCAAAATGTTCAAAATTAAACAGCCATGAAAATAAAGTCATTATCACAACGGCAAAAAGTGGTGCCGGGTAACGTGGTTTATATTTCTTAAAAGCGATTAGAATCAATAATGTTATGAAAGATATGAATGTCGTACCTAAATGTGATTGATAAAGCTTAACCGGTAAATAAACCACACGTTCAATAAGGTAAGAATAATCATAATGAAAACCAAATGTTTTCGCTAATTGATCGACAATGATTGTAATAGAAATACCATTTAACAAACCAATCAAAATAGGTTGACTGAGTAAATCTGCTAAGGCGCCAAGATGAAATTTGCCGGCAATGATGCACCAAATACCAATCATAATTGTCAGCAGCACCACCAGTTGCCAACGTAACATGGGATCATCTGCAGCTAAAGGAAAAACAACCGCAGCAACCACCGCACACGTTGCGGTATCGGGTCCTACAATCAACTGTTTAGACGATCCAAAAAGGGCATAGACAATAAGCGGTAAAATAGTTGAGTATAGCCCCGCAATAGCACCAACACCTGTTAGCTCAGCATAAGCAATCGATACCGGTAAGGATACCGCGGCTACGGATAATCCGGCTTTTATATCTGCGTTTAAATATTCACGTTTATAATGTAAGAAACTGATTAGTCCTGGCATCCATAATGTGATTTTTTGGAAAAACGTACTACTGACTAACTTTCCCATTTTTCATCCTATTTCCCTGCTATACTCATTTTATCTATTAATATTGAACCACATTGAATATTACTGCGTGTTTCAAGATCATTCCCTATTGCCACAATATTTTTATACATATCTTTTAGGTTATTAGCAACGGTTATTTCATTTATTGGATATTGAATTTCACCATTTTCAACCCAAAAACCTGTCGCACCACGTGAATAGTCGCCCGTTACATTATTCACACCTTGCCCCATAAGCGAAGTAATCACAACCCCTTTATCCAATTTTTTTAACATGGTTTTAAAATCAGCATCATGCTCACTTGGCGATACAAGCCAGTTATGAATGCCTCCCGCATGACCTGTTGATGTTAAACCAAGCTTTCTGGCTGAATAATGACTAAGCAAGTAGGTTTGCAATACACCGTTTTCAATGATATTTCGTTTAATTGTTTTGGTTCCTTCACTATCAAAAGGCGATGAACCAACACCTTTTAAAATATGTGGATCTTCAAAAATAGTTAGCCATGAAGGAAAAATCTGTTTACCCACGCTATCAAGTAAAAATGAAGATTTGCGATAGATTGCACCGCCACTAATTGCACCCACTAAGTGCCTTATTAATCCAACTGCAACTTCTGCACTAAACAGTACGGGTACTTGCATGGTAGAAATTTGTTTAGCTCCTAAATGCGCAATTGTTCTTTCTGCTGCTTGCTGCCCAACCCAACTAGGGGATTTGAGAGCCTTAATATCACGCGATGAAGTGTAAGCATAGTTTCGTTCCATTTTTCCCGCCTGTTCAGCAATCGCTGTACAAGACAACGAATGAGAACTTGCACAGTAGCCTTGTAACATACCAAGACTATTACCATATACATACACACCATATTTACTACTAAAATAACCGCCGTCACTACTCATAATGTCAGCATTGGCAAGGGCTGCTAGCTCAGCTTGTTTTGCCTGCTCAATAGCCTTATCCACGTCTAAATCACTGGGATAAAAAAGATCTAAATCAGGAGGATTCAATGCCATCTGATCTAAGTTTCCTAAACCAGAACAAGGATCAGCAGAAGTATATTGCATAATATTAATTGCCATATCGATAGCTTGATTTATTGCATGTGGCGATAAATCATTAGTTGATGCATTTCCTTTGCGTTGTTCTTTATAAACGGTTATAGATAATGCACCATCACTATTAAATTCAACATTTTCAGTTTCCCCTTGTCGAGTACTTACACCAATACCAGTTGCTTGGTTAATTGAAACTTCAACTGAATCAACACGAGGTTTAGCCAGTTCAATAGCTTGAGCAACAATATTTGATAACTTATCTTGTTGTCTTTGGGCATCTTTTTTAATCTGTTCAATACTCATTTTATTATTTTCTACAATTCTGCTAGTGATACGTTATAATAAGCCAGAATTCAATTTTAGTTAACTATTAACAAAAGAAATCCTATGAATAATCCTAAAGATTTAATCATTGACCAAGAATTTGATACTGATATGGATGATGAAATTATTTATGTCAGTAAAAGTGAAATCAAACGAGATGCCGAAATTTTGAAAAAAATGGGCGTAGAATTGGTCAATTTAAGCAAAAATGAACTGACTAAAATCCCTCTTGATGAAGATTTACTTTATGCTATCGAACTTGCTCAAAAAATCAAAAAAGAGGGATATCGAAGACAAATACAATATATTGGCAAATTGCTTCGTAGCCGCAATATCGATCCTATCACGCAAGCTTTAGACAAGCTCAAAAACCGTCATAACCAACAAGTTGCCTTATTTCATAAACTAGAAAAGTTACGTGACGAATTGATTGAAACAGGTGATGCAGAAAACATTATCGAACTCTTTCCTATAGCAGACAGACAACAACTGCGTACGCTTGCCCGTCAGGCTAAAAAAGAACGAGAATCCAATAAACCACCAAAAACAGCCAAACAGATTTTTCAATACTTAAAAGAATTGAGCAACGCCGAATAATCTTTATAATGTTCGCTCATTTCATATCAGAAACAATATTGTAAATTATTAACCAAGATAGAGGATACAAAAATGGGACTTTTAAATGTACCAGCAGGTAAAGAATTACCGGATGATATTTATGTAGTAATTGAAATTCCAGCAAATTCGGATCCAATTAAATATGAAGTAGACAAAGATACAGGTGCAGTTTTTGTTGACCGTTTTATGGCAACAGCAATGTTTTATCCATGTAACTATGGTTATATTAATAACACATTATCGCTTGATGGCGATCCTGTTGACGTTTTAGTTCCAACACCGTATCCATTACAACCTGGTTCAGTGATTCGTTGCCGTCCTGTTGGTGTATTAAAAATGACTGATGAAGCCGGTCAAGATGCTAAATTGGTTGCCGTACCACATACTAAATTATCTAAAGAGTATGATCACATCAAAGATGTGGATGATTTACCTGAATTACTAAAATCTCAAATTAAACACTTTTTCGAACAATACAAAGCATTAGAAAAAGGAAAATGGGTAAAAGTTGACGGTTGGGAAAATGCCGATGCTGCTCGCAAAGAAATTATTGAATCTTTTGAGAGAGCTAAAAAATAATTAATATTTGCTATCAATTTTCATAATAATGGTTAATTAAAAGCTATAAGTCTTTACTTATAGCTTTTATTTTTAAATAAAGAATAGCAGAAAGTAATTAAATCAATAACAATGCCTTTTTAACAGATGAGATGAAAAATAAGTGAATATCCAATTTAATGATATTTAGCTTAGATAATTTACGCTGGCAATCTTATCTCAATAAGGCAAATTGCAAGCCTTATATGACATAAATGACATAATTAACCACATTGTGATTCACATCTTTAACAGTAAGTTGTAAACCTACAGATAAAACGTATGTAAACGTTTGATATAAAGAAAAGATAAAACAATGTATTTAAAAGAAACCTAAAAGTAATCGTTAATACTAATTTTTAAATTTACATCTTACATGCCTTAATCTGCTTAAATAATCTTTACTTTCGAAATAAATTTAAATCAAAAACCCTTCAATAATTTGCTATTTATCAAATTTAACCATTATATCTAAAAATTTTATAAAAAACTTCATCCTAAGATGAAAAAATTGTCATTAATATCTTGCTTTCGATTATAAATTATGCGGTAATAGTAACAGACTTATGAAGCAATATTTTTTTATGAAAACGTTTAACAATTAGGGGGTGTTTTTAACGCATCATCTAGTTTGTAAGTTGATTAATTTATATTGCATAAAAGTCTATACGTGCCTTAAAGGCAAAATATTAATTATTGTTAGGATATCTAGTAAATGAATAAGAAAACAGGCCAAGTAAAATGGTTTAACGAGAGTAAAGGTTTTGGATTTATCACACCAACCGATGGGAGCAAAGACGTATTTGTTCACTTTTCAGCAATCTCGGGGGAAGGTTTTAAAACTCTAGCTGAAGGTCAACAAGTCGAATTTGCTATTCAAGATAGCCCTCGCGGACCAGCGGCATCAGAAGTTGTCGTAATCTAATTAATATCGTAGTATATATATTAGTGAAAACGCTCATTTTTAAAAAATGAGCGTTTTTATTTTGTAAGGCTATAAGATTTTAGCGAAAAAAAAGTGACCATTTGGTCACTTTTTAGAAAACTAAAAATTAGTCATTATTTTTTAGATACAACCGCAATTAAATCTAAAACTTTATTTGAATAGCCAACTTCGTTATCGTACCAAGAAACTAATTTAACAAAAGTATCGCTGATTTGGATACCCGCTTTTGCATCAAATACAGAAGTACAAACTTCACCTAAGAAATCAGTTGAAACAACATCATCTTCAGTGTAACCAAGAACGCCTTTCATTGGGCCTTCTGAAGCCGCTTTGATCACTTTACAGATATCTTCATATTTAGCAGGTTTTGCTAAACGAGCAGTTAAGTCAACAACAGAAACATCCGGAGTTGGAACACGGAAAGCCATACCAGTTAATTTACCGTTTAATTCAGGAATAACTTTACCTACTGCTTTAGCTGCACCAGTTGATGAAGGGATGATGTTTTGTGCTGCACCACGACCACCACGCCAATCTTTGTGAGATGGACCATCTACCGTTTTTTGAGTAGCTGTAGTTGCATGAACAGTTGTCATTAAGCCTTCAACGATACCAAAGTTATCATTGATTACTTTAGCTAAAGGCGCTAAACAGTTAGTGGTACATGACGCATTAGATACGATATCTTGACCAGCATAATCTTTATCATTAACACCCATAACAAACATAGGCGTGCTATCTTTAGAAGGACCAGTTAAAACAACTTTTTTAGCACCCGCTTGGATGTGTTTACGAGCAGTTGCATCATCTAAGAATAAACCTGTTGCTTCAGCAACAACATCAACACCCACTTCGTTCCATTTTAAGTTTGCAGGATCTCTTTCAGCTGTAACGCGGATTGTTTTACCGTTAACGATTAATTTGCCATCTTTAACTTCAACAGTACCATCAAAACGACCGTGAGTTGAATCATATTTAAGCATGTACGCCATATACTCAACGTCTAATAAATCATTGATAGCAACGATTTCAATATCAGAGCGTTTTTGTGCAGCACGGAAAACAATACGACCAATACGGCCAAATCCATTAATACCTACTTTGATTGTCATAAAAATTACCTTCTTTATTTGTGTTAAATGATAAAATAACTAACAGTAAACTACCAAATTTTTAATGTTTATTCAAGCTGATTCAGAATAATTGGCAAGAATAAATTAAAATGAAAATTATCTTAATAATCATAGGATATAGGTTAGTTATATTTTATATAAGACTGTGATTGGATTGAGCAATGACAATGATAATTTTTAACTAAATTGTCAGAGTTAAATTGATCATAATTAAGGTGCTAAATTTTAGATAATCGCACGATTACATTTAATAAATTAAAAGGTATCAATTAATCCATAGCAGACGTTAAGTTACACTAAAAGACGATTAAAATAAAAAATCCCACATTATCAATTTTGTGGGATTCTATTTTTGAGCGATAATTAACAATTATTATAAAGAACTCATCTTATCAATAAATTGTTTTAAATGGTTTCTGATATCCTCACCTTGCGTATAATGTGCTTCAGATTTTAACGTTGATTTGGACTTCCACTCGCCTGCTTGTGAGTTATGAAATTTACTTGGAACATCGCCCGAATAGATATAATCCGTTTTAGAAGAGATGGCTTCGCTTATCAAACGTTTAGAATTACTGATTTCTCCGGTTATTTCGATATCAGTAGTAAAAATGTATTTTTTTGAATTAGTGATAGTCTTTAAGTTGAATTTTTGCTCTTTATAAATTGGAACTTTAATTTTATTACCCTTATCATCGGTTTTTTCGCTCATTCTTTCTACATATTTTTCTGTTTTTACTTCATTTTTTTCATACGGTTTCATATGAATATAGTCAGATTTGGCATTAATATCTATAATGATATTAGCTTGTGAACTATGATCAACAAAGTATATATAATCAGCGTTAAAAACTTGTTTTACCCAGCTAAGATAGTCGGAATCTTTAACATACACATTAACGCGTCCCTTTAATTTACAACGACTCGCTCTAGCGCTGGCATCACGGTATGAACCGAACTGTTCATAGGCTGAATTGGCTGCCTCATAATATTTAGCCGCTTCACGATAAATTTCGCGTTTATAAGCTATTTTTTCAAGTGACGAGGCTTTTTCATAATACTCTTTTGCTAGCGCAGTAACATGTTTTCTTTTATTATCCTCATAGAGTTTAAAACTATCTTTATATTCGCCTATTGGCTTATAAACTTCCCAAGCTTTAAGATATTCTAGGGATGCTTCATGATAACTACCCTGTTGCGAAAACGTTTTACCTAAATCATAGTGTTGTTTTGCTTCAATATCCAAATGTTGCTTTTTAGCATTTTTATATAAAGTAAAAATATCTTTATATTTATACCGTTCTGAACCTTTTAAATATAAGTCAGCTTTTATTTTGTAACTTTCACTATCCGTACCTTTTATCGAATTACCATAATCGTAATACTCTTTTGCAATAAGTTGATCTAATTTACTCACTGGATATTTATCGTTAAAAAATGCGACAGTTTGACTATAAAAACGATTAATTAACATTAAATTGATTTTTCGAAGCGATTCATAACTATCAATACGTGCTTGATAATCAGTACTAGCACTACTATTAATGATTGTCTCGTAATGTTTCATCACATTACTAACCAATCCCCGTAATTTTTCGGCACTTTCTTCATTAAATTTTGCTTCGCCTTTTTCACCAATAGTAGCCGTTAATAAACTAATACTTTCTACATATTTCCCTTCGTTATAAGCTTGATCAGCCGTACGCACATGGCAAGCCGTTAAACAAAACACCAACAAAATCGCTAAAACTATCCGCATATTATTTCCTTTCTCTATTTATTAATTAATTATCAGACAGTTAGAATAAAAACAGTTTGATTTAGTGATCTTATGAAAAAAATTAACCTTATTTTTTTCATTTAATGCTAAATTTTTAAACAATAAAAATGATTAATTTTAGAAATAATAAGACTTTTAAAGCAAACTCTTTATCATCAGTAATATTTCTGATTGGTCATATCTTAATAAGCCGAAAGAATCGAAAATTATGCTAAATAGTCAGTAAAAATAGAGAGAGTAATCGCCTGAAATGTTAATAAAAAAAGAGAGATAATATGAGCGAATATGACAACTTCACCGAGTATATACCAATGATGCGTTTGTATGGTTAATTTGATTTTTAATGAATTCTTATAAAAACTAAGATATGTTATAGTTTTTGTTACACTAATAACTTATTTTGTTATTTCAAACAAACCACTTCGTACACATGCTTCTAAAAAAGGTTTTTTTAGAAAACGGTTGTCTGTATAAGGTGAACGTTGGGTATTAATAATTAGATTATCCATAAATGTTTTAATATTTCCCCCTTTGCTTTGCCATTCATCATGTAGTTGAACTAGCCAATCTTTTCCATCTTCTTCTGCACAGCATTTGGCTTTATAACGTTCTTCAATTCCGTAAATCTCTTTCCATGCTGCAATTTCTTCATTCAATATGGCAGGACCAAATATTAAATCAATATCCTCAGGTTGAATATTTTGCCAATCTCTATTTTTTAAGTTGATCGTTAACTCTATGTTATATGATTGGGTATTATAAGGATAAAAAACCTTGCGCCGACCTAGAGAATTATGGCATGGGTCTTTTTGAGTTTTGTAAGAACTATTGCATTCATGACAGGTTGGTACTAGATTATGAAAATTAATTGAGTTAAAGGGATAAATACCTTTTGGTAGGTAATGATCATAGGCGTCACGATACCGATGATGAGTACCTTTCATGTTATTAATACCGCAAAATGGGCACTTAGTTATCTTATTTTGATCACGAAATACTTTATAGTGGTCATCAATAGTACCAATTGTATCTTTAAATATTTTTAAGGTTAATAACTTGTTATTATAAAGTTCCTTAAAAAATCTGGAGAGTTTCTTATATAAATCACTGTTCGAAAGTAAATTACATAAACATGAATATTTGGCAATTGATGTTGCAGGATCATTGGAACAAACTCGTTCAATATTGTTATTATTCCTATACCATGTTTGTAATTGTGAAAGTGTCGTTGGGTCTAGTTGGGAAAATAACCCATAAATTTGCTCCACATGGCTAGCAAAAAAATCAGCATATTTACTATCATTAAAATGACAATACTCCATCACATCGTATAACTCTTCATTGGCACCGAAGAGTTCTAATTTATAAGAGCCATGTGTTGAAGCCTTACACCAAACTTCTAGAAAGATAAAATCGATAAACTTCTGCATTTTATCCATTGTATGGGGAACATATTCATAAGGGAAAAGCACTATTGTTCCTCCAGCCTGTCATTAAGCGTTTTAAGTAATAACATTTTTTCGACTGAATCGCCCAATGTTTGGTCTATTTCTTCAAGTAATGATTCAGTTTGCTCACCTTTTTCAAACCGTAATTGTAATTTATCTAATAATGTTTGAGCATAACCGCCAATAGTTTCTTTTTTGCCGAAAGCATTCATAGTAATTTTATTCACTGAAGCGCCCAAAGTGTTAAAATTTGGATGCTTTGTAATGACTTGATCATTTTCTTTTTTAAATAAAAAAACTTTTTCTGGTGTACTGTCAGACACTAAAAACGGCGCATGAGTAGTAATTAACATTTCATGACTTGGATCGTATTGTTGCTCAGAAAAACATTGCTTCAATAAACTGACAAACTTAGAACGCCAGTCAGGATTAAAATGGGTTTCTGGCTCATCCAAGAAAAACAAGCTATTGGTGTTTTTAAATAACAAACATAAACCAAGACTATGTAATAATTGATGTTCGCCGTCCGATAACGCTTTGAGTAACACAGGTTGCGATATGTTTTTTTTCGTTAAATAAACATCCTTGAACCGCATAATTCGTTCATCTGACGCTAATGTTGGCACCGTTTCGCTAACATAATGACTATTAGAGCAATACAATTCTGACTTTAATTTATCACTGACTGAATATAAATTGAGCGATAATAACACTTGAAAAGCTTGAAATAATTCAATAGGTGAGCTGAAGTTTTTTTGGAAAGCTTGCTTAGTTGCTTCATTAACATAGTAGTCTAAATATAAAGTATCAGAGTCTTCATCAACAAAAAAACAAGTCGCACACCGTTTCAAACGGCTAATCATTGGATCAAAATTTTTAGCAGAATCGTCATCAGCCTCAAGCAGCTTAACCAACTTAAGCGATATAATGCCTGTATCGTCATCTTTGACAATTGCTGGATGTGGTTGACTATTGTTAGCTGATAAAAACGCTTCAGCCTGTAGCTCGCTAATAGGAATCTGACGTTTAATAATAATACGAAACATTTTAACATCAACAAGTCCGACTTCTTCTTGAAATGGTTTCAATATTTCGTTGTCATAAAAAAGCAGGTTACATAATAAAATGGCCTGACTGAACGAATTATCAATATAAGCTAAACGCGTTTCGGGTCGACCTGAATAAGGTAGCTGTGCTTGTAAAGCGTCCCAATATTCATCAAATTGAATAAACCGCATCTTAAAAAAAGGTAGACTAAGAATTTCATTTTCACCAGAGGAGTAGCCCAATATATATTGCGGTAGTAAAAACTCTCGTTCACGATCACTGACTTTGGTAAAATTTTCTATATTAAACTGCTCATAATTTAGCCAATCGATATTTGGTGAGCTATTTATTTTCTTGATTATTCTTACATGAGCAAAAGATTCCCCTGCTGGATTGATATATTCATTAGGTACTTTAATCAAATATTCCAGCTCAAATGCTGCCGGAGACCCATTATTCTCCTTATAACCATTAGGATTATCCTCTTCATCATAGATAAAATTACGCGGTAAAAAGTGTCGCCTAACTCTTAGAATTTCAAGTTGATAAAAAATTGCTGCCAAAAGCTCCAATACATTCGATTTTCCACAACCATTTGGTCCAATACAAATAATCGGTGCGAATTCCTGTTGCATAAGCAAATCTTGACTATTTTCATCATTCAGTTGCCATTCATCACGGAAATAGAGCTCAAAGCCTGTTTGTAAACTTCGAAATCCCACAGGATCGGTTACTTTTAAACGCAGCAATTTCATATTAAATCCCTTAGAGCATATTATTTTTTTAATATTATTGTATTTTTAGTATCCAAATCATTTTCATTTGTTAATTGAGCCAATTCAACTTTTTCAACTTCTGACAATTCCTGATGTAGTAGTCCTTCATCTAATTTTTCAAAGATTAATGTTTTTAAAAAATCGTATTCTTGTATCCCTAAATTAAGATTATTTATTGCATCAACTTCATCACTGTTATTGTTTTTTTCAGCAATGTTAAATTGTTTATCTCTATACGGTTCGAAATTAAACTGTGCATTTTGCCAAAATGCTTCTATTGATAAAGGATTACCTTTTTTTATATTTTTAAAGAATTGTTCAAACCAGAATTTAATTAACTCCAAACGCCCTTTTACAGTTAATATATCCACTCCCTTTAAAAAAGGATAAAGATAACGTGATGATTTGGCTTGAGTAATTGTTTGAGTATCTTGTTCTTTATTAATGTTATCAAAATATTGTTGAGTTTGTGGTACTTCAATTAAAGGAATTTTTTCTAAATCTAACTCACCTTTAAACGCTTTTTGGCTTACAGCACCATAAAGATTTTCTAATTCAGTTAAACTTTGTTGGTTTTGTTCTTTAATTTTTTCTACTTTTTCAACGATAGTGGCAAAGTGATTTTGTAACTCGACTGGAGGCCTTCTCAATTTGGTTTGCTTTATTATCCTTAAATTTAGTCCATCCATAATAGCTCCTCGTCCTTTACTTTTAAATTGTTTCAAAATATCAGGATTAGAATGAATCGAATATGCAAAAAATAGCGAATTGACTAATTTATCGTTTAACGTGATTGCAGCCAAATGTTTTGTATTAATTGCTAATGGGATGTTTTTAGGAATAACAGCTGATCTACCAACCGTGCCCATTATAGTTATAATAACATCATTAGGATAAACTCTGTATTGCTTAAGTTGCTCGTACTTCTTTATTGATATAGTACGATTTAATTTCCAAGAAAACTTATTACTTACTGCATTATCAATGCCTAATACTGCAACTTCACCATTTTCAATAAACTCATTATGTAATAGATTGGAACCAAAAGGACCTGTTCTTATTGCTCCTTTATGTTTAGCCGCTAGACTTTCAATTGTCACATTAGACCACTTTAAATAATCTTTATTATCTGGACCAAACATATCTAAAAACACACTTTTTATAAAATCATCTAATTGTTGTAAATTCTGTTTACGTTGCTTAATTAACAGCTCTATCTTGGTTAATAAATAAGCGGTGCGAATTTGGTGATTGATATTTTCATAATATTTAATAGGGATTTTTGAAATATAAGCTTTGGATATATGTTTAAGACCTGCACCTTTAAATCCATTATCTAACAACTTTCTATTATATTTAATATATTGAAAAACATAATCTATATTAATCGATGTGTTTTTTTTCGGCGTAATTACAATACAATCAGTGGATGTTGCAAATTGATTTTTAGCTAAATGTATACTCGATTTTCCACCTGTTCCGAAAATTAAACAATCTGGATAATATAAGAAGCTATTAATATATTTGGACTGTATTTCACTAGATGTATAAAAAGGATATCGTCCAGTTTCTTTACCTTCTGCTGCTTTAATTTTTGATTTTGGAAGAAATTCGAAAAGATGCTCTATTTTATCAGACTTCATTTAATCATTCCTTTTAACTCTAAAAGCTCTTTTACAATACCACTTTTAATGTTCGCTAAATCATTTTCATCAGCATTTCCCACTTCAGCCATTATCAACTTATCTAAAATAACAGTTGGCGCTTCATATTCAATTTCTTCAAAAATCTCTTCTTTATAACGATTAAACGAAAGATCATAACCTTCATCCTTAATCTCTTGATAAGGAACAGAAAAGTATTTTTGAGTACGTTCAGATTGTATATTGTTGTCACGTTGATGATATTGGGTGACAATGTCTTGTAAATCGCCGTATCCATCAAGTTTGCTACGTTTATCATCTAACGTATAACCATCAGAATGCATATCATAAAACCATACCTGTTCTGTCGCTGGTTTTATCACCTCATCTTTAGCATCCCAGACTTTTGTGAAAAGTAAGATTGCTGTACTGACTCCGGCATAAGGTTTAAACACACCACTAGGCATACTGATTACGGCTTTTAATTGACAACGTTCCACTAAAATTTTGCGTAAATCTTTGAAGGCTTTTCCACTACCAAATAGCACGCCTTGTGGGATAATTACGCCGGCCGTACCACCTTTTCTTAATAATCGATAAATGTTTTCAACAAACAGTAATTCAGATTTTGTGGTGGCAACTTGCAGATTTTCGTTAATATCACCTTTATCGATACTACCGGTAAATGGTGGATTTGCCATGATAATGTCATAGCAAGATTCTTCATTAAATCCTTTGCTTAACGTATCTTGATAATCAATTTGAGGCTCATTAATGCCGTGCATCATCAAATTCATTAAACCTAAGCGAACCATGGTACTATCAATATCAAAACCAATTAATGAGTGTTCCAATATTTTTTGATTTTCTGGTGTCAACGCGGCCGCCAATGATGTCCGGATAAATCCATCTTCATCGGCAACTAATTCAGCAACGTCAGTACCATACTTTAGCGCGAGTTGAGTAGTAACATACTGGTACGCCCCCAATAAAAAACCCGCTGTTCCACACGCCGGATCGGCAATTCGATGTCCTAATTGTGGTTGCACTAATTCGGCAATCAGCTTGATAATATGGCGCGGTGTACGAAATTGACCGTTTTTTCCTGCTGAAGCAATTTCCGATAATAAATATTCGTACACGTCACCTTGAATATCTTGAAATGCTTGTCCGTTTTCTGCAGAATCTTGCTCCATTACCTCAAAAATTAGGTCAATGGTTTTTACAGCTTCGACTAATAATGCCGCTTTGGGAATAATAAAAACTGCATTTTTCATATGGTGAGTAAAATGGGATTCTTCACCATTAAGCTCCTTTAAAAACGGGAAAACCTTATTTTGTATATGTGGTAGCAACTCGTCAGCGGGTTCTCGTTTAAATTTACTCCAACGCAACTCTTGTTTAGCAATTGCATATTTTTTTTCTTCTTCATGTTTATCTTTGATCTGTTTTTCAGTATCACTTTCTGAAATTTTGGCACGGTATTCTGGTGGGATCCATGTGCCAAAAAATTTAGATTCATATGTTTCTCCTGTGAACTCTGCATCAGCCTGTTTTTTCAATTCAACTTCATCAATTCGTTTCATAAATAGCAAATAAGTTATTTGTTCAATTGCAGTTAAAGGATTGGAAATGCCACCACTCCAAAATTTGTTCCATAATTGATTGATCAGACTTTTAAGTTGGGGATTATTTTGTAACATTAATTGTGTACCTTATTTTAACTGTTTAAACTTGCTTGAATTAAGCCGCAAGTCTTTCTGTTAGCTGTAATATGTCATTTATTTCTATTTGACTAAATACACCTCGAATACCTTGAGGGTGAATTATCGTAAATGGTGCGCTAATTAAATCTTTACGACTGACTTTTTCGCGTTCAATAGTAAAATTTTTTAGCAAATTCAAAAATTCCAACTGACGACTAGTTAAGTGAGTATGCTGCTGAATAAATTGTTCGAACGCTTCATTAACAGTATCTGGAAAACTTTTTAACACCTCAACACCAAGTATATGCCGAATAAACTGGATAAAGTGAGCTTTACGATTTTTATACACTTGGCGCAGTAAATCTTCAGTAATATGTGGATGTTCGGCATGAAGTAACTCTGCTAGTTGCTTTGCTTCTGTAGCATCAAGAGATTGACCTTCTTTTATTTTTGCTAACAAAGGATTATGCGCTGTCAGTTCAAGAACTAATGTTTCAACCATTTCCCGATAGCGGGTTATGCTAACCGATTCATGTTGTGGTCCAAATTCAACCCATTCCTTATGATGTAAACTATCTTGTAAATTTAAATACACTGGACCAGAATAACTAGGATTAGTTTCACAGAACTTCATCAATGGTCCTAATTTGTTATTCAGGTTATCTAAAGCTGATTCGGTAATATTTGCCCAAAAATAATTTCGTTGAGCTTCTCGAATGAGCGGTTCTTCTAACTGAACAAAAGAGATATTCAAAGGTAAAAGACAAATTTTTTCAATAATAGCTTGCTGTAATAATTCAGCTCGTTCTTGCGCTTGATTTAATCGCGCTAATGAAAATTCTAACAAATCTCGTTCAAATCGCATCGCTTTAAAGTCGGTGTTAGAGAGAGTTCGAAATAATGGTTTAATGTCATTACGCAAATAAGCTATTTTTTGATGATCGACTTTTGCCCAGAAATCAACCAAATTAAGTTTCTCTAAAATTCCAGTAGCCTCTTTAATGACAATAGAGTCTTGTGGTAAGTCTTTAATTTGTGCTTGCAATTTTGAGATTTCATTTTGAGCAATGGCTACTTCGTCAATATCTAAAGCTTTTTCGATTTTATCTAACCGAATTCCAACTAAACGTACTGGCAACGGCAATTGAGGTTTTAGTTCTTTACCTTTAGGCGTTATCTTAAAGTATTCAAAATTGTCCCAACAATCTAAAATAAGAAATGTATCTTTCTCTATACACCATGGTTTTATTTTATTACTTTCCAATAATCGACTACCACGACCTATCATTTGCCAAAATTTAGTATATGAATATATCGGTTTAGCAAAAACTAAGTTAACAATCTCTCGAATATCAATACCAGTGTCCAACATATCAACACTTATTGCGATCCTAGGCATATCATTATTGGTGAATTGATCTAAAAGACCGCTTTTACCATAAACTCGAGAATCATCAGACACTAATACTTTAGCCAGTTCACCATTATATTGCGGATAGAGTTTATCAAAGGTTTCTTCAATACGTCGAGCGTGCGCCATAGAAGAACAAAAGAAAATTGTTTTACCTGGCAAAACTCCGTTTTGGTCTTTAATACATTCTTCCATAAACTCTTTGACAATCAGTGTATTAGTACCTTTATTTATAACTGTTTTTTCAAGCTGTGAACCTTCAAAATTCAACTCTTCAATATCTTTGCCATCTAAGATAAGCTTCTTTTGATCTTCTAAAGATATGGTACGTTTACTAATACCATCTATCTGGAATTTAGTTTGAATTTTCATTACCTGAAAATTACATAAATAAGGCGGTAAATTGTTCACTGCTTCTTCATAGGTATAAGCAAAGGTAGGAAGACCGTCCTCACAATCAAATAACCGGAAAGTGTTATGATCAATAATATCGGTTGGTGTAGCCGTTAGTCCTAATGTTAGAGTATTAAAATAGTTTATGATTTCGCCAAAAGTGTTATAAATAGAACGATGGCTTTCATCAATAACAATTAAATCAAAAAAATGTGGTGATAAATGCTGAATATCACCTCTGAGAATATTGAGCATTGAAGGATATGTTGATACATAAATACGCCGATCAGTGGTAATTAATTTCTCACCGACATTCGGCCAGCGAGGTTCATTGGGTAAATGCTCTTTAAATGCTGCTAATGCTTGCTCACGTAACGCTATTCGGTCAACTAAAAACAACACTTTTTCGATGTGTTTAGCACGCATTAAAGCATCAATCATGGCGATACAAGTGCGAGTTTTACCTGTTCCTGTTGCCATAACCAAGAGAAAATTTCGTTTTTTTTGCTCAATCGCCTCTAATACCGAACGTATTGCACGAATTTGATAATCTCGTCCAGCAATATCTGTATTAATCAGTTCTTGAGAGAGACTTTTTCGATGGCGACGTAGATACTGTAAACGTTCTAAATCATCTCGTGTTGGAAACCCTAAAATTTTTCTCGGAGGTGAATTTCCCAAATCCCAGAAATATATTTCAAGTCCGTTTGTATAAAAACAAAAAGGTAACTCATCATTAAACTGTTTTTGAATGTGATAGCAGTACTGTTTAGCTTGTTCTCGACCTAACTTTGCGTCTTTGCTTGTTTTTTTAGCTTCTACTACAGCAATAGGTTTGCCATTTTTACCTAATAAAACATAATCACTAAATTGGTGGCGTTGATAAGGAGGTACAGGCTCAGCAGCAGAATTCGGTGAAACAACGACATTAAACTCCTGTTTCACTTGCGTTAAATCCTTAACATTCCAGCCAGATTTAAGCAATTCACTATCAATAAGTTCTTGACGAGTTAGCTTTTCTGATTTCCCCATAGTTTTTAACTCATTTCTTTAACGTTTAAAGTCTCTAAAAATAATTTTTATTTTTTGAAGATAATATACCATAGAAGATTAAATATATTTAAAAATATTCAATTGCTAGATTGCAAATTATATTACTCCATGGTGTTGAGGATAGCCAATTGCCTTACCATAATAATGTTCATCAATTACAACTATTGGATCTAATAATTTATCACCCGCAAGTAAATCTGATAACTTTAGTTTATTTGTAGTTTAGAATGTTTTGCTATCAATATTTACTATATTCTTGAATCGTTAATTTAACTACTGAAATAAGATATAAATTCAAAAACTATGGATTCGTAATAAATCAATTTTACAAATCTTTTGAACTATTCAAAAATCTATCCCTTTTCTGTAACCATCCTCAACATTCATCATCGCAACGATATAAATAATATGTTGCTTTGATCCCTTTTCGTAAGTACTCATATGTATCTTCTGCTACCTCATTCAACACAATTGCCAATTATATAAAACTTACTTTTTACCTGTTTTAGATCCTCTATGGTTACATCCTGTTAAGATTTTAATCATTACCAGACTAAACTCTGTTATTAAACTTTAATGTGATTATGACTTAATCCCCTCATTTTCAATACAGCCTATAAAGTGATACAATCATTTAATATTAAACAATGCCTAATATAATAAGTTTCACCAATTTTTAGGTTTTTTAAGACAGTTACCTAGTTACTTAAGAGCAAAATCAAAGATTTTGCGATAAGTGAGTAAGAATAGAAATAGTAATCGCCTGAGTTTTAGATAAAAAAGAATTGATAATATGACCGAATACGACAACTTCACCGACCACACACCAATGATGCGACAATACCTAAAATTGAAAGCAGAAAATCCGGATATTTTACTGTTTTATCGTATGGGTGATTTTTATGAGATGTTTTATGATGATGCCAAACGGGCTTCGCAACTTCTTGATATCTCGTTAACAAAAAGAGGCTCTTCAAATGGTGAACCTATTCCAATGGCAGGCGTGCCTTATCATGCAGTTGAAAGTTATTTAGCAAAACTCATTGCGTTGGGGGAGTCGGTCGCAATTTGTGAGCAGATTGGCGATCCTGCTACAAGTAAAGGGCCTGTTGAGCGTAAGGTTGTTCGTATAGTCACCCCTGGCACAGTAAGTGATGAATTACTTTTAGAAGATCGAAAAGATAATTTGCTGGCTTCCATTTGGCAGCACAAAAATCATTTTGGTTATGCAACCCTTGATATCAGTTCTGGTCGTTTTTTTGTATTCGAATGCGATAACGTTGAAGCAATGCAAGCTGAACTACAGCGAACAAATCCGGTTGAACTTCTTTATCCTGAAGATTTCGAATCCATGTCATTAATTGACAATCGTAATGGCTTAAGACGGCGCCCATTATGGGACTTTGATCTTGAAACAGCAAAACAACAGCTTAAGTTACAATTTGGAACGAATGATTTAGTCGGATTTGGAGTTGAAGATTGTTGTTATGCATTGTCTGCCGCAGGTTGTTTATTACAATATGTTAAAGATACTCAACGCACAGCCCTGCCCCATATTCGCTCTATCATTAAAGAGTCAGCCTATGATTTTGTTGTTTTAGATGCGGCTACTCGCCGAAACTTAGAAATCACCGAAAATTTATGTGGTGGCACTGAAAATACGGTTGCCGATATATTAGACAAAACACAAACCGCTATGGGAAGCCGAATGTTAAAACGTTGGTTGCATTCGCCTATCCGTAATGTGGTTATTTTGCAAAATAGACAAGAAGCCATTAGCGAATTACAACAAGATCTTGGTGATATTCAACCGATCTTAAAGCAAATTGGTGATCTGGAACGAATTTTAGCCAGATTAGCGTTAAGAACCGCACGCCCACGTGATTTTGCTCGTTTACGCGATGCCTATAATGTATTGCCAGAATTACAACAATTTTTAAGTCATCACTCATCACCTTATTTAATTGCTTTACGATCTAAAATCAATCAATTTAATCATATAGCCGATCTTTTAAATCAAGCTATTGTTGAAGCCCCACCCGTTATTATTCGTGATGGAGGGGTGATTGCAACTGGCTATAATGCCGAATTAGATGAACTTCGTAATCTTGCTGACGGTGCAACGAATTATCTGGAACAACTTGAGATTCGCGAGCGTGAAACGCTAGGTATCGATACCTTAAAAGTCGGATTTAATGCGGTACATGGTTACTATATTCAAATCAGTCGAGGGCAAAGCCATTTAGCGCCGATTCACTATACCAGACGGCAAACATTGAAGAATGTTGAACGTTATATTATTCCAGAATTAAAAGAATATGAAGATAAAGTGTTAACCTCTAAAGGTCGTGCATTAGCTTTAGAAAAACAACTTTACGATCAACTTTTTGAGTTACTATTGCCTGATTTAGCGAATTTGCAAATGAGTGCTGATGCAATAGCTGAACTTGATGTACTAACTAACCTTGCTGAACGTGCTTTAACACTTAATTATCAGTGCCCGACATTATCTAATAGTGCAGGAATTGAAATTAAAGATGGTCGACATGTGGTTATAGAACAAGTATTAAAAACACCATTTATTGCGAACTCGCTTTTGCTATCACCAAACCGAAGAATGCTTATTATTACGGGCCCAAATATGGGCGGGAAAAGCACCTATATGCGTCAAGCTGCATTGATTGTTTTACTGACTTATATTGGTAGCTTTGTTCCTGCATCTAAAGCCGTGATTGGGCCTGTTGATCGCATCTTTACGCGGATAGGTGCATCAGATGATTTAGCATCCGGGCGTTCTACTTTTATGGTTGAAATGACCGAAACAGCCAATATTATGCATAACGCAACTGAACAAAGTTTGGTACTGATGGATGAAATTGGTCGTGGCACCTCAACCTATGATGGGCTTTCATTGGCTTGGGCATGTGCAGAAAATCTAGCTAATCACATTAAGGCGATGACCCTATTTGCTACTCATTACTTTGAATTAACTCAACTACCTGAACATATGCAAGGTGTCTATAACATCCATTTTGATGCTATTGAACATGATAATACCGTTGCATTTATTCATGAAGTTTCTGAAGGTGCAGCAAGCAAAAGTTTCGGTATCGCCGTTGCGGGTTTAGCGGGTGTGCCTAAAACGGTTTTAAAAAGGGCTAAACAGAAATTAAAAGAGCTTGAAATGATTTCAAAACAGACAGCGAACAGCCATGTTGATAGCTCGCAACTTTCGTTTGAAACAGAGCCAGAACCGTCTGAAGTTGAAGAGGCTTTAAAACGTATTGATCCTGATGCATTAACACCGAAACAGGCATTAGAAATGTTATATCAATTAAAAAAATTACTTTGATATACAAATGATTTTCAAGACAATATATTAATCGATTTATTGAACAATATGATTATTTAGTCATATCAACATAACACCGCCAGTTTATCGATACTGGCGGTTTTCGTTTAAGGTCAAATTACTGCCAATATTTGTTTTTCGATGTCTTACCAATACCTGGATTGAGGCTGTTAGTCGGATCTAATTGCTGATAGAATTTTTTCAAATCAGCGTTAGCTTGATATAAATGACCAACATTATGTTCAGCAGGATATTGTGCCCCACGCTGATCTAAAATGGCTAACATCTCTTCTTTCACTTTGTGACAATCTGTTCCTTTTTTGGCAATATAATCTTGGTGAAAAACAGAACAAAAGAAATGCCCATAATATAATTTATGAATAAAATGCTGACTTATATTTTCCGGTAATGTTTCAAACCAATCTTTATCATTACGTCGTAAAGCAATATCCAGTGCCACCAAATCTTCAACCGTATCCGAATGGACACTACGATAAACAGTTGCAGCACCAGCTGTCGCAAAACGATGCAACATCGCCGCTTCTGCTTCTTTCTCATTACAATGAAAATAGTCGCTTTGTTTGTTTTGAAAAAATGTTTGCAAAAATGCCTGAGCTTCCGCTATGCCATCATCGGCCATTTTTAAAATAAGATGATGTTCAAAACGATCACGATAATCACGAATAGATTTAGGTAAGTGGTTAGGAAGTAATTTACTCACAGACACCGCAAATCGATCTGAAAAATTATTGGGGAAGAATGGAATTTTTGTACTGACACGATCAACAAAATTTTTAAATGCATATAAGCGAGGAATCACATTTGTCCCTAATTTTTGTATGGCTAAATAGATATGTTTACCATATACAGCAGCGATATCAAATGCATCACGATGAATATATTCGCCCGATACCGGCAAGTTTTTAAAGTGAGCTAAAATATGACGTCGGATTTCATCAAGATCATCAGTATTATTAGTACCGATATAAAATACTGCACTATTTTTTTCAAGTGGAAATGTATCTAATCGTACAGCAAATACCATTAACCGACCTGCACTACCCGAAGCTTCGTAATGTCTAGTTGGATCGGCATTAAAACGCGCTGGCGTATCGGCATCAATCTCACGAACATGATCGCAATAATGATGATCGTGTCCTAAACCTGCATCATGATTAATGTCTTTTTCAGTATAAGTATGATTTTGAAGATTTTGTAAGATAGTCTCTGGATCGTCACCTAATTCAATCCCTAAATGGTTAACCAGATGCAATTGTCCTTGATCATCTAATTGAGCAAATACGGCCATTTGTGTATAGGCAGGCCCATGCTGGATTAAGGCACCACCAGAATTATTACACACCCCACCCATAACGGATGCACCAATACAAGATGAACCTATTACCGAATGCGGCCCACGATTATATTTTTTCAACTCTTTTTCAAGTTTAAATAGCGTACTGCCTGGCAAACAAACCACTTGCTCACCATTTTCAATCACTTGAATACCTTCAAGGCGACGAGTACTGACAATTACCACAGGCCTATCATAATCATTACCGTCAGGTGTAGAACCACCGGTTAATCCAGTATTTGCCGATTGAGTAATCACAATGACATCGGCTTCAACACACGCTTTTAAAACTAGCCACTGTTCAACTAACGTACCGGGTAAAACCACTGCAATAGCATCACCTTCCCCAAAACGAATACCTTTACGATAAAGTAATGTACGGGAAGGATCAGTTAATGTGTGCTTTTTGCCCACAATAGTTTCTAACTTTTCAATCAGTTCTGCCGTCGTATTCTTACTCATATTATCTTCCTTATACCTAAATGGATATCGCTTCAGTATTGATTATATTATAACCATTACTGTTCATTGCAAAGCATTTTAATTATCGTTAATTTTTTATAAGAAAAATAATAATTTTTAGTTATAACAAAGAATTATATAATTAATGAATACCCATTTTTAATATTAAACATTGATTACATATCATTTTTTTATTTATGTTAAAAATAGCATGTTGATTAAACATCTGATTAGATAAAACAAGAAAAGGTCAACTAACAACACAAAAATTATTGAATACTATTTGCAGGACACATTGGGGGATTAATCACTCGCCTTTGTAGTACTTAAATACCTGTCTGTTTGAGATATGTTACTAAACATTAATAATTTGCTAGAAGCTGTTGACGTTCCGCTTTATTAAAGTAAGTCCATGCTACAAAACGGCTAATTTTTTGTCCTTGTGCCATAGGCACAATTTTTGTCTCAATAGCTTTAACGGCTTTTAAGTGTTTTCTAATTACCGGTAATGATTCTTTTTTTGAAACCAATGTCGTAAACCATAAACACTGTGTTTTATAATTGGCACTCTCTTTTATCATATTACTGATAAATGTACTTTCGCCACCTTGACACCATAACTCCATATGTTGCCCACCAAAATTCAGTACTGTTTTTTGTTTTGAATCACCCAATTTTCCTAGATTTTTGAGTTTCTTCTGGGTACTGGCCAAGGCAGCTTGCGCTGACGCATGAAAAGGAGGATTACAAAGGGTAAGCATATAAAACTCTTTAGGCTGAATAATCTCATCAAAAATCGCCAAACAATTTTTTTGCAATCGACATTGAACAGATCCCTTGAGTAACATATTAGCCTTTGTGATTAATGATGCAACTTTTATCGCAGTTGGATTGATATCACTGCCCACAAATGACCAACCATACTCAGCTCGACCAATGATAGGATAGATCATATTGGCTCCCATACCGATATCCAACACCTGAACTTTTTTACCCGTAATCATGATATGTTGATTATCTTCTGCCAGCAAGTCGGCCAAATAATGCATATAATCGGCTCGTCCGGGTATTGGTGGACACAAATAATCGTTAGGAATATCCCAATAAGAAAGTTGGTAATAGGTCAATAGTAATGCTTTATTTAACATTCTAACAGCGTCAGGATCAGCAAAATCAATCGATAAATTTCCGTATTGATTTCGTTTAACAAAAGCTGAAAATTCTGGCACGGCTTTAATTAATTGTGCAAAGTCATATCCATGGCGATGTTTATTGCGAATATGTAAAGGCGATGTGTTGATAGTTGGTGATCGGTTTGGCATGTTTATTCCAGAAATATGTACTATTATTTATTATAATAGCGTTTTGCATTGAGAAAAATACAAACATGATGAATTAGGCATCATTCACATAGGTTACTAGCAAATTGCAACTATTAACATAGCAAATATTCAAACTTTTCAGCACAGTAACGGATACAACAATCAGCAATCATTATTACCTTTAAAATATTTGTTATAATAGGTGATAAATAAATAATTAAAATAGATCTAATGAAACAATTAATTAAAATATCACTCGCACCACTGATTATATTAACCTTCATCCCTTTCGACTTGTATGCTGATGATTTTAGTGGTCAACATCTATCACTCTGTTGGGGTACCCCATTTGTTGGTATTTTGTTGTCGATAGCATTGTTACCATTATTGATCCCCCGAATTTGGCATCATCATTATGGCAAGATCACCATTTTTTGGACGTTGCTCTTTATGGGATCAGCATGTTATTTTTTTGGGTGGCAATCAACTCTTGAGCTAACTACTCATGCAATATTCGCTGAATATCTCCCTTTTATTCTGTTATTGCTGGCGCTGTTTACCGTATCAGGTGGTATTTTAATTAAAAATGAAATAGTCAGTACCCCAAAATTAAATGTATGCTTATTAGCAGTGGGAACTTTATTAGCTTCAATCATGGGAACAACTGGAGCTGCCATGCTAATGATACGCCCCCTTATCAGAGCCAATCGCAATCGAAAACAAGCCGTTCATATCATTATTTTTTTCATTTTTTTAGTGGCCAATATAGGAGGGGGATTAACTCCACTTGGTGATCCGCCACTATTTATCGGTTTTTTAAAAGGTGTCGATTTTTTCTGGACAATGAGCCATATGCTATTACCAGTATTGTTAACCTCGACACTATTACTCACGATTTTTTATTTCATTGATCGCCACTATTTCCAATTACAATACGGAAAGCAACATTTAGCCACAATGCCCAAAAATAACAGTTCCATAAAGTTTTATGGATTAAATAATGTGTTGCTGTTAATCCTGATTATTGCAATGGTTCTATTATCTGGAATATGGCATTCTTCTATAGAGATAACGCTATTCGGGACGCATCTAAGTTTACCTAACCTTGTCCGAGATGGCGTTTTTATCATTATCACCCTAATTTCTATTTGCATAACTCCGAAAAACATTCGCACAGCTAATGAGTTTAATTGGGAACCTATTATTGAAGTAGCTAAACTATTCATTGGTATATTTATTACAATTGTACCTGTTCTGGCCATTTTAAAAGCAGGCAGTGACGGAGCGTTATCGCCACTAGTTTCGTTAGTCAATAATCAACAAGCGCACCCCATTAATAGTATGTATTTTTGGCTTTCCGGGCTCCTATCAGGCTTTTTAGACAATGCACCAACTTACCTTGTCTTTTTTAATTTAGCATCGGGTGATGCAACAATATTAATGACTTCGCTTGAAAAGACCTTGTTAGCCGTATCTATGGGGTCTGTTTTTATGGGGGCTTTAAGCTATATTGGTAATGCACCTAACTTTATGGTTAAAAGTATTGCGACCCAAAATCAAATCGAGATGCCTAGTTTTTTTGGGTATATGAAATGGTCAATTGGCATATTAATCCCTGTTTTTATTGTTAATAATTTATTATTTTTTATTTGACAACGTAAAAATAGAATGGGGTCAGTCAGTGACATGAGATGAATATTGCCTGTTAATAAATCCTAAAAGAACTTTAAATATTTCTTTTTTACTAGTTGAAGACACTTCACTTAATTTTATTTCATCGGGATTAGCATTATTTTTTAATGTTAACCCGATGCCTATCGAAATAATATTAATCCCTAATCACGGGTCGAAATGAACACTTACACATTTTAACAAAAATTTAATTTTTGATTTTAACCACTAATTTCACTGATCAAATTATGATCATAAAAAGATGATTTTTATATATACTTATTAATCGAATAAGAATAGAATTAATGGCCTTTAACGAGTTCCTGACAATAAAATCAATTTAGATACATAATTCACATCAAATTATTATTTAAATGTAAATATTGTTAGGATAATTTTTACGCAACCCGTTAAAGACAAGTAATAAGATCTAATTATAAAAAAAACTTTGTTGGCTTGATTTCTAACAAAGTTGACTAAGAAATACCTTAAAAGGATGAAAATATGAATAAAGTTTACAAAATAGTCTGGCACACCTCTAAACGACAATGGGTTGTTGTTTCAGAGCTGGCAAAAAAAGGGAAAACGAAAAGTTCAAAATTGTTAGCAGTAACAGCATTGGCTTCGCTTTCCGCTAATGCATTAGCTGGTCCTTGCTCAATCAATGTTCAAAACCAAATAAATGTCAATGGTAGTAACTGTGAACTTACTGATGACAGCTATACGGGCATTGAAACTAAAGGGCAAGATAATAAAGTCATTACTGTTGATAACGGCGGTAAACTGACTTTTAATCCAACTAACGGTAAAGTGACCATTACCAGCAAAAACCAAAATCATGCTTTGGTCGTTGGGACGACAGAACCTTATCCTAAGCAAGACCCAGTAAATAATCGTCCAAATTTAGGCGGAACGGTGACCGTTGACGGCGATTTAACGATTAATCTTAACGCTCAAACTTTACCACCAGATGCTACAAAAAAACAATACCGACCAAGTAGTATTTTATTAGGGGACAATAGTGAATTAGTGGTTAATGGTAATTTAAACATCAATCACACCGATTTCTGGCCCGATAAAAATGATCAGTCACAAACCGAATTTGAAACGGGTGCCCCGATCGATGTGTCTTTGACGAAGGCAAACTCAGCACGCATCACGGTAAAAGGAGAAACCAATATAAAATCGAATGGTGACGGTATTCGTAATGGTTCGGAATTAAATGATACCCAATTAGGGGGAATCTTAAATTTTGAGAAAAACGTCAATATTGAAGCAAATTATGTTGGTTTAAAAAACAGCGCAGGTGACACTACATTTCATAATGATCTAAATATTAATATGAAAGAAGGAAAAGGAATTGTTCAAACTTCTGGTTCGATTCATGTGAAAGGTAATCTGGGTGTAGAATCAAATAAATTAAGCGGTGCTAGCCATAACGCCATCGATATTTATGGTGGTGAAATGAATATTGATGGTATAACCACAATTGAATCATATGGTGCAGGGAATCAACATTATGCATCAGGCACTTCATTATATGTCTCAGGACAAGGGAAAGCGTCTTTTGGTTCCGAACTTAACGCAACCACCAATAGCGTCAATTCCAATAATACGGATACCGGTAACGGTGATGTCATAAAACTGCAAGATCTGGGAGAAATTAATTTAGCGAGCAAAACATCCCTTACTGCAAAAGGCGCCGGTAATGGTATAACTATGGGTGGTAATAGTAAATTAAACCTTAACCGACAAACGACTATTTTTACCGAAATGGGTGATGGTCTCAATATTAATGGTGGCACAATCAATAGTGATAAAGCCGATCAATTAAATATCAGTTCAAATGCGAATAATGGTAATTTAATTAAAGTTACAAACGGTACTGTCAACTTAGCCAAAAGTACCACGCTTAATGCTAAACATGCTACTCACGGTATTCATGTTGAAAATGGTACAGTTAATTTGAATCAACAAACCACTATCAATACCCAATTGGGCAACGGTATTCATCTTAGCGGAGGAAACATCATTGCCGCAGATGATTCACAGTTAGACATAACCACGACAGAATCAAGCGCTATTTATCAAACAGGTGGAAATTTAATATTAAAAAATACAAATATTAAATCTCCGCAAGGTTATAAAGCCATTATTCTCGATGGTGGTTCACTATCTAATTTAGGTAAATTGACTATTGAATCCGTGACGGATACGGCAGCGATACATAGTACTGTCGAATCTGGCAAAAAAGCGGTATTTAATAATGCTGGAACATTAGATACCAGTAAAATTGATAATATTCAATCTATTGTTAGTCATGATAAAACAGGTACGTTAGAAATTAACAATGCGAAAACGGGTGTATTGAATGCTAACAATGGTAATCTTTTTACCAACACATCTACAGGAACTATCGTCGTTAATAATGCTGGTAATTTGTATGGCAAGATAGAAACCGGAAATGGTAGCATTAATTTAAATAACTCTGGTCTTTGGGAAATCACTGAACATTCTACTCTCACCAATGTCAAAAATGCCGGAACCATTCACTTTAAACACCCAACATCGCTTAACCGCAGCGCAAGCGAATTCTATTCAATTGATATTGCCGGTGATTATGTTGGTGATCAAGGTACAGTGAAAATGCATACTATATGGAATGCTTCAGACGACCCAAATAATAGTAGCATCAAGTCAGATGTTTTAAATATAAGTGGAACAGCTAAAGGCACAACGACCATCGTTCCATTATCTGCTGATGGTACAGAACGCATTATTGATGGTAATATAAAGCAAATTGAAAAAAGTTTGAATAGTGTTTTAGTTGTCAATGTTGCTAATAGCGGATCAGAAGTTGCCTTTACGGGTAAAGCTCAAACGACCGGATTGACAGAAGTTCAGTTAGCTAAACGTACCGTCGATAATCGAGATGAATACTATTGGACAATGAAAGCAAGAACCAAATCACTTGTCGAAACCAATAAAACTATTTATGCCGATCCAATTGCGGCTTATGCACTTATGCCGAGTGTCAACTTTGAACAAGGATACACAACGTTAGCTAATTTAAGGGAACGTCGTGGAGATATCTATTGCTTGGACTGTGCTACTGACGATAGTCAAAATACTTGGGCTCGAATTTTTGGTAAACATCAAAAACAAGATGGTGAACATCGCCTCAATTTTGAGACCAATATCTATGGTTTCCAAATTGGGCACGACTTCGCCATCACATCGTTGGAAAATAATGGTCTGAATTTATTTGGTGGTTATCTGTCTTACAACAGAGCTAAAACTGATTTTTCTGATAAATATCGTACTAAAGACGGTATCCTTATCAGTAACAAAAAAACAGGGAAAGGCGAATCAGATAACTTCAGCTTGGGTATCACTAATACCTACTATACCGGTACTGGCACTTATGTTGACTTAGTGGGTCAATTATCTTATCTACGCAACAAATATAATGCTCGCACAGGTAAAAATCCATCCACTCAAGATGGTTGGGGTGTAGCGCTATCGGCTGAAGCAGGTCATTCAATTCCATTAAGTGGAACGAATTGGTCTATTGAACCTCAAGCACAACTGACATATCAGTATTTGAAACTTGACAGTTTTAATGATCATATTCGCCATGTCGATCAGAATAATCCTGATACATTACGTGGTCGTGTTGGTGTCATGTTTGCGTATAATGCAACAGATACAGAAGACCAAAAAACGTCAGTATATGGTATTGTAAATATCTTGCATGATTTCTTTAGCCCTGATGATGTAAAAATTGGACGTGATAAACTTAGCGAGAAGTTCAATAAAACTTGGGGAGAAATTGGTTTAGGTTTAAATATTCCAATTACTACCCAAAGTGAACTATATGGTGATGTCCGCTACGAACACAATTTTGGTGGCAGTAAACATCAAAGTTTTCGTGGTAACATCGGTTTAAAAATAAACTGGTAATTATCATCAATCTATTCTGCCACATGAAAGTAATGTTGAATTTATGTGGCAGAATATTCAACGCTTAATTTTCTATAATTAATTGAACTAAGATTAGCCTTAAAAAATGGCTTATTGACGTCATCAAAATTGGTTAACAATGACCAATAATGACAGACAAAACGATGTAATATTAAAAATTGTCAATTTAACCTAAGTTATAGGCTATGCAATCGGTAAGAGTAATCTATTTATACTGTTGTTTAGGATATGAAGGATAGAAGACAAATTTAGCGGTGTTAAATCGTTTTAAATTTTACTTTACTGGATCGTACAACATTATAAAACCAATGATGTACGATCCTTTTTATTATTAATTATTAATCGTTAATATTCCATACTACCAACGGATCATCATTCCAACATTCCCTGATAGACCTTGACGATGAGTACTACCAAAGTTATGTTCATATCGAACATCACTATACAGATTCATGTTGGTCACTATAGGTAACTGCATACCGATACCCATTTCTCCCCAAGTTCGTGCAAACTTTTCGTTGATATGATTACGACCGATATTGGTTTTTTCTGGATTCACGAAATCATGCCATAAATTTCCAATAACATAAAAAGATTTGCGTTGACTAAATTGGTTATCATCATGATAGGATAACTTTAAGCCTAAACGACTACGTAAACCGTCTTGTCCATTTTGATCAACATGACGAATACCATCTTTAAAGTGACTTAAATTGATATGTTGGTAAATCAATTGTGCTTGTGGTTCTATTGACCAATTTTTATCAAACACTGAAATAGCGTGCCCAACTTCAGCAGAAACAGCAGCAGCCCAACCATGTTGACTATCTGGATTATGGCTATTTTTAGCATGATATTTGTTAGTTAAATAAGATAATTGACCTACTAAATCTAAGTAACTCCCACCTTGGGTATAGTAAGTGTTCGTTAAGCCAAAACTAAAGCTTTCTGATTTACCATTACCTGTTTTTTTATCATGTGTGATAACGCCATCTTTTGCATGATATTTATCTGAAAAATCAGTATTGGCATTACTATAGGCAAAATAAGCACCTAACATCATGACATCTTGACTATCTGTCTGTTTAACAAAAAAATCATGACCAATTTGTAAACCATAAATATTTGTATCAAGATTTAAACGTTGTTTACCATCTTGTTTATGATGTTTCCCAAAAAAACGTCCCCAAGAATGATTTCCATTAATTTCACTACAATCATAACAAGTTATGTCACCTCGACGTTCTCTGAAGCTGGCTATACTAGAATACCCTTGTTCTAAATTGACACGAGGCATCAATGTATAACCTGACACTGGATTTGCGTAAATTAACTTATCAAATTTAGCATTTTGAGCATCTTTGCCTGATTTCGAATTAGCTGCCATAGTCCAAAAGTATTCATCGCCACTCTCTGTTGTGCGTTTGGCTAACTGAAACTCAACAACGCCATTCGTTTTTGCTGTGCCACTAAAGGCTTTTTCGTTATTACTTTCGGCAACATAAATGACAGGCGTTGTATTTATCGCTTTAGTGATTGATTTTATATCACCATCAATAATATTCTCTTTACCATCATTAGAAACAGGAACAACAACGGTATGCCCTTTAGCTGAACCGGCAATTTTTATTGTATCAGATTGAATATTTTTATCGCTTTCATTATCAGCAGCTCCCCATACAGTACGCATTTTCACGATACCTTTTTTTCCAACATAATCACCCTTCACATCCATAATATGAAATTCAGTTGGTGATTTATGAGCAAATGAAATGAGACCTGAATTTATGACATTATTTAAATTTGAGTCGCCATTAATATACCATTGACCACTATTATCAAGATTTATAATACCTACATTAGCATCCATTGTTCCGCTAAGTTTACCTGCATTATTAATATTAATTGTACCTGGTGTGATATTTTTAAATAATGAACCTTTATCAAAAGAAAGATCCCCATTATTGCTATTATTCACAATAAACGTTCCTGTTCCTTCATGAATAAACATATGTTCAATTGATGTCGAAGCGGGATCAGCTCTAAGTGTTCCATTATTGTTAAATGTTGTCGTATCATCACCCATGACAGCTGCATGGACTATTGACACATCATTATTTGAATTTAAGGTGATAATTCCATTATTCGTTAAGGTTCCGTACCATAAATGGATACCCTTTCCTGCAGTAGTAATTGTCGTATTTTTATTTAATGTTAGATTACCAGAATATTTTTCATTTCCATCCTTGTTGCCTAGACTGATTCCAATACCACTGACTTGACTGTTATTAATGATTAAATCATTATTAAAGGTAATGTTTCCACCATTACGTATCGCATCTGCTCCATCAGTGTTAAACGTTGCAACACCATTGACCGTTACCACATTGTTATCTTTTACAACTTCCAGTGGTGCACCAGTAGGGGTTTTTTTAGTTATCGTTAAATCACCTTTAATTAAAAGGGTACCCTTATTGTACATATAAATACCACGAGAAACTTTATTACCGGTAATAATTTCCAAATCACCATTAAATATTGTTGTCCCGCCTTCTACTTGAGGTCCGCCATTACCGCCACCTATCGCTAGCGTGTGATTACTTGAATAAGAAGGGCTTATCATTTTTACCTTATCAGCGGTAAATATTGCTGTTGTATTTTCACCTTCAATGCGTGATAAATTAGTTCCGTAGTAATCACCGTTTGAAAATTCACATGTTGAACCTTGGTTAGCATACGCTTTGTTACCGGCATAACAATCAGCATAAGAAATATAGGGAGCGCCCATTAATGCTGTTAATACTAATATTTTTTTAAATTTTGATTTTCCATGTCGTAATACTTCCGAAGTCATAATCCAACGTTGTAGTGCAACATTCCACTTTAATCTATATTTTTGATCCATATTTAAAACAACTCTCATTTAATCCCATCAATTAATTTTGTGTAAAACACAAAATTTCCATCTTGCCTTAAGCTTATTTATATATCGGTCATAACACTTAAATTCTTTATGTTTTTTTTCAACTTACCCCTTAAAACTATAACAAACTGATTAATATTTATTTTTTACTTTGCACTGAATACTACATTACCTATTTTTATTTACATGATATTTTTAACTCAAATAAAAAAATTTTATTGATATTGAGAAAAATGAATCAGTAATGACAACTTAATATCCAAATTTTATATGCTATAAAAAAATATTTACTTTTTTTATAAATAGAATTTAATATCAAACCCTAATGATTGTAAATAATTATTTATTTATGTATAGATTATGTTAATTCATTAACAATTATTTAATTTAGATAATCACAATAATTCCCAAAAATCATTTTAGAAAAGATAAGTTGTTTATATTGACGCATGTCAAAATGAGGTTGCAATTGAGTTTATAATAAAAATTACAGTCATTTTTTTAACTAAATGATGAACGCAAAAAAAGGCATTTTTTAAAAGCATCAACTAAATTAACATGAATATTTTAACCTTTTAACTTTTAACTATTTCATCAATAACTGTTTTAAATTGATAGCGAATTTACCCCAGCATCCATCAATATTCATTAGCAAATTTTTATTTAAATGCGTAATAGCTCATCCTGCTTGAGGCTTTAAATAAAACGTCTGGTTAAGTTCAAATATGTTTTCTTAATCCATGCAAAAACGATCATTTTATTACTCATAATAAAGCGAATAAACAATAAGGCTTCAGTTTTGGTTTTAGTTCGTTTTATACTTTCATAATAATTATTGTTATAATGACCTATTTTTACAATAATTTGAGAGTGACTTATGTTAAATCAGCTTAAAGCAATTATTCAGTATCTTCTTCCAAAACAGTTTTTAACAATTATCTTTGGATGGTTAGCCAAAAAACAGTTGGGAAAAGTCACAACATGGATGATTAAAGGCTTTTGTAAGTTATATCGAGTCGACTTAAGTGAAGCAAAGTTCACTAATGCCGCAGACTATAAAACATTTAATGACTTTTTTGCGCGGGAATTAAAAGAAGATGCTCGCGAAATTGATACGGCTGAAAATTCAATTATCATGCCCGCCGACGGCGTGTTAAGCCAATTTGGTACAATTCAAGATAGCCAATTATTACAAGCAAAAGGACATTTTTATTCACTCGAATCTTTGGTTGCTTGTCATCCAGATATGATTAAGTACTTCCAAAATGGATCTTATGCCACCACCTATCTATCGCCCAAAAATTACCACCGTTTCCATATGCCATGTGACGGTACATTACGCGAGATGATCTATGTGCCTGGTTCACTTTTTTCAGTCAGTAAAGCCACAACAGAAAGCATTCCGAATATTTTTGCGCGTAATGAACGTGTTATATGCCTTTTTGAAACAGAATTGGGGCCAATGGCACAAATATTAGTCGGGGCTACGATCGTCGGAAGTATTGAAGTAGATTGGGCTGGAATAATCACACCACCACGTGAAGGAATCATGAAACGTTGGACATATTCTGATGAAATTAAACTCAGCAAAGGTCAAGACATGGGATGTTTCAAATTAGGTTCAACCGTTATTACATTATTTGCTTCAAATGCGATTGAATTTTCAAACAATCTTAAAGTTGGGGATGTAACACGTGTGGGTCAAAAATTAGCTGAAAGGATTTAACAATATGTGGATGCGTGGATTGTTATGTTTTTTATTAATGGTTTTTTCTTCAACCCTATTCGCTGAAGAAAAAATAACGACTATTGATGATGTTCAACAACTTACTGAAATCGTTGATAAACTCAACGAGACTAATGAAGATCTTCGCCAAAATATGGAAAGCCAAAAGATTCATTTAACCAGTATAATTAACGAACAAACAAATATATCAACGCAAATCTCTCATGTTCAAAATACCCTAGCTACTCTCGATGAACAAGGAGAGTGGCTAAGCTTTTCAACGGCATTAGGTGAAACATTACGTCAACAATTATTACGTTTACCTGAAAAACCAAAATCTTTAGCGCTCGACGCAGAGATAGCCAAAGCCAAAGTTCAACAACTTAATTACAGTAATGTTCTTAAAAATTTGGATAATTATCCAAATTTATCTAATCAAATTAACGCTGGAAAACAAGGCTCGCAATATCGCCGTCTATTACGTGAACAAAGCGAGTTACTTAAGACGTTAATCGCAGGTACAGATACCACGATTTTAGAATTAACCAAATTAAAAATTGCCAATAAGCAATTAATTAATGCTATTGACGAAGTGAATGATGCTGCTCATCGATATTTCTTTTGGGTTGCTGATGTAAATCCCGTATCATTGAGTTTTCCGTTACAATTAGCTAAAGACGTCAATTATGTCATTTTTTCGATCGACTCGCTTTCACAATTATATAAAGCGGGAATCCAAATACTGACGACCCCGAAAACGCTTTTTTTACTGATTTTATCGATATTATTTGTCGTTGTGCATTTTAAAATGCGTAAAAAATATTACGCATTTTTGAATAAATCTGCCTCCCGTGTGGGTAAAGTAACGCAAGATAACTTTTCATTAACTTTAGAAGTCGTCATATATTCTTTAATAATGGCTTTACCGATTCCTATTTTATGGGCAGTCTTTGGCTATGCATTACAACTCAACTGGGATTATCCTGTTGCCGTTGCGTTAGGATACGGTGTTAATGCTGCTGCTCCAATTTTATGGGTATTTATCATCACGGCACATCTGGCATCACAAAACGGCTTGTTTATTAGTCATTTTGGTTGGTCATCTAAAAAAGTCCGTGCAGCCATGAAATATTATCAATTATCGGTATGGCTTGTCATACCATTGGTTATGGTTGTCATGAGCTTTGATCAGTTCAGTAATCGTCAATTTGCCGCAACTATTGGGCGTATTGCGTTTATCATTCTTTGCTTTGCGTTAGTGTTTATGACTAACTCTATCCACCGAGCAGGCGTTCCACTTTATATTGATAAAAAAGGATCGGGCGAAAATTTATTAAGCCGTATCGTTTGGCTAATACTTCTTAGTGCGCCATGGCTTGCCATTATTGCTGCTTGTTTGGGTTATCTATCAACGGCACAAGTTTTATTAGGTCGTCTTGAAGCATCGGTCGTGATTTGGTGTGGACTTCTCGTTATCTATTTTATGATTCGTCGCTGGATGTGGATACAAAAACGGCGTATCGAATTTGAACGAACTAAACAACGCCGTCTTGAACGTCTGCAACGCGCTAAAACACCCGAAGAAGATCTGGCTGACAACGTCGATGAGCCTGTTATCGATTTAGATGTGATTAGTGCACAATCTTTACAACTTGTACGTTCTATCATCATGTTAATTGCTTTAATTAGTATGATTTTACTTTGGTCTGAATTACATTCAGCATTCGCATTTATGAATAATATCAAACTTTGGGGAACTACCACGATCATCAATGGTACCGAAGTTGAACAATATATTACTTTAGGCGCGGTATGTATTGCTATTTTGGTGATGACAATTACCGTCCAATTAGTTAAAAATCTACCTGCATTACTGGAATTGGGAATATTGCAACACTTAGATTTAGCACCGGGCACCAGTTATGCAATATCAACCTTATCAAAATATATCATTTTAATGATTGGCTCCATGATGGCCTTTTCATTTATTGGGATAGATTGGTCTAAAATACAATGGCTTATAGCGGCACTTGGTGTTGGTTTAGGTTTTGGTTTACAAGAAATATTTGCAAATTTCATTTCGGGATTAATCATTCTTTTCGAAAAACCAGTCCGAATAGGCGATACCGTAACAATCAGGGATCTGACTGGTAATATCACCAAAATTAACACTCGAGCCATCACTATTGTTGATTGGGATCGAAAAGAGATTGTGATGCCGAATAAAGCATTTATCACCGAACAACTCGTTAACTGGTCATTGTCAGATTCTATTACACGAATTGTACTCACTATCCCGGCTACAATTGATGCCAATAGTGATCTGGTTATTGAATTACTTCAAAAAGCCTCGGATAAATGTGAATATGTGCTTAAAGACCCTGAACCGCAAGTTTTTTTAGTGGATATTCAAGAAGGTATTCAATTATTTGAACTGCGTGTTTTTGCTGCTGAAATGGGACATCGCATGGTGTTACGAAGTGCAATCCATAAATTAATCCTAGAAGCCTACCGTGAAAACGGTCTGACACTCCCTTTTCCACCATTACAAACCAATTTAGAGGCACTGGGTCGCAAAAGTGGGCGTCGTAGTTATACTGTAGGAACCATTTAACCAAAAAGTGTCTCTAACCAAGGCACGCCGAAGGCGCCTGGCGCTAACAGAACAAATGCCCATATCGGTGCTGAGGTGATGTTAGCTAAATTAAACTTAGTTGTTGGCATATGCATTGCGCCAGCAACTAACGGCACTACGGCTCTTAACGGACCAAAAAAACGCCCGATAAAAACCCCTAATGCGCCATAACGTTGAAAAAATTGTTCTGCTCGAAAAACCAATTTAGGATACTTTTTAAGTGGCCAAGAATGGATAACTTGATGATGATAATGTTTACCTAACCAATATGAAATTAAATCACCCAAAATGGCTCCTAGCGAAGCAGCAATCAATACCGGTACGAAAGAGAGTGTACCTGTTCCAATTAATGCACCTACACCTAATAATATAGCCGTTGCTGGAACCACTAAAGAAATAATGGCAAGCGATTCACCAAATGCTAATAAAAATATAATGGGCAAAGCCCAGATTTGATGATTTTCAATAAATTGCATTATGGTGTGTGTAATTTCATTTAATGACATAATTGCATCACAAATTTTCAATTGATTATGGTGACCTATTTTATCATAATAAGTAAGTATTAGCGTTAAGTTATCAGTGCATTATGAATTATCTTACAACTATTTTTAAGTATGCTAATACCCTATTTTCAACAAATCCAGATAGCGTATAATAGCTAATCACTTAGCCATAACGTTTTATAAAAGACAGATAGCCAGAGAAAGTCTATGACAATCGGTTTAGAACATATTACCGTTGAAAAATTTAACAGTAATCAACCCATCCATTCAGAACATGATGTTTTAGCTATAGAAACCCCTGTTGCATTGGTATATAACGGTATTTCACATGTTGTCATGATGGCAACCCCTAAAGACCTTGACTATTTTGCTATCGGCTTTTCATTAACAGAAGGAATTATTCAATCCCTAGATGACATCTACAGCATTGACATTATCAAAGTGACAAATGGTTTTGAAGTGCACATTGAGCTATCATCACGGCGATTTTTTGAGCTTAAACAAAAGCGCCGGAACTTAACAGGTCGAACAGGTTGCGGTATTTGTGGCACGGAACAGATTGAACAAGTCTGTAACATCTTGCCTACCTTGTCATCCACTCATTTCATTGAGTTATCCTATTTTAATCAAGCATTGTCAGCATTAAAACGTGTTCAAACTGTTGGTGAACAAACGGGTTGTACGCATGCTGCAATATTACTTGATTTAGCAGGTAATTTTATTGCTGGTTTCGAAGATATAGGTCGACATGTCGCATTGGATAAATTGTTAGGCTTTCGAGCGACACAACTTAAAAAAAATCCGAATTTTCCTCAAGGTGTTATTGTTGTTTCAAGTCGAGCCAGTTATGAAATGGTACAAAAAACCATTCATTGTGGAATTGAAATATTGATGGCAGTATCCGCTGCAACCTCGATGGCAGTCGATATGGCCAAGAAAAGTAATCTTACCTTAATCGGTTTTTTCAAAAATGATAAAGGTGTAATTTATTCAGCTAGTCACCGAATACGTTAAAAGGTGAACAATGCGAGTTTAATGATAAATTTTTATGTGATCTTTTTCGCGTTTTAAAAAAAAGATGATTAATTATTTTTTTAGATATGACATACTACGGCGATTTTAAGAATGTGCCAAAAATAACAACACCATCACACATTCTCAAAATGAATTTATTAATAATACATTAATCTTGAAAAGATGAATTAGCTTCATCAAAATTTATTCTTACAAACATCTACAGACAATTTAAGGATACATCCATGCATCAAACATCTGATATTCAACAAGCGGTCAACTATATTCAACAAAAAACCAATAAAAAACCATCTATTGGTATTATATTAGGTTCAGGATTAGGCCCTTTTGCCGATACGCTTGAAGATGCAGTTCATATTCCTTATGACACAATCCCTCATTTTGCAAAATCAGCTGCTGTGGGACATTCTAATGAGTTAGTTATTGGTCAAAGCGGCGATAAAACAGTAGTTGCCATGAAAGGACGTTTTCATTACTACGAAGGATTTTCGTTAGATCAAGTGACCTTTCCGGTGCGAGTCATGAAAATGCTGGGCGTTGAAAAACTGATTATCACCAATGCTTGTGGTGCAGTGAATACCAGTTTTAATCCTGGTGATTTAATGCTGATCACTGATCATATTAATTTGACGGCAAATAATCCTTTAATTGGCCCGAACAACGATGAACTAGGTGTACGTTTTTTAGATGTCAGTGAACTTTATAATAAACAATTACGTGCAACCGTTTTAGACGTTGCCAAAGAACTTAATATTACCTTACGCCAAGGCGTTTATGCTTGGTGGACAGGGCCAACTTATGAAACACCAGCAGAAATTAGAATGATTCGGGTATTAGGTGCAGATGCAGTCGGTATGTCCACTGTGCCTGAAGCCATTATTGCTCATCATTCGGGAATTAAAACGATAGGCATATCCTGTTTAACGAATATGGCTTGTGGTATTTTGGATCAACCATTAGGGCATGAAGAAGTGATTGAAACAGCAGAACGTGTAAAATCAACGTTTTTACAATTAATTACTAAAACGATAGCACGCTTTTAATCACTGTTTTATTGTGTTGATGTTGTATTAAGGGTTTACTTTGTAGGTATCTGTAATGAACATAAGCAATAGATTGAAAATAATGTTGTTTTTCCAATACTTTATTTGGGGAAGCTGGCTGGTTACCTTTGGCTCTTATATGAGTCATACTCTCCATTTTTCAGGGACTGAGATAGGATTAGTGTTTAGTTCAAAGGGACTTGCCGCATTAATCATGCCATGCATTATCGGCATTATTGCAGATAAATTTTTACAACCTAAATACCTTTTCATGCTATGTCATACAATCTGTGCCATTGCACTTTTTTATGCAGCATCAATCACTCAACCTAATCCATTATTTTGGGTAATGTTAGCGAATGCTTTAGCATTTATGCCCACTATCGCTTTATCGAATTCGATCAGTTATCACTGTTTAGACAACAATAATATTGATTCATTAAAAGCTTTTCCTAAAATAAGGGTTTTTGGTACCGTAGGCTTTATTATAGCAATGTGGATAATAAGCCTACTTAAATTAGAACAGAGTCATGCACAACTCTATGTAGCCAGTATCGCATCAATCATACTTGTCATTTACAGTTCGACACTACCTAAAATAACGATTCATAAAAAAATAAAACAGTCATGGCATTCTCGATTAGGATTAGACGCATTTGTACTTTTTAAAAAACCGACAATGGCGGTGTTTTTTTTATTTTCGGTATTAGTAGGCGCTATTTTGCAAATAACCAATACTTTTGGTACCACCTTTTTGCGTGATTTTAATAAGATTCCGCAATTTGAAAATAGTCTAATTACACAGTACCCGGCTATTTTATCTTCAGTTTCACAAATGGCAGAGGTTGCCTTTATCTTAACTATCCCATTTTTTCTCAAAAAATTGGGGATAAAAAAGGTCATAATGATAAGCTTAATCGCTTGGACTTTAAGATTCGGACTATTTGCATTTGGTGATCCAACACCATTTGGTTTTGTTTTACTCATGTTATCCATGATTGTTTATGGTTGTGCATTTGATTTCTTTAATATTTCCGGTTCAATTTTTCTTGAAAAAGAGGTTAATGCAAGTATACGAGCCAGCGCACAAGGTTTATTTATGACTATGGTAAACGGTGTCGGGGCTTATTTAGGTTCAATTATCAGTGGTTTAGTTGTCGATATGTGTACCCATAATAATGTAAAAGATTGGCAAGCAATATGGTTAATTTTTGCGTCTTATGCACTCATTTTAGCTATCGTGTTTTACTTTAGTTTTCATGATGACCATACAAGCAATAAACAGATTAAACAATAGGATAGTCAACTCATATAATGGATTATAACAACATGTTTATCTTCTAAATCGAATCAATTCGTATTCATTATCATCACTCATTTAATGAACTTGAATAAACGACAGGGCTAATCCCCCTGTGATTATGTTTTACATCGAAAATTATCGATGAAGTTTTTTGTTACAAAAGTATTGAGATTCAAATATGAAAGAAAAATTTTTAGGCAGTTTTCTAGTTTTTTTAGGGGCATGTAGTTTTGGTGTCCTCTCTTCTATTGTAAAAACCGCTTATCAAGCTGGATATACATTAGGTGAAGTTACCGGTGTGCAATGTTTTTTGGGTATGCTGATACTATGGGGCAGTCACCTAATCGTTAAAAGCTTAAATAAACCCAAAGCAACCCCTGTTAAACATTCTCCTTCTACCCCAAAATGGAAAGTATGTGCTGTTGGAATTTTTCCCGGCTTAGTTGGTATCTGCTACTATCAGTGTGTTCAATTAGTTCCGGCATCAATAGCCATTATTCTACTGATGCAATATTTATGGATCAGTATCATTATTGATTTTGTCATATTTAAAAATAAACCCAGTAGCGTTCAACTTTTGACAGTAGGCATTATCATCATCGGTAGTTGCTTAGCAGCAGGCGTTCTTAATCAAGACATTCATTTAAATTTTTCAGGCTGTTTATTTGGATTTTTAGCCGCTTTAATGTATTCCCTTTTTATCACTACCAGTAGTAATGTGGGTAACGATTTACCAAAGCTTGAAAAAAGTGCCTTAATGATAACGGGTGCATGTATTATTACGTTTTTAATTTTTCCACCGTTATTCTTTTTTAAATACAATATTTCAGACCCACTTTATGTATTAGGATTCTTATTGGCGTTATTAGGAACCGTTTTACCGCCCTTTTTATTTTCGGTTGGTATGCCAAAAATTGGCATTTCATTTAGTGCGATATTATCGGCAGCTGAACTTCCGATAGCCGTGACCTGTTCTTATTTCTATTTGAAAGAATCTGTCTTGTTAACGCAATGGATCGGCGTCATCATTATTCTATCAGCCATTGCATTGTTAAATCTGAAAAATCTTAAGAAAGGCTCATAACGGCGTTATAATTTACGAATAAGACTAATTCGCTTTATATATACAAATTCTGACATCAAGGCTTAAACATAACGTTTAAGCCATTTAATAAAAATATCCGCTTTCGGATTATATTTGGTTTGTGGTCTTAAAATGTAATAACGCTGTTTACATAATAATTCCATATCAGGAAAAGGCATAACCAACTCTTTCGTTTCCAAATATTTACTAATTAACTGTTTTCGTCCCATGGCAATACCGGTATGGTTAATAGCCGCAATAATAGCTAAATCAGAACGATCAAAGATGATTTTGGGGATATCATTAAGTTCAAAAGGTAATGAAAAATTATTTGCCCATGACTTCCACTCTTCTAAGTTGGAGTCATGTCCCCAAGCTTGTCCGTCATGCAACAAAGTACAATTGGTCAATTTATCCACATTACCATATAAATCCTGTTTAAGCGCATAAGCGTGGCTACAGACTGGAATAATGGTTTCATTCATCAAATGGTCATAACGAACTTCTTCATAGCGTAGCGCATCAAAATAGATGGCAAGGTCAATATGATGACGATTAAAATTACTCACTTCATTACCGGACAAAATATTTAAACTGATATACGGATACTGCCGAGTAAATTCAGCAAGTTTAGGGACTAACCAACATTGAGTAAATGACGGTTTTGCATAGACCGTTAATGTTCCAGCTGCCTCTTGATTCGTTATTTCCAGAATTTCTTGATTCAAATTACGAAGCGAATTTTTTACTGCACTAAAAAGATTTTTGCCATTATAAGTCAATTCAATACGACGATGAAAACGCTGAAATAACTTAAAACCTAGCTCATCTTCTAATTTATTGATTTGATGACTGACAGCACTTGGGCTAATACAAAGCTCTTCTGCGGCTAAAGCGAATGATAAATGGCGAGCTGCTGATTCAAAAGTATGTAGTTTAGCTAATTGATAACGATTAACGATACGGCTTTGTGCCAAATATTTATTTTCATCATACATCTGTAATTCTCCTGTACTTCGACGGTCAAACTTCAGTTAGCTGTTTTTCAACTTTCATCTTTACATTTACAAACAATAATATGTAGGACAAGTATTGAAAAGAAGGACTTGCTGGTTTTAAATTACTTTTTTAGATGAATCCAGTTCATGTTAAGTTGTTTATTTATCATTTGTCAAATATTAATCAAAAACATCTAATAATAACAGTATTTAACAGCTTAAAAAGACGGCATTTTTAATTCAAAATTTATAATTTTTACTAAATTAATCATTAGTATAACGTAGATTGAAGTTTTTGTCGTGAATTGTTATTCATTCATCTGGTCTGATTAGCCTATTTAGTGAGTTAAACCGGCTTAAAAGAATGGTGATCGATAAAATTGAGATGAATGTAATGAGTTTGTTGTAGTCAATATTGGTTAGACAACTTAGCCGTTAATTTAAGTTACTGCTATATAGTCATCCTAATATTTTAATAAGAATGTGAGAGTGAATAAGATCGAATAAATATTAAATTTAAATGCGTCTAGCAAAATGTCTTATCCATTTTTTATGTTTAATTTAAACATATTCCTCCACAATCTTTATTGCAATGAACAATTTCTATACTTTTGTAACCTTAATAGTTTGATTTGTTATACTTGTTTCTACATTTTTATTTTTTAAATCAATAAAATAATATAGAGGAATAGGATTATGATGTTTCAAGACCTTGAAAAACGTCTACTAAGCCACCATTTAGTGATTAGTCTTGTTAAATTGGCAATATTTTCTTGGTCTAAACGAAGAATAACCGTTTTAACTCAAAAATTATTTTTTCAAGTATTAACAAAAATAGGCGTAATGGAATGTGATCAACAACTAGTAAGAAGTACTTCTTATCACGAGAAATCATCTCCAAAAGCGGCTGTAACAAAAGGAATTATTAAGCCAAATAAAATTATCATATCGAACACAACATTATTTCCAGAAAAACACTATCATCTCGACAGTTTAAGTAATTATTTGCTTAACAATATAGTTATTTTCTTAGGAAAGCTTATACCTATGTCGATATTTTCTCATTATGGAGATCAAGCTGAATTTGATTTAAAGAGTGATATGAAAACGAGTTAGCCGAACAGAATTGGTAATTTTATTGGTATTTTTATTCGAAATTAGTGTTAAGTTCTTGGTTAGTTTTATCCATTATAAAGTGTATTAGTAATGACAGGAGGCATTAAATTTTAATTTTCGTCTTGTAAAAATAAAGTAAATAATAATTTTTTAACTTGATTTATTAATTGTTGAATAGCATTTAATCGACTTGTTATAAGGAAATTACAAAAAAACTGGAAGTTAGTTATTTTATACTGATGTAGCACCGTAACAAGAAGTATCTTAAGAAAACAAGTAACAATCGTTTTTTTCATTGTCCGACACATTGTTATATTATTGTCCTGAAATAGAAAGGAAGTTATAGAATGAAGACACATAAAAAACCATTATTTACCTTAGTACAAAACAGTGAATCAGTAACAAAACAAAATACTTTAAGCTATTTAGACTCTAAACTAAATTATCCGGATTGCGTAGATGAAATCATTGCATTACGTATTAAGGAGCTTAAATTACATCATACTGAGTATAAAGAAAAAGAGTACAACGAAAAAAATACTTTTCGTAAAAATAAAGAGTTTTCATTTATATTTGGGGAAATATTTGAATCCGAACACCATGAGAAACAAATCGGTATGTTAAAAGATGAGATAGCTTTGGCTAAAGAGTCCAATAAAGTAAAGGAATTACTTGGTACTCGATTGAAAGAGATGGCTAAAGTATACCCAGATGTTGAACTTGATCTAAGTGATGTTGATGTGATCCCAACACAAATAAAAGAACATTTGTTTGCTCCACCTTTAATCTTAACTGAAGATAATGCCATTATGCTTTGGGATGATTAAAAAATAGTTTTAACAATAATTAATACTAGGTCTAATAAATTACAGGGTATAAGCCCTGTAATTTATTTAATAGGTTTGTTAGAACAAATACTAATATTTATCAGTGCTAACTGTTAAAGGCACTTTCACCATGGCTGTTAATATCTAATCCTTCACGTTCATGCTCTTCTGATACACGTAATCCAACTGACAAATCGGCAATTTTATAACCAATCAATGCGATAATAGCTGTCCAAACAACACAGGTAATCACACTCAATAATTGGATACCTAATTGGCTTAGCATATTCATGCCTTGGGCATAACCAATGCCGCCTAACGATTCTGCTGTAAATATACCTGTTAGCAGACAACCTACAATACCACAGACGCCATGTACTCCAAACACATCACAGGTGTCATCAATTTTTAACCTTTTTTTAAGAGAAGATACGCCCCAAACACCGGCAAAACCACAAATCAAACCAATTAACATTGCGCCACCAACGCCGACAAATCCAGCGGCTGGCGTTATGCCAACTAATCCAGCAATAACCCCTGAAGCAGCGCCTAAACATGATGGTTTACCTCGCAATACCCATTCGGCAATGGTCCACGCTAAAACGGCGGCTGCCGTTGCTGCGACCGTATTAATAAAAGCCAAGCTGGCAATCTCATCGGCTTGTGTTGCCGATCCCGCATTAAAGCCAAACCAGCCTATATAAAGAATTGCTGCCCCTAAGTACACATAAGGTAAATTGAAAGGTTTTAAGGGCTCACGATTATAACCGATACGATTTTTGAGCAGATAGGCGCCAATTAATCCAGCAACTGATGCATTAATATGAACCACCGTACCACCAGCAAAATCTAATGACCCTTCATCGCCTAATATACCCCCGCCCCAAACCATATGAGCCATCGGTATATAGGCGAATGTAAACCAAATTACCATAAAAATTAATACTGCTGAAAATCGAATACGTTCCGCAAAAGCACCCAGTATTAAACAGCAGGTAATACAGGCAAAAGAGCCTTGAAAAGCGATCCAAATCAGCTCATAAATCGTTCCCGAGAAGTCCGTTATCTTCACGCCAATTAATAAAAAATGGTCGAAGTTACCAAAAAACCAATTTCCTTGACCAAAGGATAAGGTATAGCCATACGTTATCCAAAGCACGGTGATTAATGAAAAAGTAACCAATACTTGTGACAACATGGATAACACGTTTTTAGAACGTAATAATCCACCATAAAAGAGTGCGATACCCGGTACGGACATAAATAGTACCAGTGCAGTACAAATCATCATAAAACCATTATCCGCTTTATTAGCAATAGGAACTTCATTTGCCAATACTGAACCAGAAACCAATAATCCAAACACTAAACTTAATTTTTTTAACATAATATTATCCCTATTTATAGTGCTAACTCATCGGTTTCACCCGTTCGGATCCGAACAACGTGCATCAATGGCGTAACAAAAATTTTTCCGTCGCCAATTTTGCCGGTATAAGCTGCCTGACAAATTGTGGTAATAGCTTCGTCGAGTTGATCGTCACTGATCGCTAACTCTATTTTTACTTTAGGTAAAAAATTAACAGTGTATTCTGCACCCCGATAAAGTTCGGCATGACCTTTTTGCCGCCCAAACCCTTTTACTTCTGTAACAGTTAATCCAGTGATACCAATATTTGAAAGTGATTCTCTGACCTCTTCTAATTTGAAAGGTTTAATCACAACAGTCACTAATTTCATCTATGTAACTCCTCATCTTTTACTATGGGTAATCAACATAATGCAAAGGTTATGCCAGCTTTGATTAAGATTAATTTGTTGTGATTTTAGATAAGCAATGATGAAGCGTTATCATGCAGGTATAAAACATGAATTGTATAACAAATGATTGAGCTGATAAGCTCTATTAGGTTATCAAGAAAATTTAACTCGATAGCGTTTGATGCACTAATCTGGTGCTATTGCGTTTTTGTAGTGCCTTTTAATCTATTCATTAATTTAATTAGAAGGTCACCATTAACTTGCGGTATTCATCAAAAGCAAAGTGATCAGTCATGCCGCTAATATAATCTTGCAACAAACGACAACGATAATAGAACTCCCAACTTTGAAAAGTCTCTTTCGTTTCATCTTTATTCTTAATAGCTTGTTGATAAGCATCCCGATGTTTAGCGGAAAGTTTATGATAAAGCCGTGTTTCAATCGGGTATTCTTTGTGATTATCGTCTTTTACTAATTTTAAAAAATCATGGGTTGGCATATCGAGTAAAGGACTATAGATATCTAACAATCCACTGATAATTCGGTGACCTTGTAATTCAATATTTTCAACAGATTCATGATTAAAAACATATTTGACCCCAACCGTTTTAAAGATATTTAATAATTTATATTCAGCCCCGTTACCTTCTAAGAGCGCATTATTAAATGAACCATGGTATATCTCCTCGATATTTTCAATAAAACGTTCAGCAGCATGAGGGACGAGTTTTGTGATAGTGTTAACACGTAAATACATGAAAAATTGCCCAATAGCTATCGCATTAAATTGATTTTGTCTTAGATTTTCATATGAACGCTCGACAACTTTATCAAAAAGATCACCAGGTTTGGTTGGCCCCCAAGCGTCCTTTAAATATTCATAAAGTTGTTGTACAGAAAATAATTTTTTTTCAACTGCATCTTCAAGATCGGCAATACAGTAAGAGATATCATCTGCTGCTTCCATAATATAAGTGAGTGGATAACGGTGAAAAGGTTCAATATCAAGTTGTTCAGATAACTCTTTGATAAAAGGCTCTTCAGATAAGTAATATCCCGGTTTTTTCATCAAATAGGAAAATTGAGCGGGAACTTCACGCAACCAATAGGCAGGTTTGGAATATTTTAATATTGATGCAATTTGCGAATAAGTAAGATTTAATCGCAAAATGGTATGAACTAATCGTATGGCTTGTGCATTACCTTCAAAATTGCATAAGTCTTGACGGATTTTACTTTTCAACTCCTGAAGCTCAGTATTATCCGTTTTTTGTATTTCAAGCACAGGATAATAAGATGATGCATGAATTTTTAATCGTGAGCCAAACCATTGGTTAATTGCTTTTTCACCAAAGTGTCCGAAAGGAGGATTACCAATATCATGCATTAAACAAGCCATTTCAACCAAACTTTCAATCGGCATAATAACTTGTTCTAATCCCAATTGTTCCAGTTTTCCGGCGTTGCTAAGACGATGAATGATCTCTTTAACAATATAACGCCCTACCTGTTGTACTTCCATGGAGTGGGTTAATCGTGTTCTGACAACTGAATTACGCTCTAATGGAAAAACTTGTGTTTTTTGCTGTAAACGGCGAATCGCAGCAGAGTTAAGGATCCTTCCTCGATCGCTTTCAAAACAACCAATAATAGAGTAGGGATCGGTTATTTTTTCTTGTTTATTTCTTTCGTTACGTTGATAATTAATTTTTTTATTAAATTCGATCATGCTCAATCCCTTGTATTCATATTATTATAATTTCTGTTTCGCCCATTCAATAGCCGATTGATATTCCACCGGTAATAACGATATCAAACTAGCTAAAGATTGCTTTAATTTATCTGGATTATCATGTGTTAAATTGATATGCCCTACTTTACGCCCAACTCGAACTTCCTTTTCGTACCAATGCAGATGCACTAAATCAATCGATAACCATTTTTTATTGAGTTCTGTACCGATTAAATTCACCATAATTGAAGGGGTAAAGACATCTGGCTTAGGTAGTGGCAATCTTAATAAAGCCCTTAAATGCAGTTCAAACTGACTAATTGAAGCACCATTTTGTGTCCAATGTCCACTATTATGCACACGAGGCGCCAGTTCGTTAATGAGCAAATCATTACCCATCACAAAACACTCCATCGCCATGACACCCACATAATTTAGTTTATCCACAATAGCCGATAACATGTGTTCAGCTTTTGACTGTAATGTTTTGTATTCATCGGGTAAGACAACACTCATTTTTAGAATACCGTCTTGATGTAAATTGTTAGTCAATGGATAAAAAACTTTTTCCCCATTAGCATTACGAGCCCCAATTAGTGAAACTTCTTTTTCAAATTTAATGGTTTGCTCAACGATCGCATGTCCATAAACTTCATCGGGTATATTGACGTTATTTTCATCATTAATCCGCCATTGACCACGACCGTCATATCCGCCTGTTCGACGTTTGACAATCAAACGTTGTCCTAACTGAGCAAACAGATTTGACCACTGTTGTTGATGTTCAAGTGAATGCCATTTCGCTGTTGGTAGACCAAGTCCATCGAGTAACTGTTTTTGCGTTGAACGATCGGCAATAATAGGGAATACATGGCGATTAACAAATTGAGGATGGTTAGCTAAAAGCTTGGTAAAAGGCGTATCAGGCCAACGTTCAATTTCAGCAGTAATCACCGACTGTTGATAAGGAATTGAATCGGGTTCAACATCTATGCCAACAGGATAGACTTTTATCCCTAAAGGCTCCCCCGCTTGTCTTAACATTCGTCCTAATTGCCCGTTTCCAAGTACACATACCGTTTTCATTGTCATGTTAATCTTCAACTCGCGGATCGGGATGATTAAGGACATCATCCGTTTGGCTTAATCGCCAAAGGGATAATCGTTGGAAAATATCGGCATCATGCAGGGCAAGAATTTGCGCAGCAAGTAAAGCAGCATTTGCTGCCCCAGCTTTACCAATCGCTAGCGTACCAACAGGAATACCTTTAGGCATTTGCACAATTGAATAAAGACTATCTACCCCACTTAAAGCCGCGGTTTGAACGGGTACACCCAGCACAGGGACAAGTGTTTTAGCCGCTAACATACCCGGTAAGTGAGCTGCACCGCCTGCACCAGCAATAATCACATCAATGCCCTTTTGCTTAGCGTCCTGAGCAAATTGAAACAGTTTATCGGGAGTACGATGAGCTGAAATGACTTCAACATGATAAAGAATACTGAGTGTATCAAGCACATCAGCAGCATGTTGCATCGTTGCCCAATCACTTTTGGAGCCCATAACAATAGCAATTTTAGGTTGAATACGCATAGAAAATTGTATGAATATTTAAAAAATTAAGTAGATAAAGTATACACTAAAATTTTATGAATGGGGATAAAAAGGATCGTTAAGGATATACACCATGCTACCATTGCCTACATAACAAAGGTAGCATGTGCATCAATTTGAATTTACGCTTTAACCGCAGCAATAACTTTTATTTCAACCAGATACGCTTCTACCATCAGCGCACAATGTACCGTACAACGAACGGGCGCACTACCTTTTGCTACCCATTCATCCCATGCTTTATTCATTGCGGTAAAATCACTTTTGTTGGCAAGAAAAATGGTGACATCTAAAAGCTGTGTTTTATCACTATTTGCTCTGGCTAACATATTATCTATTTCAGCCAGTGCACTTTTAGTTTGTGCATAAGCATCATTGATTAAATTAGTCGGTACACTGGTATAATAAATTACATAATTGTGTATTACCGCTTCAGACCAACGTTCTGCTGGATCAATTCGTGTTATTGTCATCATTTATTCCTTATAAGATGATTAATTAAGAAACCTTAATAAAATCTGCACGTAATTTTTTTATTTCATCACGCAACACACCTGCTTTTTCAAATTCAAGATTTTGTGCTGCTTCATACATCATTGCTTCTAGCTCTTTCACTCTGGCTTGAACCTCTTTGACAGAGACATAATGATACGGTTTACCTGGTTCAAAAGCTTGGACTTTCGCCGTTGATTTTTTAGTGCTTAATCCTGCTTCTAAAATATCTTTAATCTCTTTACGTACTGATTTTGGTGTAATGCCATGTGCAGTATTAAAATCTTCCTGTTTTTTTCGACGTCGAGCGGTTTCATCAATGGTTTTTTGCATTGCTGGCGTAATTTTATCAGCATACAAAATCGCTTTACCATTTACATTACGCGCGGCACGTCCTACTGTCTGAATTAAAGAACTTTCAGAACGTAAAAAGCCCTCTCGGTCAGCATCTAAAATCGCAATAAGCGAGACTTCAGGAATATCTAATCCCTCACGTAATAAGTTAATTCCAACAAGCACATCTACCTTGCCTAACCGTAAATCCCGAATAATCTCCATGCGTTCAACCGTATTAATATCAGAATGCAAATACTTCACTTTCACATTATGCTCCGATAAATAATCGGTTAGATTTTCTGCCATTTTTTTGGTTAAGGTGGTAACTAATACCCGCTCTTCATTTTGCATGCGGATTTTAATTTCCGAAAGCAAGTCATCAACTTGCGTTGCCACCGGTCTTATTTCAATAATAGGATCTAGCAAGCCTGTTGGTCTAACCACTTGTTCGATGATTTCGCCACCCGATTTTTCGATTTCATATTTTGCCGGTGTTGCCGATACATAAATTGTTTGCGGCATAATATTTTCAAATTCAGAAAATTTCAATGGACGGTTGTCCAACGCTGACGGCAAACGAAAACCATATTCAACCAAATTAAGTTTACGTGAACGGTCGCCATTATACATTGCACCTAGTTGGGGAATAGCAACATGGGATTCATCAATAAACAATAATCCGTCAGCCGGTAGATAATCAAATAACGTTGCCGGCGGATCGCCCGGTTTGCGCTGTGATAAAAACCGTGAATAGTTTTCGATACCCGAGCAGTAGCCTAATTCGGTCATCATCTCAATATCAAATAACGTACGTTGCGTTAAACGTTGTTCTTCTAACAGTCGTTGATTATCAAGTAGTACTTTCTGACGCTCTTTAAGTTCGAGCTTAATTTGAGCAATCGCATTTTCCATAATGTTTCTTGGTGTAACATAGTGGGTTTTTGGATAGATAGTTATACGTGATACCTCATTAACGCTATTACCTGTCAATGGGTCGAATAATGTAATTCGATCGACTTCATCATCAAATAGTTCTACCCGTACCGCAAGTTCATCCGAATCAGCCGGAAAAATATCGATGACATCACCACGAACTCGGAAAGTACCACGACTAAATCCAAGGTCATTACGCGTATATTGTAATTCAGCCAAACGGGTTAATATCGAGCGCTGATCGGTAATCGTACCTTTAGTTAAATGCAAAATCATTGACATGTAAGTTTCTGGCGCACCTAAGCCATAAATCGCTGATACCGAAGCGACTATGACGACATCACGACGTTCCAATAAAGATTTTGTTGCCGAAAGTCGCATTTGTTCGATATGTTCATTAATCGATGCATCTTTTTCAATAAATGTATCGGTTGAAGGTACATAAGATTCTGGCTGGTAATAATCATAGTAAGAAACAAAGTACTCAACAGCATTTTCAGGAAAAAAAGCTTTCATCTCGCCATATAACTGTGCAGCAAGTGTTTTATTTGGCGCTAAAATAATCGTTGGACGATTATGTTTAGCAATGACATTTGCCATCGTAAACGTTTTACCTGAGCCAGTCACGCCTAATAATGTTTGATGTGCTATTCCGTCATCAAGATTTTGATTAATCCTTTTAATCGCTTCTGGCTGGTCGCCGGCAGGTTTAAAATCGGAACACAATTTGAATTTTTTCATTACGTCGTAACCTAAAATTTTACCTATTAATAAAAATTATCCCCAAAAGGGCTTGACCTTTTAAAATGTTATATTTTTTGTTCAGTTAACATAAATTCAATTAATCGCCGCTTACTAATGACAACTTGATTTATGATAACTTATTGATATTATTAATTTCATTCCATTACGCTTACAATCTAAACAGTTCAATACAAAACCTTATAGAAACTGAGTTTTTTACTGTTTTGAATAAACTACTCACAGAGTTATCCACAGGGTTGGGGGATAACTCCATAAGTATAGTCTTTTTAAAATTTTTTCAAATTTCAACAAAAAATTTAGGGATTAAATCGCCTTTATTTAATTGTTTTTTTCTATTTTTAAATAGTTTTTAATAGCAAAAAACTAACAAACTAATTAATCTCTTCAATCTTATATTGATAGTTAACATCAGTTGTAGGTACAAAAGTTAATCGATGAGTGATGCATTTAGGGGCATCTTCAGCATGATGAGACACAAATAACAATTGTGTATGCCCATCAACAATTAAGCAATCTATCCAACGTTTGACTAATTCTCGATTTAAATAATCTAATCCTTGTAAGGGTTCATCCAATATTAATAATGTAGGATGTTTAACCAATGCTCTGGCAATCAAAACTAAGCGCTGTTGCCCCCAAGAAAGCGATTGAAACGGTTTATTAGCCTGAGAATATAAACCAAGTAGTTGTAGCCATTTATCCGCTAGCTTATTTTGTTTATCACTCGCTGTTTGATAAACCCCAACAGAATCAAAATAACCGGACAAAAGGACATTTTTAACGCTGGTACTCACTCGATAGTCTAAATGGAAGCTACTGCTGACATAGCCTATATGACGTTTTATGTCCCAAATGGTTTCACCAGAGCCACGTTTACGCCCAAAAAGTGTCAAATCATTGCTATAACCTTGAGGATGATCGCCTGTGATTAAACTTAATAGTGTCGATTTACCGGCACCATTAGGCCCGATAATTTGCCAATTTTGATGCGCTTTAACTTGCCAAGTTAATCCATTAATCACCGCTTTATCGTCATAATAAACATAGCCGTTATTTAAAATGATACGATCTAAGTGATCGGCAAGTTCAATAGGTGATTCATCTGCTTCTGGTAATGACATCTCAGGCAGATTTTCCAAATTAACCAGCTGCTGGATTGTTTCATCCTTTAATATTGTATCTTTTTTGCCCATTTTCAAGAGTTGACAATCGGCTAATAGTCCAATATTTTCAATGAATGGAGGAATATCATTAAATCGATTTAAAACCAATATGATAGTAATTCCTTGTTTGACTAACCCCTCAAGGATTTGAGATATGTTTTCACGTGATTGCACATCTAATCCGTCAAAGGGTTCATCTAAAATCAATAAATCGGGTTTTACCATTAACGTTCGACAAATCAATGCTTTGCGAGTTTCACCAGTTGACAGATATTTAAATCGACGGCTTAAAAGTTCGCTAATACCAAATTGTTGCGCTAATTGATGACACAAAGATTCATTTGCATGGGCTTGTTGAATAATTTGCGAAGTCGTTAATCCAGTATCGTGCTCACCTTCACTTAACATATCTGTATTATTTCGCTTCCATTCGTCATCAACCAATTTTTGCAGTTGCTCAAACGAGATATGGGCAATGGATTTAAATTGGTTAACAATTATACCAGATAATAGGGGTAACTCTCCAGCGATAGCTTTCACAAAAACCGATTTACCGCTGCCGTTACGACCAATACACGCTAAACTACTGCCTGAGTTGAGCGTCAAAGATTCAATATCAAATACACGATAATCACTGATCTTATAAACCGCATTTTCAATTCGTAACATGGATACCTCCATTTATTCAATATTATATTAAGGTGGCGATAATAATGTGCTGTGGATCAATAGACAGCATAATCTTCTTGTCTTTAGTTATTGCCAATTTTTCTATTTCTTGGGTTAATTTGGTCGCATAAATGGCAAGCCCAGAGGGCAATAATAATTGAATTTCACTCCAATGTTTATCGCTTTTAATTTGCACCACTTTTGCCGATAAACAGTTTTCATTGAGATGATTAAATTCAATGGCAGGGGCTTTAATGAGTAACATAACAGTTTTATTTGGACTCAATTTTAATCGTTGCACGCTTGATTGGGTAATATTAACTTTCAATTCAGTTTGATTATCGCTTAATAGAACGGTGATATAACCAGCGACCTCATTGATCTCTAATTGCTTAATACTACCATATAACTGATTACGTGCACTGGTCTGCAAAGATAACTTTGCTGTCGTTTTTAAAATATCATCGAGTGGAACTTTATCATCACTCAATATATTAAAAGCATTTTGCTGTAATTGCGTTAGCAACTCATAAAGCTGAATAAATCTTACTGCATAAGGACTAAGCTTTGTTCCACCGCCCTTCTTGCCACCAATTGAGGTAATAAAAAAAGGAGTCGGGGCTAACGCATTCATTTCATTAATAGCATCCCATGCAGTTTTGTAACTCATGCCGACTTGTTTTGCAGCCTGACTTAATGAGCCTGTTTGCTCAATCGCTTTAAGTAAGGCTATTCGACGAGGATCGACAAACCGGTGTTGATTCAGATTTAATGTCAGTAAAATTTCAGGATAAAACATGATGTTAGCCATTATTGCGCTTATTTCAAAGCGACCCGTCACCAAAAGATTTCTGTTATTGTAAACGCTTTTTAGCTATCCACCAAAAAATGAATCGATCTTACTAATTGATTGATTAGCAATAAAATGACTTAGCAATTTCCCTATACCGTTAAACACGCTTTCGATTGTCGAATCAATCCTAAATATCAAAAAGTTTAATTGTACTTTATTAACGAATTTTGATAGCATCGCTATATAATATTTTATATAACGATTAGCTATCTGTTATGACAACTTTAGTTAAACCAATATGATAGGTCATATTAAAACAACCTATATCGAGCGAGGAAGAGGATGAACAAATACATAAAAACATTGTTAGCCGTAACACTGTTGACAGCAACCACTCTATTTAGCGTTTCTGTTTCAGCCATTGAGAAGATAACTGTTTTTGCTGCGGCTTCACTGACGAACGTTATGCAAGATATTGCAAATGAATATCAAACCGATCATAAAAATGTTGAGATTGTGTTTTCATTTGCCTCATCATCCGTGTTAGCCAAACAGATTGAACAAGGTGCACCGGCTGATATTTTTATGTCTGCCGATCAGAAATGGATGACTTACTTGATTGATCATCATCTTGTTAACCATAAAGATAACTTACTCAAAAATGCTTTAGTACTTATTGCACCAAAACAGTCTTCGATTGATAAAGTTGAGATTAATTCTACAACGAATTGGAATGCTATTTTGCCTAAAAATGAAAAACTGGCTATTGGCGATCCCGATCATGTGCCAGCAGGACTTTATGCTAAAGAGTCATTAACAAATTTAGGGGTATATGATCAATTATCCCCTCAGTTTGCACCGGCAAGTAATGTTCGTGATGCTTTAATGTTAGTTGAACGCAACGAAGCCGTACTTGGGATTGTCTACAGCACAGATGCTAAAGTAAGTAAAAAAGTGAAAATAGTAGGGACGTTTCCTGCCAATACATTTACCTCGATTGAGTACCCGATCGCTTTATTGAAACCTGAAGCACAAAATTTCTATCAATATTTGCAATCACCCAATGCTAAAATAATTTTTGAAAAATATGGATTTATCACGCAATAACACATTATCACTATGCTACTGACAGACTTTGAATGGCAAACCTTATTGCTAAGTTTAAAAATTGCAGGCGTAGCCATTGCTTGCAGTTTACCCATCGGTATTTTCACCGCATGGATTTTGGCTCGATGCCAATTTTGGGGAAAATCTTGTTTGGATAGTTTTGTTCATCTTCCTTTAGTTTTGCCACCTGTAGTGTTGGGATATTTGTTACTGTTGACCATGGGCAAACAGGGAATAATCGGTAAATGGCTTTATCGTTATTTAGATATTAGTTTTAGTTTTAATTGGCAAGGTGCCGCGTTAGCTTCAGCCGTTGTTGCTTTTCCCTTAATGGTACGTTCAATTCGCTTGGCGATAGAATCGATTGATTACCGCCTTGAACAAGTCGCTCGCACGTTAGGTGCAAAACCGTTACGAGTGTTTATAACCATAACATTGCCATTAGCCTTTCCCGGTATTTTAATGGGCATAATTCTTGGTTTTGCTCGCTGTTTAGGTGAATTTGGTGCAACGATTACCTTTGTTTCAAATATACAGGGTGAAACCCGTACTTTGCCTTTAGCCATGTATACTTTATTGCAAATACCAAATGGTGAATTCGCCGCTTTTCGACTTTGCATTATCTCCATTATCTTATCGTTAGTGGCGTTATTCTTATCTGAAATATTAAACCGCTGGCATAAAAAAAAGTTAGCAGGCTGATAAATGATGTTAAATCTTGATGTAAAAAAACAACTTCCCCGTTTTTTATTTGAATTTAAACTTCAAATTCCTTGTCAAGGTGTGACTGCCGTATTAGGGGTATCGGGTGCGGGTAAATCGACACTGATTAATTTGATTAATGGTTTAATTAAACCTGACCATGGCTTTATCCATCTTAATGGCACAATCTTATATGATGGTGAACAAAAAATTTTTGTTTTGCCTGAAAAAAGAGATATTGGCACCGTTTTTCAAGATCCTTTGCTCTTTCCCCACTACCGAGTCATAAAAAATTTAACCTATGGTGCCAAAAAAATCACAATGTCACGATTTGATGAAATCGTCGATGTACTCAATATTCGCCCTTTATTATTACGCTATCCAGCCATGTTGTCAGGCGGTGAAAAGCAACGAGTCGCTATTGGTCGAGCACTATTAACTCATCCTAAACTATTATTAATGGATGAGCCTTTATCAGCGTTAGATATGCCGCGTAAAAAAGAGATGTTAAGCTACATCGAAAAATTGGTTAATGAACTAAACATCCCAATAATTTATGTCACTCATAACATAAACGAAGTCAAACGTATCGCTCACGATGTGGTCATTTTGGAACAAGGAAAATTATTAGATTATGGAAAAACCGATTCTATTTTGCAAAGCGATTATTTACAAGAGTGGTTATAAAGATTTAATTGATCACTATCTTTTTCTTGTTTAATATACGAAATACCATCATGCCATGCACCTAGTACGAGCCTTTTTACAGGTTTATTGTCCACTAAAAAATCATGGACAGCAGGTTTATGTGTATGACCATGTACCATTATATCTGCATGATAATGCTTCATCATACTGTCAACCGTTTGCTGATTAACATCCATAATATACGCTGATTTAACTTGATTACGTTCACGACTTTGTTGTCTTAATTTTGCAGCAATTTTCAAACGGATGAATAATGGCATCATTAAAAAGAGTTTTTGCAACCATCGCTTATGCATCATTTTACGAAACTTTTGATATTGAAGATCATCTGTACAGAGCAAATCGCCATGTAAAAATAGAATTTTTCCGTTTTGATTTGGTAAGCAATTTATATCTGGTAATAAGATCATATCACAAGTTTCAGCAAATCTTTTACCTAATAAAAAATCACGATTACCATGAACAAAATATTTTTTAATATGACGTTGAGAGAGTAATTTTAATGCATCTGCAACTTGATTTTGTAATTTAGAATTAACATCATCACCCACCCAATAATCAAATAAATCACCTAAAATGTAAAGTTCACTGTATTTAGGTAATGTTTCAAGAAACGAGAAAAAGCCTGCGCTGATATTAAATGAATCAGCCACAGGCTCACTATCTGATAAATGGATATCAGCGATAAAGTAACGGACAGGATTATTCAACCGTGACACTCGTAATAATCACGTCTTCGACTGGAACATCGGAATGCATACCATTACGTCCCGTTTTAACCGCTTTGATCTTATCAACGACATCAAGTCCATCAACCACTTCGGCAAAGACACAATAGCCAAAACCGTTAACATCTGCTGAACGATAATTTAAATAATCATTATCAACCACGTTGATAAAAAATTGTGCTGTAGCTGAATGCGGATCTGATGTACGTGCCATCGCCAATGTACCACGATTGTTTTTTAATCCATTTGCGGCTTCATTTTGAATCGGTGCTTTCGTCTTTTTTTGTTTCATACCCGGTTCAAAACCACCACCTTGAATCATAAAATTATTAATAACACGATGAAAAATAGTGTTATTATAAAACCCCTCTTTACAATACTCGACAAAGTTTTTAACCGTTTCCGGTGCTTTATCATCAAAAGTATTAATTTTTATATCACCATATGTAGTGTGAAATACGATCATAAATGTTCCTTATTTTCATTTTTATTTAATATAAATCTAACAAATCAACCTTAAATGAGTTTCGATTAATTGAACTCATTACTTAATTTTTCACAAGCTTGAAGTGTATTGCTCATTAACATAGCGACCGTCATTGGCCCTACACCACCGGGAACAGGTGTTATCCAACCCGCGCGTTTTACGGCAGTATCAAATTCTACATCGCCAACAAGCTTACCGTCAGGTAAACGATTAATACCGACATCAATAACAATAGCGCCGGGTTTAATCCATTCGCCTTTCACATAATTGGCAATTCCAACCCCAGCGATAACAATATCAGCATTACTAACATGCTTTGCTAAATCGACCGTTCTGCTATGTGTAATTGTCGTTGTGCAACCCAATAAAAGCAGTTCTAACGCCATGGGACGACCAACAATACTTGAAGCACCAACCACAGTGGCATTTAATCCAGATAAATTGATACCGGTCGATTCAAGCATTTTAACCACACCATAGGGTGTACATGGACGTAAAAGTGGATCACGCTGTAACAAATGACCAATATTATACGGATGAAAACCATCAACATCTTTATTCGGATCGATTCGTTCAAGCACTTTAGTTTTATCAATATTTTCAGGGAGAGGAAGTTGCACCAAAATACCATGCACATCAGATCGCTGATTTAATTCATCTATCAATGCTAATAATGCTTCAGTTGTTGATGTAGGAAAATCATAAGCAAATGAAGCAAAACCAACATCATCACAAGCTTTTTGCTTATTGTTTACGTATATTTTTGATGCAGGATCTGAACCGACTTGAATAACAGCAAGCCCAGGAATAGATAACCCATTTTCAACCCGAACTTTTACCTTATTAGCAATTTCGTTTCGTATTTGTTGTGCTAACGCTTTACCATTAATTATATGTGCAGTCATGAGCTTCTATACTTACTTATTTTAAACACTAAAGTCTTTATTTTCGCAAAAGTTGTTATTAATGTCTATTCACTTATCGTTTGCTTGACTAAGTTCAGATAATATCTGTTTATATTGTGTATCAACATTTGTAATTACCGAACAAATTTTACTATCAAAAGCTTTTAATTTTGGTTTTTGAGTTTTCCACTCATTTTTCGATATTTGTTTAATTCCCCCATAATTTTTGAACAGGCGAAAATGCAAAATACTATTACCGACAATATTATAAAAAATTCGTTGCCCAATCTGTTCACCATCTTTTTTTAAATTATTAAAATTTTTATAATAAAAATGGGTTTCATTATTTTCAGTGATAATCGATTGGTGTAATAAGTTTACTAATCGTTTATATAATTTTTTGAGTTGTTCATGTAATCCGCTATCATCATCCAATTTTGTAATAATGGCTTTTTTGAAGGTTGTATTAACTTCATCTAACAAGTTCAATGCTTGTTGTTCTAATTCTGGAAGTTGTTGACGTAAAGCACGCTGAAATTTTAATGCATTTTGCTTCAATTGAGGAGAAGGCGAAACCGACTGATTATTGAAAATAATCTTTCCTGTTGGTGAAATCAATAAATCATTTTTATCATTAAAAATATGGACATTCTGTTTACTTATTACAATGTCATAGCTGGGTTTTACTGCACATTCTTGGTTAGCAGCAAAAACAGTGAATGAATTAAACAATAATAAAAACAATAGCTTTTTTAACATATCAACTTTTATATATTAAGATTAGTTAAATTATAACCAGACTTTAAATAAAAAACATAACAAAATTTTTATTTGCCATAATAAAATGATCAATTACATGACATAAAAAAACGCCATTAACAAAACCATATTTAGCATAATAACAACGAAACTTATCTTTATAAACAATATTAGTTTAAAACTAGGTAAACACGTTTTTTAATAATTAACCGTTGTTAGAAATAATTAATTTAAAATCAGACGTATTCATTAATCTTAACAGCTAATAATAAATTATTAATAGGTTTAAACTATAAAATTAAATATGATTTAGTGCTTTTTTTTCTAGAAAAGTTAAGTATAGTAACTATTATTAAATAACATATAACCGAGGTGACCAATGTTTACTGTAATTTTTGGACGTTCAGGCTGTCCTTATTGTGTACGGGCAAAAGAATTAGCTGAAAAACTGTCTCAAGAGCGAGATGATTTTTCTTATCGTTATGTCGATATCAATGAAGAAGGTATCACTAAAGAAGATTTATCAAAAAGTGTTGGCAAACCTGTTGAAACAGTACCTCAAATCTTTATTGATGAAAAACCGATTGGCGGTTGTACTGATTTTGAAGCTTATGCTAAAGCACACTTAGGATTATTTAAAGAGTAGTTTAAACACTTTTCCTTGATTGGTTATTAATACTATGCCACCGTTTCAGTGGCATTTTTTTTAACGCCCTGGCAACTTCTTCCAAGTAACTTCGTTACGCAAATAAGTTGGTTCGACATCTTCGACATTCACTAACTCTTGTCTTTGCCATTTTTGGTTGGCAATAATGATCAAATCTTGTGCATGAGGTAATAAAAGATCGCTGCTTTTAATATCTGTTAACATTTCAGGATAAGTTTGCCAACCGGTACCTGCGCTATAATAGTCATCTGTACATTTTCGTTTGACTTTATCAGCGACCTTTTCAGGAGCAATCACGCATTCATCGATCATGGCTTGCCATTGCTCATTAACATATTGATATTGTCCTAAATAAACTTCGTTCATTCTGGCATCGATTGCGGCAATTACGTTTTTGGCTTGATTCAAACGTAAAGCGCCTTGGGCTAACGTCATCAATGTCGAGACACCGATCATCGGTCTGTCAATGCCTAACGCTAATCCTTGAGCAACGCCAATACCTATTCTTACACCCGTAAAACTACCAGGACCTTGTCCAAAAGCGATAGCATCAACTTGTGATAATAGGCAATCGGATTGTTTTAATATTTTATCCACCATAGGCAGTATCTGCTTGGTATGATCTCGAGCAGAAACAAGAAAATCATGCGTGATTTCATTTTGATATAATAGCGCAACTGAACACGCTTCAGTTGAGGTATCAATGGCTAAAATAGTACTCATTTTTTTTCCAAAATAGTCCGTTTTTAAAAGCTAGTGTTTGGCAAGCAAAAAATCAATAACTTTGTTCAGATCACGTGTTCGTGGCGACGGTGGCAAGCTATTAAGAAATATTGCGCCATAAGGTCTCATGACTAAACGATTATCACAAATAATGATTGCCCCTCGATCATCATGATGACGAATCAATCGCCCTACCCCTTGTTTTAGCGTGATCACTGCTTCGGGTAATTGCACATCATTAAAAGCATCGCCACCTTGTAATTGGCAATCTTCCATGCGAGCTTTAATCAAGGGATCATCCGGTGATGTAAAAGGTAATTTATCTATAATAACACAAGAAAGCGTATCCCCTCTAACATCAATTCCTTCCCAAAAACTACTGGTTGCAATCAACAGCGCATTGCCACTATTAATAAATTGTTCTAGAAGTTTAACTTTACTGGTTTCACCTTGAACTAATACTGGTAACGCTGTCAGTTCCCGAAACTGCTTGGCTAACGCATTCATCATCGCATAGGATGTACACAGAAAAAAACATCGCCCATTATTCGCCTCAATCACTGGTAACAGTAGCTCTACCAATTTTTCTGCAATGCCATGTTCATTGGGTGAAGGCATATAACGAGGAACGCACATTATCGTTTGGTGCAAATAATCAAACGGACTTTCTAATATTAACGAATCCGCATTTGTTAACCCTAAACGCTGGGTAAAATAGTCAAGTTGATTATTTACAGACAAGGTTGCTGACGTAAATATCCAGCTCCCTTTGCGTTCTGTTAGTAATTCCGTAAATTTATCCGAGACAGATAATGGCGTTAAAGCAAAGACAAAATGATGATGAGTGCTTTCATACCAATAACTAAAACCAGTCACATGGGTTTCAGTCAATCTATTAAGCAATGTTTTATATTGATTAACACGCTCAAAACAATTATCTAAAGTTGATGATCGTCCGACCGCTAATAATAAAACCTCATGACAAAAATTCAACGTATCAAAAAGGTAAGCTATCTCTTTTTTGACTGGTTCTTGATTGAATAAAAACCGCAGATTTCCTTTAGGTGCTTGTTGATTAATCACAAGACGTAAATCTTGTGTGCATTTTTGCAATTTATCGGCACACTGCTGCAACTGTGACATATCTTTAACTTCAGTTCGATAGGTAAGATTAATCTCTTTAGCTAAATCAAAAAGCTGTCGACTGGTTAGTTGTTGCCCAAAATAGTGACAAGCAAGATCGGGTAATTGATGTGCTTCATCAAAGATCATTACTTCCGCTTTAGGGATTAATTCCCCAAAACCGGTATCTTTCACAACAACATCGGCTAAAAATAGATGATGATTCACAACGACAATATCAGCGTTCATGGCTCTTTTACGCGCTTTAACCACATAACAATCGTTGTAATGTTCACAATCACTACCTAAACAACTATCATTAGTGCTGGTTAATATAGGCCATATCGCATTGTCTTCTGTTACCGTCGTACATTTACTAATATCACCATCTTTAGTTTTGATTGACCAATTTTTAACGCGAGCTAAATCAACCCGTAATCCTTTATCAAGGTCACCGGCTGCCGCGTATTGATGATATAATCGTTCCAAGCAAAGATAATTTGCTCGTCCTTTCAATAACGAAATTTTACCGGTGTAGTCTAATGCTTTTTTGATAATGGGCAGGTCTTTACTAAATAACTGCTCTTGAAGATTTTTCGAACCGGTTGAGATGATAACTTTTTTATCGCTCCGTAGCGCAGGAACTAAATAAGCAAATGTTTTTCCGGTACCCGTTCCCGCCTCAACAACCAATGATTTTTGTTTTTTAATTGATTCAGAAACTTTACTTGCCATATGTCGTTGTGGCTCTCTTGCCACAAAGCCTTGAATAGTTTGAGCAAGCAAACCATTTTCAGAAAAATCATCAATCACTTAAATGCACCTAATTTAAAAAGATAATTTAGTTTATATGTAAACGCTAGAAAGTTTATTTAAGGAATAATTCAATATAAAGAAAACATAGTATTTTCATAAAAAAGGGATGAATTGATTGTATTGGAATTGAACAACCCGTAACTTAAATAACCAATATACTATACCAATTATTTACAGCCAGCACTAGATATTATTAAAAACTTGAGGAAAATTACTTAATCAACCCGCCCCTTAATGATATGACGATAAAACGGTTTATTAAGGGACGATGTTGTTAATATGATTAAAAATGCTATTGCCCAAAAAACGTAAACTTTATTGGTTATTTAACCATTTCATGTATTCGGTAGTACCTTCGGTCACCGATTTGAATTGAATCGGACAACCTGAATTTCTAAATTTGGTTAAATCAGCTTGGGTAAAACGTTGATAACGTCCTTCTAAATGTTCCGGGAACGGTATATACTCAATTTCACCTTTTTTATGATAGTTAAGTACCGCATCAGCTACTGTTTGGAATGATTCAGCTTTACCAGTTCCACAGTTATAAATGCCTGATACTTTATTTTCCCAAAACCATAAATTGACATCAACCACATCTTCCACATAAATAAAATCACGTTTGAAAGTATCACTTCCGGCGAATAATTTAAGTTTTTCGCCTTTGTGAAGCTGTTCATTAAGATGATATGCAACGCTTGCCATACTACCTTTGTGTGTTTCACGAGGCCCATAAACATTAAAATAGCGAAAACCACATACTTGTGATTTAGCCGTTGGTAATACTTGTCTTACGTATTGATCAAATAAAAATTTTGAATACCCATATACATTCAACGGTTTTTCATAAGCTCTATCTTCGATAAAGTTGTCGCTACGACCACCATAAGTTGCAGCAGAAGAAGCATATAAAAATGGTATATCAAATTCTAAACAGTAGTGTAGTAGATCTTTAGAATATTGATAATTGTTTTCCATCATAAATTTGCCATCCCACTCAGTCGTTGAGGAACATGCACCTTGATGAAAAATGACATCGATATTTAAATTTTCGTTGGATAAAATGGCGACAATAAAATCATCTTTATCCATATAGTCAGCAATATCGAGATCAACAAGATTTGAAAATTTTGTCCCATCTTTTAAGTCATCAACAACAAGGATATCTTTAAATCCTTTTTTATTTAGACCTCTTACAATATTACTACCAATAAATCCTGCTCCACCGGTCACAACAATCATAATAATTACCTTTTTAATTAATGAATAAAGATATTATATTGTATAATATCGTTATTTTCGAGTGTTCTTATTCAATCAGATTTAAATATTCTTTATTTGTTTTTCATAATTTGAAAAACATTTTATCTTATTAATGGTTATGTTTTACTGATACAAATTTTGGTACAATAAAAAAATCAAGACAAAACAATTAGACCTAGCCGATGCTTAAAAAAATTATCAATACAATTAGCAAATTAAACAGAAAACGAAATTATTTATTCAAAAATGTAAAACTTTTTATTTTGTCCTTTAAGCTGAAACGGTCTCAATTAGATTTATCAAAAATAGATAAAGTCACCATTCAAGCATGTAAAAATGGACTTGGCGATGCTGTTATCATATCAGGACTGCCTAAAATTCTCGCCACTCACGGTTTTGAAGTGACAGTGCTGACAAAAAAATCCAATGCTTTTTTATTTGAATCTAATCCTTATGTCAGTCAAGTTATTTGTCTTGACAGACCATTAACCAAATCACAGATTCGTGTTTTAAAATCTTTAGAATGCGATCTATTTATTGATCCAAACAATAGAACCAGTTATTCCAATTGGATTTTTAAGATCATCAAGAAAATAAAACCTAAACATACTATTGGCTTTAACTATCCCAATTGTTACCGTGTATATGACTCAATCATCACCTATACGGATTTTAGTGCACATTTTAGTCAAAGATTTAGGTATATTTTAAATAGAATTAATATACAAACAAGCGAAAATGATTACAAATATGATCTTCATTATTCCGATGAATATGATTTACAAGTTGAAGGTCTTTTATCTAATTATCCATCTAAAAAGATCTGTATTTTTAATCCTTATGCATCCTCAGATCGCCGAAGTTTTTCAAGCAAACAGGCACAAGATATTATAGATCTTATGTCTAGTTACCCCAATATAGTAACCATTGTCGTTGGTTTGCCAGATAAAATCAGTAAATTACATCCATCACCAAATATAGTAATTAATCCACTCAATCATTTTTTTCATGCTGCGTCGTTAATTAAACATTGTGATTTTGTTATTTCGGTTGATACCTCTATTGTACATCTTGCCAATGCTTATAATAAACCTTTAATTAGTGTTTATAGTTCTGAGATTGATACTTTTGATCCCCGATATAAAAATAACGATGTGTATAAACCTAATTATGAAAATGCAATACAGATCATTGCACCCGAAAACTCAGCCCAAAATTTAGATATAATGAACTTAAAGCACTATATAGATCAGCTGACAATAAATCTTTAAATCAGATTTCACTTAAAAAATATTATTGTCATGAAGTTTATATAGCGTAAGCTTACTCAGTTATAATGAATTAAAAACATCGTTATAAGCCTGTTTTTCGAAAATATCCGTATCAAGAGCACTATCTAAAGACATATTTTTAACCTCTACTTTTAACACTTTCATGACAGAACTTGCGTGCTCAAAAGCAGGGAGAATATTTTTTTCAAAATCAGATGCTAATTGTGAATAGGTGATATTGTCTGGTGTTTCATAAAATCGAGGTAAATGGAAATTATTTAAATCAACACCAGCTAAAAAAAGTTGGTTAAAACCTAAGTAAACGGCTATTTGAAGCGCCCAATAAACAACAGTTTTAGCCGGAAATACGCCATTGACAATATTTGTCTCAAAGGCTAACGGCTCATATTCCCGATGATCATCATGATAGAAGTAAATACTTTTATTTCGGGTAGGATCTTTTTCAATTTCAGACAATGTTTGGATCGGTTGATAAGTCAGTTTGAACGCATCTTCAATTAACGCTACTTTACAACAGATGGATTGGTTACCGAAAAGGTTTATGATTTTCACTAAACCATCAACTTGCAAAAATAAGAGAAGATCTGGGTTAGCAATAATTTGTTCTACAATCTCAGGTCGTTGAGAAAAAAAGTGAATATCCGTGATAACGTAAAAATTAAAGTTTATCTTGTCCTTTAGACAATATGAGCCATTTACCCCTAAAGTTAATACCGAAGGAGAGTGTTTAAACGTTATTTGATTAATGGATGGCCCAGAAGCAACCATGACTAATTGACCGGTAAAGGCATGTTTTAATGACTTAAGATCGATGATAGGAATCGAGATCCCTTTATAAGCAAAATCGACTATTTGCCCACAATCCCCACGAGAGATTTTGACATGAGGCCAACGTTTACGGTTATGTTTATAACGCTTAGAGTGCGTTAGTCGATAGATTACTTTAAACAATTCATCACTTAATTTCATTTTGATTAACTTTATTTTTTGTTTTTAAGTTTAATATACATAAATGCATATTTTAAGGCTTTTAATACATGACCACTTTTAAAGAATTTTTTTGCATAGACACGGCAATCAGTTGGTCTCATTTTATCTTGATAGCTGTCTAAACAACTATCTCGCCATGGCGTAAAATGTTTATAAAAAAGATACCAATTCTGGGCAGCACCCACATGCTCATGGTACCAAGGTTTTCTCGCTCCCGTAAAATGAATAAAGTAAGGTAAATTTTTTTCAGTTTCAAAAAACTTATCTTTATTTTTTTCGTTAATCCATGTGAATAAGTAGTTCCAACTAGGATCAACGATTAACACATCATTTTGTAATACCATGTTAAGCGCATCTTGATCAGGATAACGCAACTGACCTTTATGCGATAATAAAAGCGTATTTACTTTATCTTCGGTGTTAAAATCATTCCAATTTTTTACATTAATGTATAAAAAACCTGAATTAAAATAATGTGTAGTCGACAAGTTTAATCGTTGAATATTTTTAGAAACGTTTTCATTATTTAATGAATCAATACCGGCCGCACACACGACATTATCGATGTCGATATTATTTATTGCAGATATATCTTTGAAACAAAGGATGTCAGCATCTAAATAGATTAATTTATCCACTTTTCCATTTAATAACCGCGGGACAAGTAGTCGAATAAACATGGAACGATTAAGATGCTTTATCGCATGTTCGTTATCATATTTGTCCAAACATGCTTTAGGTATAGGATAGACGATAATATCTGAGCTTAAACGACTCAATTGATCAATATCGTCTTGTTCGACATCATAAAGAAAAACATGAAATTTTAACGCATTATTCAAATTGTTAAAATAGATTGATTGAATAGCTATCGCTACATATTTTAAGTAATTTTTATCTGAGCAAAAAGCGATGTTAATCGTATTATGTTTATTCATCTAAATTATTTCCATGATGCACCATTTACTACAAATAATATTTTTAAATTAAATATCTTGCAATTATTCTTTTTACCCTCAAAAATCCAATAGTAGCGACTTTTCCGGTTTGACTAATACAGCTTTTGATTATAGTTTGCGTTCACTTAATTTATTGGAATTGTTTACCTGTATATAAATTAAAGTATATTCCTTTTTTCTCTAATAAAGCTGCGTGATTACCTTGCTCGATAATATGTCCATCATCAATGACTAGAATCTCATCGGCATTTTCAATCGTTGAGAGTCGATGTGCAATCACTAAAGATGTTCGGCCTTTTTGTAATTCATCTAACGCTTTTTGAATGGCACGTTCAGATTCCGTATCTAATGCAGAAGTCGCTTCATCTAAGATTAAAATAGGGTTATCACGCAATAATGCTCTTGCAATAGCGATCCGCTGGCGTTGACCACCTGATAATAATACGCCACTTTCGCCAACTTTGGTGTCAAAGCCTTTTTCAAAATTCATAATAAAATCATAAGCGAAAGCCTTTTTAGCGGCTGCTTCTATTTCAGCTTGTGAATACTGATCAAGTCGACCATATGCAATATTATTGGCAATGGTATCATTAAACAGAAAAACATTTTGCGAAACTAATCCAATTTGGTTTCTTAAACAAAATAGAGTTAAGTCTTGAATGTTATGTCCGTCAATCAATATTTCACCTTCAGAAATATCATAAAAACGTGTCAGTAAATTTGTGATCGTCGTTTTCCCTGAACCCGAACGCCCAACAAAAGCCACGGTTTTTCCTGCCGAAACAGTAAAGCTAATATCTTGGATCGCAAGTTGTTGTCGGGTTTCATACCCAAAACTAACATGCTTAAATTCGATATCCCCTTTTACACGCTCAATGTTAAGTTTACCCATGTCTTTTTCGACAGGTTGCTCCAAAATGGAAAAGAGTGTTTGACATGCCGCCATACCTTTTTGAAAACTCGCATTCACACTGGTCAAACTTTTAATAGGTTGCATAAGCGCAACTAAGGAAGAAAAAACAACCGTAAACTCACCCGCTGTGATATTTAAATCTGGATTACTTGCCGTTAATAAGACAAAAGCAATTGCAAATGAAATAACTAACTGAACAATTGGGGTAGAGAGCGCTGAAATAGAGACAAGTCTCATACCGTCACGACGAAACTTATTACTTATTTTAACAAAATTGTTCGACTCTTCGTCTTGTGCACCAAATACGATGATCTCACGATGTCCTTTTAACATTTGTTCAACAGACATGGTGACATTACCCATTGAATTTTGCATGTTTTTAGCTAATCGTCGGAATTTCACAGAAATAAACGTAATTAAACCAATAACAATGGGAGTAATGATGATCAGTGACAATGATAATTGCCAACTGTTATAAAACATCGTATAAAATAATCCACAAATAAACGCTGATTCACGAATAATGATAATTAAAGCATCGGATGATGACGAGGCTACCTGATCGGTATCGTAAGTTATACGAGACAATAATCGACCATTCGAATTTTGATCGTAATAACTAACCGGCACATCGACAAAATGGTTAAATAACCTTTGTCTAATCCGCATGACAATTTTTCCAGAGATAAATGCTAACGAAACCGAATAGCCGTAGTTAGCTATACCTCGTAATAAAACCAACCCAAAAATATAGAGGGGAGCCATAAGTAAAAAACTTTTATCACCATCACTAAACCCTCTATCTAAAAGGGGTTTTAATATTGCAATGAGTGATGTATCGGCAAATGCACTTAAGAAAAGTAATAATACAGAGACAAATAAAATGAGTTTATGCTCAATAATATATGGCCACAGTTTCAAAAACGTTTGCCATGTTGATGAATCTTTATCGAGATCATGCTTTTCTTGTTGATGTTTTTTAGTCATATTGTTCTTCATAAATAAATTAATGATATTACGCATTAAATTGCATTTTATGCATTTGAGAATAAATACCATTCAGCGCTAAAAGTGATTCATGATCGCCATCTTCAACGATTTTTCCCTCATCAATAACTAAAATTCGATCGGCTTTTTCAATGGTTGATAATCGATGAGCAATAATGATAGATGTACGATTTTTTTGCAAAATTTCAATCGCTTCCTGTACCAATCGTTCGGATTCATTATCTAATGCTGAAGTCGCTTCATCTAAAATTAAAATCGGGTTATTACGTAACAGAACTCTGGCAATTGCAATCCGTTGTCGCTGTCCTCCTGATAGCAATACGCCGTTATCACCAATTTCAGTATTAATACCTTGTTCTAATTTGTCAATAAACTCTAAAGCATTTGCTAATTTTGCAGCGTGCATAATGGCTTCTTGAGAATGTTTTCCTTTCTCTCCATAAGCAATATTATCGGCTATTGTTCCATTGAATAAATGCACGCGTTGCGATACATATCCAATCTGGCTTCGTAACGATTTTAACGTGTAATCTTTTATATTAATCGAATCTAACAGAATTTCGCCGTTTGTTACATCATAAAAACGAGGAATTAAACTGGCTATGGTGGATTTACCGGCTCCAGACCGTCCAACTAATGCAACCGTTTGCCCCGCTTTTATCGTAAAACTGATATCATTGAGTGAGGGTGTATTTCGAGTAGGATAAGTATAGGTAACATGTCTAAATTCTATATTACCATTAACTTTATCTTTCTCAATTTTACCTTCATCTTCTTCTAATGGTGAATTTAAGATCCCAAATAATGATTCACAAGCTACCGCACCTTTTTGTAATTCAACATGTAAACTGGTTAATTCACGTAGTGGGCGCATAACCGCAACCATAGCAGAAAATACCACGGTAAAAGATCCAGGCGTGATATCCAAACTTTCACTGGCAACCAGATACAAGATGCCACCTAAACCTAAAGTTGCAATCAACTGGATGATTGGTGTTGACAATCTTGAAACAAATTCAATTTTTAATACGCCACGTCGCACAGTATCCGTTATCTGGCTAAAATTACGTTTTTCGTAATCCTTGGCATTAAATATTAATACCTCTTTATGACCGTTTAACATTTCATCGGCAGCGGTGGTAATTTCACCCATCCCTTTTTGCATCGATTTAATGGTTTCTCTAAATTTTTTGGCAATAAATTGTGCGATAAAAATGATTAAAGGAACAATGATAAATAGCACTAATGCTAATTTCCAACTACCATAAAACATGACACAACAAAGTCCAATGGCGTAGGTAATTTCTCGAACCAAGATAATTAATGCATCAGATGAAGCTTTGGATAAGAGTTGTGTATTGAATGTGATAACTGACACAAGGTCACCCACAGAACTCTTATCATGGAAGCTAACGGGGCTTTTAACAAGATGATTGAAGATTAACTGCCTAAATTTGGTGACAACTTTGCCCGACAACCACGATAGACAGTAGGTCGATGCGTAGTTTGACAATCCTCTTAACAGTATTAAACCAATGATCGAACCAGCAATGATCATCAATAACGAATAATTTTTTCCCATTAAACCATGATCCAATAACGGTTTTGTAAGAGAAATTAGCGTAGCATCAGTAGCGGCATTTAATAGCAATCCAAACACGGCCGCAATTAATGCTTTTTTGTATGGTGCAACAAAAGGCCAAAGCAGTCTAAGTGTTTTCCAAGAGGTATATTTGTCCGACATAAAGTTAATTAAAAATTATCAAAATAATAGGTATTATACTACAAATAACGATGTCTCGTTAGTTTAATAAATGCTTAAAAGAGTCTTAGTTAATTATTCCTACAATAAAACTTCGTTCATTTAAAATAGAATAGAATCTTCGCATCAAAAAAAATGCATATCTGCTCGATATGCATTTAGATCACCCAATCGTCGATTATTTTTTACATTTAGCGACTAACTGAGAGGTTGAATAACCTTCTATACGTTCAAGAATAATGGCCTCGCCACCATAACTGACTACTTTTTGCGCTTCAGGCCAATTATCAATGGTGTAGCCTTCTTTCGCAATCACATCAGGTCGAAGTTCTTCCACAATATGGCACGCATTATCTTCACTAAATACGATGACATAATCAACAAATTCGAGTGAAGCCAGTAACGTGGCTCGAGTGTTTTGATCTTGAATAGGTCTATCAGCACCTTTATATTTTTTTATCGAATCGTCTGAGTTCACTCCCACAATGAGAATATCACAAACATTTTTAGCTTGTTGCAAAGAACTTAAATGCCCTAAATGTAACAAATCAAAACAGCCATTTGTAAATCCAATTTTTTTACCTTGTTTTTTTAATTCATCAATAATTGGCTTAGCATCGGATAAACTGATAATTTTATTTGTTCGAGTACACTTAATTTCACATTTTTTTGTCGTTAATTTTGCTTTTAACTCATTAAAAGAAACAGTGGCTGTGCCTAATTTTCCAACCACAATTCCTGATGCAATATTGGCTAATTGCATCGCTTCGGCAATTGGAGCTTTTGCACCTAAAGCAATACCTAATGTGGCTAAAGAGGTATCTCCCGCACCAGAAACATCGAAAACTTCTTTAGCTTCTGTTGGTATTTTGACAATGAAATTTTTATTTTCACATGAAATATAAGCCATTCCATATTCACTTAAGGTCACAATAATATTTTTAATACCATATTGTTTTAAGAAAATATCAGCACCTTGTTTCAATTCATCATCAAATTGTGGACTATCAGGATTGAGTTTAATACCTGTTGCATCAAAAAATTCTTTGATATTTGGCTTAATTAATGTCGCACCACGATACTTAGAATAATCATTACCTTTTGGATCAACAATAACTGGAATATTAAACTTATTACAAAGATTAATAATCATCTGAGTGGTTTCTTGATTAAAAATACCTTTATTGTAATCCGATAACAAAACAATATCGGTCATCTTAATGGCTTGCTTGACTAACTTAGAAAATTTAGGGAGTAATTCAGGTACAAACGGAAGTAGCTTTTCAGCATCAGCACGAAGTAAATGATTATGATTAGCGATGAATCGTGTTTTGATAATAGTTGGATGATTTTTTAATCGATAAAGATGACTATGGCTTCCTGCATTTTTTAAAAGTGAAGTAACAAGCTTACCGTTTGTGTCTAAACCAACAAATCCTAAAAAAGTAGGTTTACAGCCAAGAGACGCTAAATTTGCCGCCACATTACCTGCACCACCTAACATCACCTCTTCATGATCCAATCTGAAAATGGGTACGGGTGCTTCAGGAGAAATCCGCTCTACCGTTCCATACAAAAAACGATCCAACATAATATCCCCAATGACCGTTACTTTAGTATTTCTAAATCTATCAAGGTAAGAATAAAATTGATTCATATAAATATTTCCAGTTTGTGCTATTTCAATATTTTTTTAATTTCTTCGAAAATCGAATTTGGTTTGATACTTTTCATACAGATATGATTGTTGTTTTTATTGATACAATATGATGCCCATTTATTATTTATCCATTCGCATGTTAAAGGACACGCACTGGAAGAAATATTGACATTATCTGAATAACCATAAAAGTCTGCAGAGGTCGGACCAAAAATCACGACTGAAACACCACCTTCTAAAGACTTTCTTAAATGAACCATTCCACCTTCTCCGTCAATATGTAACATGGAATTTTTCAAAATAGCTTTCAACTGATTTAACGTCGTTTTTCCAACTAAGTTTAAATCCGTACCTTTAATTAACTGACATCTATCTGTCGATACACCTAATTGAACAATTTTGTATTCTGGAAACGCTGTTTTTATCAGCCTGACTAATTCATCATAGTATTCAAGCGGATATAATTTTGTGGATTCACTTTGAGGATTTGTCCCATCCACCCCACGATTAAGCGTAATAAACTTTGTATCGGCTAATTTTAGATCTTTTAAAACTTTTTCATCATCAGATAGTGCTGGTAAAAATTTATAATTATTGCGATCAATATTTAAAAAACCATAAATATCTGGTTGTTGCAATCTATTTTGATTATTGATTATAGAATACTGAATACTTAATGAGTCAATTTTAGGTGGATCGTACACAATTTTACCATTTATTCGATAAAATTCTTCATACAATTTAACCAATTTTTTTAATTTCAAATTTACATTTGACGGGAGTAAAACTAAATTATTTTTAACTATTAGTGGAAAACGATCTATTTTAAAATCAAGTAAGTAAGCTACTCGATCTTGATTCCACTCATCTTTATGATAGATATTAAAAACTGATTCCCCAATCAATTCTTTAACTAATTTGGTATTCTTTACGAAAATATCGATAGTTTTAATTTCATCTTTCAAATAATCCAAAAGATAACTACAGTAATTAAGATTAATTAAGATATCACCGATTCCCCCTGTAATGAAAAAAGATAAACGATCTAAGCGATATTCAATTTCATAGGGTTCATTAGTAATCGGATCAAATTTTTGCTTGTTTGATTTAAAGTCAAAAAGTTTACACAAATTCCACCACAACAATTTGATTGCAGCTTTTTTATACTTATTGGAATAAAGTGATTTATATTTGTTAACTTTTTGCTGTAATTTATCAAAATAGTTCATAATTGATTTCTTATTTACTCATATAGTTTCAATATTAAAATATATTTACATTAACCTAGCTTTTGGGCGGGGTATTATACCCTAAAATAAAGGAAAATTTTTAGAAAAATTTCTAATAATTAAAATTATTTTTATAGCAAAAAAACTGAATAAATAAGTAATTATATTTATAACTTGAGTAAACAATCGTGTTATTTAACTATGCTAGTTTAGTCTTTGACCTTTCCAATAAAGCGACTATTGATAATAATTAATTTATACTTTCATCATGCTTTAAAAATTTTTTGACTTGTTCAAAAACAAAATTTGTATCTATAGATTTCATGCAGATATGGTTGTTGAGACTATTGATGCAAGTTTTTGCCCATGTTTCATTTAACCATTCGCAACTAAATGGGCAAGCTTTAGAAGCAATATTAATATTGTCAGCATATCCATAAAAATCGGCAGAGGTAGGCCCAAAAATCACGACAGATACCCCTCCATTTAAAGCCTTTCTTAAATGTACCATTCCCCCTTCACTATCAATATGTAGTACAGAATGCTTAAGTAATACTTTAAGGGCGTCTAATGATGTTTCGCCAACCAAGTTTATATCAACATTATCAATCAGTTGACATCGATCGGTTGATGCGCCTAATTGAACAATTTTATAATTTGGATAATTGATTTTAATAAGATTCACTAAAGCATTATAATTGTGTAAGCTCCACAGTTTAGTGGACTCAATCACATTACCTTGATTATCAACGCCCCTGTTGATAGTGATATATTTACCTGGCTTGAGCCTTAAATTGTTTAATATTCGGTTTTCGTGAAATATTTTAGGGGTATACTTAAAATTACGACTAATATTTAATAAATTAGCTATATCAGGTTGTTGTATTCTTTTATGTCCATTGATAAGCGAAAACTGATTAGTCATGCCGTCCATAAAAGGTAAGTAATCAAAAAAACGGGTATTTTTCTTGTAAAAATCTTTGTAAACGTCAATAAGTTTAAGCAATTTTTTATTTTTGGAATGCTTTGAATAAATGAGATTATTTTCTAAAATTTGTGGGTATCTAACTAATCCTATTTTCAACAGATATTTATCATTTATTGGCTCTAAAACGGGAAAAATATTAAATTCAGCCCCACCATCTAAAGATTTCACCATACCAGCATTATTAACAAAAATATCGATAATAATGTTGTTAGGCTTTAAATATTCTCGTAAATAACAAGCGTAATTAAAACCAATTAAAATATCACCAATACCCCCTGATAAAATTAGGGCTATTTTATTTAGATTTTTCTTAGATATTTTATCTTTACTGGTTTTTAAACTAATTATTTGAACAATGTTCCACCAAATTAATTTAAGCGCAATTTTCTTATCATTAACTTTGTATTTTGTTTTATATTTATTAACTTTTCTCTGTAACTCTTTAAGATAACTCATAATTAATATTACCCCATGTATTAATTTGAATTTTTCCAGCCATTACAATTCGTAATTTAATAAACGCTATCAATTAAATGGGTTGCTACATTACATGCTTACATTAGAACGTTAAAAGCATTGACAATTTACTGCTTTTCTAACTTTCTAATCACTATATTACGTACTATTTTGCAATTGGGTTGAAACATTCAATTATTCGTTTGGTAAAATTAGCTAATATTTTAGTTAAAGGTTTGATATATTTTAATCACGCAAAAAAGGGATACTGATCATACAAGTGCCATTTATCACAAAGCTGATCCCATTTTTTCTATACTGTATCGTTTAACATTATAATATAACGTTTAAAATGAGCTTATCAATCATATGTCAAATAACATCAGTCATGATTAAACACCAAAATCAGTCTTCAAAGCACAACCAAACTTGGAATTTTCTAATGTTATTTAGTTTATAGCCAATTATTTAAAACAAAATGCCTTATTTCAATTATAATTCTTAATTCAACATTCTGTATTTTTTTATGCCAATCTATAGAAATCACACTCTACTAAAGATTTTTAGATTATTTCACGACACAACGATTTTATTGACTCTTAATACTTAAATTTTATTACAGTGTTATATTTAATAATTGATAACTGGTCAACATTATTTTTATAAAAAAGTTAACTAATAATTCCAAACTCAATATTGGATGGCGGTAAGTTTATACTATTAGTCACTGAATTGGGAATGAAAGTTGGTAAATATTGATTTTTGAAGTTCGTTTGTATAAAAATTGATTCATTTACTTAACAATTTCAACCAACATGACCTAAATTTAAACGATTATCGATAGCGTAAATTATCCTACGCTTAAATTACACCAAAGGTCTGAAACTTTTTAATGTTTCTTTAATCTGTTCGATAATCAATTGGATATCTAATTCAGCAATCGGATCACCTGCCTTTGTAATCTTGTTTTGTTGTGTAAATAAAAGTTTAGCGTTCGTGCCGATAGGTGCCCAAACTTTATTCAGATTAAAACCAGCATTAAAACGATTATTATAAACGGCTATCATTGGTTTATTAAAAGTTGATGCAACATGCACAACTGATGTATCCACACTGATGACTAAATGACATAGCGAAACAAGCGCTGATGCCACAATAAAAGATGGATTTCTATTGAGATGAATATTCGGTAATTCATCAATAGCACAAATTTGCTTCTGTTCCCCAACAATAATGGTAGTACAATTTTTTTGTTGTGATAAAAAAGCGTTAATTCGTTTTATTTGTTCATGCGAAAAACTTTTCGCTTCAGACGATCCAAACGGATTAAAAACAATAATAAATTTATCCGATCCATTACACACATCGTCGATAAACTTTTTAGCTGCTAATAATTCATCATGATAGATATTAAGATGATATTGAACACAATTATAACTAATTTTCAGAAGATCTAGAATCATACAGCTTCGTTTAGTGATATGAGCGTTCACCTCGTTGAAGTCAATTGAAGTATCATATTGTAAGAATTTAGATTGATTAAACCCTATGGTATGCGTCGGGTCAAAAGATGAGATAAGTTCAACTCTTCTAAGACTATTATCACCTTCATCATAAAGATCAATGGCAAGATCTATCTTGATATTTTTTTCGGTTTTGCAAAATTTTTTTATCTCTTTTTTATTAAAAAAGTAAGCATTGTCGACTTCAATAAAACCATTAAATAAAAAGCTTAACCGTTCATCCACAACAACATTCACTTGATAATTTTTCTGTCTTAATTCATTAATAAGAAAAGAAGCAACGATTGCATCACCAATACCAAAATCGCACATGACTATTAATAATGAGTGATATTTTTCAGCATCAAAAACGGTTTGATTTAATTTTCGTTTGTTAAATTGATTTGTTTTAAAATTATTCTTAATCTTTTTAATTAGAAAATTTCTATATCGATTAAGGCGTTTGAAGCATTCAATCATTCTTTATTGTCTCGTCAGTTTTCCATAATAAATAGTTCAACAATTTTGTCTTATAAAACAAATCAATCGTTATTTTTCAATTGGATTTTTTTCAAAATTAATCATCGATTCATACCATAATCCCGTAATTTATTGGCGATTGCCGTATGTGATACGCCTAACCGTTTCGCCAGTTTACGGGAACTTGGATATTTATCGTATAACTGTAATAAAATCTCTTTTTCAAACTGTTTGGTCATTTCATCTAATGTCTTATTTTCGATATTATCAATGCTAGATATTCTTGATGAAGTTTGCACTGGTAACTCAATATCATTGACGGTCAATTTAGTTGATGTCAACTGAGATAGAGCGCAATACAGAATATTTTTTAGTTGTCTTACATTCCCTGGCCATGAGTAGCGGGCTAAATAGTCAAAAACTTCATTATCGACATAAGGAGCAGGTATGCCTTGTTTATCGGCAAATTCATTGACAAACATCATGGTTAGCGGAGCAATGTCTTCTTTGCGTTCACGTAATGAAGGAAGATGTAATGAAAGCACATTGAGCCGATAATAGAGATCTTTTCTAAATTTTCCTTGTTCGACTAAATCGGCTAAATCAACTTTTGTGGCACAAATAATACGTACATCAACATACACCTCGTTATCATCGCCAACCCGACGAAAATAGCCATCATTAATGAAACGTAATAACTTGGTCTGCATTTGAAAAGACATTTCATCAATACCATCAAGTAGAACCGATCCGCCATTAGCCTGTTCAAAAAAACCTTTTTTACTTTCTATTACCCCTGGGTAAGCCCCTGCAGCATGACCGTAAAGTTCGCTTTCAACCACTTCATCTGGCATTGCAGCACAATTTAACGCTAGAAAAGTTTGCTCCCCTCGAGGACTGTATTGATGACAGGCATAAGCAAGCAGATCTTTACCAGTACCTGTTTCTCCCGAGATTAATAACGGTTCACGTTGCATCGAAAACGCTTTAGCTTGGGCAATTAATTTTTGCATGGCATTACTTTGGGTCGCAAAAATGTCAAAAGCCTGACTTGCCACAACATGAATTTTGGATAATCTTTTTTTAAGATATTCTATAGGTTGGATGATAAAAATAGTTTTTGATGTTTCATTAACTTTTTGCAACAGATAATACTGTGCATTAAGTACAATAATAGTATCATTTAGCTCATCAACACTTTGCGTCTTATCCAGATGAAATATTGCCTGAAAGTCAAAAGGTTGTTGTAACGTTAACAAAGTCGATGAAAGTAACGCTTTAGCCTTGTCATTATATGCTATCAGTCGTTTATTATGATCAATTTCAAGGATGGCTATTTGCATTATAATCCGCCCATTTTTCGTTTAGTTTCATCAAATTATTATATCGATTTTGCCAATCAGCTGTTTTGATTAAATCGTCATAGCTAATTTTGTTTTTTGTTAACAGCGATTGCGCTTTGGTTGATCTAAGGGAGTGTTGTTTATCTAAACTTTCCAATTGTTCTAAAATCGCAAAAGTTCCTTGACGGTTATTACACGCTAACAACAGATCACAACCTGCTGCTAATGCATTTTTTGCTCGCTCAGCATAATTTCCCATGACAGATGCACCTTCCATCGATAAATCATCCGAGAAAATGACACCACCAAAATGTAATTGTTGACGAAGCACTGTTTTAAGCCAATAGCTTGAACCGCTCGCTGGTTTATCATCAAACGCTGGATAGATAACATGCGCAGGCATAATTGCATCAAGTTTTTTATCAGCAATTAATCTGGAAAATATCTGCATATCATGTTCAATTAATGATTGATTGCGATGATCAACTGGCGTTTCTTTATGAGAATCAGCAATAACATGACCATGCCCCGGAAAATGTTTACCAGTTGTTTTCATTCCAGCACTATGCATACCATCAATCATTGCTGATGCAATTTGGTATGCGATATCGACATCTTGATGAAACGAACGTGAGCCGATAGCCAAACATTCATGACCTAAATCCAATACGGGCGCATAACTCAAATCAATATCAAAGGCAATTAGTTCCATTGCTAACAACCAACCGGCATCAAAAGCTAAGGATTTTGCTTGTTCAATATCATTCAGCAACGCATACGATTGTGCAGGGGGAATTAATGTAAAACCTTGTCTAAAACGCTGAACTCGTCCCCCTTCATGATCCACTGAAATTAATAATCGTTCTGGGGATACTGAACGAATCTCTTTTATTAATTGTGATAATTGTTCTACATTCTGAAAATTACGGCTAAATAAAATGACGCCCGCAACTAAAGGATTTTGTAATAGCGTTTGATCTTCTTTGGTTAAGGTCGTCCCCTCAAAATCAATTAATAGCGGTCCCATTACTCATTTGCCTCAGTTTGATTATTATCAGTTTGCGTCTTTGGCTGAGCAAAATCTTTTGAAGCTACTCTCTCTAAAATTTCGCCATTTTGGGTAGAAAGTAATTCTATTGAAAGATCAGCATCTGTGCCATTATCATCATTAGGTAATTGATAAAGTGTGGTAAACAATACATATTGCGCATTTATTGATTTAGCTAACCCAATCATTTTTCCTCGAGACACAAATTTATCATCTGAACCAATACCGATTGCTTGTTTAGCTTGATTAATTGATTGCTTATTAACAACTGAAAAAATGGGTTGCTTACTCATTAACTGGTGTAGCGCTTCATCAATTTGATTATTTGCGACAAATTCACCTGTGCGATTTTGTATATCACTGATTAATAATACTCTATTGCCTTCAGGGATTGATGAGGATTGTAGTATTTTAGTAATAAATGGCGATAAAATACTTCGCCAATCTGTTTTTTTAACAATTTGCGGTGGAGTTTCAATAATGCCTATTGGTGAATTATCAATTGGAGGAGTATCGACTGTTTTTTTAGAATCAAGAAGATGACACCCGACCAATAAACTGACAAATGCAATAAATGCTAATAACCTTATAATTTTTTTCATATTAAATTAACCTATTAATCGCCCCAAATTTTTTCCACCTAATAAATGCATATGAATATGAAAGACTTCTTGTCCCGCATCTTTATTACAATTCATGATTAATCGATAACCACTTTCATCAATTCCTTCTTGTTTAGCAATGTTAGCGGCCACAATCATCATATGTCCAAGTAACTGTTCATCTTGTTCAGTCACATGATTAACAGTTGGAATAAGTTTGTTTGGAATGATTAAAATGTGAGTGGGGGCTTGCGGTGAGATATCTCGAAAAGCGGTCACTTTATCATCTTGAAATACGATATCTGCAGGAATTTCATGTCGGATAATTTTACTAAAAATAGTTTCTTCTGCCATTATATTTTCCTTATATAAAACCCGATAAAAGTTAAATTAGAGAAAGCATAACATATTTTTATTATAAAAGTGTATAGATAACGTTACAATTTACAGAAACAAAAAATCTAAACTAAATTGTTTACCATTTCAAAAAAACAGAGTATAACGCTAAGAAATCATTAATTTTAATGCTAATACCAGTAAGAACATCCCAAACAACTTAATCAGTTTATCCACTGAAATTCTTTGTGCAATTAATACGCCCACTTTTGCCATAGGAATACTAGCTAGCATAATGGCTAATACAGCAGGAACATAAACAAAACCAACGCAATATTTTGGTAAAGGCATGACATGCCAACCAGAAATGATGTAACCTATCGTGCCAGCTATGGCAACTGGTAGCGTAAAAGCCGCTGATGTGCCGATTGCTTTACGCATACCAATACCGCATTTTTTTAGAAAAGGCACGACTAATACGCCTCCACCTACGCCAACTAAAGCGGCAAAAAGACCAATAACACCGCCCATTGCGATATAAATACTAGTATTCAACTTTACCACTTCAGTAGCGTGATTGTGCGCAACTTGACGGGTTTTAAAAACAAATTGACTACCAACATAAATCATGAAAATGACAAAAATCCATTTTAACCAAACACCCGGTATCAAAGGCGTAATGTAGGATCCTCCGATAGTACCAATAATACAACCTAAAACCATTCTTTTTAAAATAGACCACTCGATATTGTGGTTTTTATTATGCATCCAGCTTGAAGACAAACTCGTCCCAATGATTGTTGCTAAAGATGTGGCTATAGCGATATGGTTTGTCCAAACACTATTAACGGTAAAGTGGTTGAGTGTAAAAATTAGCGCTGGCACAATCAAAGCGCCCCCACCGATACCAAACATGCCGGCTAACAGACCTGCTGCCGCCCCAATGCAAAGAAACAGAATAAATTCTAGTATCATAAAGCATCCTTTTGTTTTAGTAGCTAACATTAAAATCGAGATCATAAATTCAGATTTTAAATAATATTTCAAATAATCATTTGGTTATACATCGAAATTGTACGGTTTTACAGGATTAATATTTGACAGACCACCTAAGTTTAACATGACAATGTATTTGGTCATGATCAAATAGTGACAGATGACAAAAAATCGCTTATTTTAATAGAAAATCAATGAATAAAATAAATTTCTAAAAATTAAAATGGTAAGGAGTACATCATGAAAGATCGATTAAAATGGGTTGATGAATTTTGTTTTATGGGCGAAACAGCAAGCGGTCATGCCTTAATCATGGATGGTGGCATTGAACACGGCGGTCGCAATCGAGGTGCTCGTCCAATGGAACTATTACTGCATGGTGCTGCTGGTTGCATGGCTTATGATATTGTCGCTATTTTAAAAACAGCTAAAAAAGATATACGGGATCTGTGGATTGATATCGATAAAACTCAAGCTGATTCTTCCCCTAAAGTTTACACCACAATTAACTTTCATATTGTCGTCACAGGTAAGAATATTGACAACGAAGCCGTCGATAAAGCCATAAAACTTGCATCTGGAAAATATTGTAGTGCCTCAATTATGTTAGGTAAAACAGCAAAAATGAGTTACACCTATGAAATAAGAGAGCACCATTAATCGTATAGATCGAAAAGTTATATATAAATAACAAGTTGATCTTAGCTGTATAACCATTCATCCATTAACATATTGAATGTAGGCTTTGATTTTATATGAGAATGGTTATGCCGCAGTTAACAAAGAGTATGCGATTTCGAGATCTGGTCATTCTTGGATTGCTTTTTATTGGACCCGCAGCCCCAGTTGGATTATTTGGGGTATTAGATGCAACGAGTGATGGCGCCACTGCGTTAGTGTATATAGTAGCGACATTAGTTATGGGGTTTACGGCATATTCTTATGCCAGAATGGCAAATGCGTTACCCCATGCTGGATCGGTGTATGCTTACTGCTCAGCGGGAATTCATCCTCATGCTGGTTTTTTAGTCGGTTGGTTATTATTGCTTGATTATTTGTTTATTCCAGCTGTAGCTTATTTATTTAGTGGAATATCCCTTAATGCCCTCATGCCTGATATTCCTGTTTGGCTATGGACGGGTTTAGCGGTTATTGTGACAACAGCACTGAATTTAATAGGGATTAAAAAATCGATTAATATCACTTTAGTTATATTAATTCTGGAAGTCTTAATTTTATTAGCGATTTTAACTGTAGGAATTTGGGTATTATTAACAAGTGATATTGAACGAGACTGGTTAAGCCCATTTACAGGGGGACAATTATTTACTTGGGAAAAATTATTTACAGCGGTATCCATTGCCGTATTATCGTATTTAGGTTTTGACGCCATCGCAACTTTTTCTGAAGAAAATCGTGGTGAACGCAATTTAGTCAGTCAAGCTATCCTAACTTGTTTATTCATAGCAGGGTTACTGTTTGTTATTCAAATTTATGTCGGTTCTTTACTCAGTCCCTACTCTCCCGAATATCTGCAAACGCATACAGAATTACAAGGAAAAGCCTTTTACAATATTGTTAACCAAGAGATAAGTCTATGGCTTGGATGGGCATTAGGTTTAATGAAAGCAATAGGTGCATCATTTGCTGCCATGGTCGGACAAGCTGCTTCAAGCCGTTTACTATTTAGTATGGGTCGAGATAAACGCTTACCTGCAATGTTTGCAAAGGTCGGTAAGCAAAGCGGTGTACCTACTATCGCAATTTTATTTGCAGCAATTTTTAATTTAGGCTTGGCAGCGATTGCCGCAATCAGTCCAAAAGGATTGCCAACTTTAATTTCATTTGTTGATGTTGGTGCACTCACTGCATTTATTATGTTACATCTTTCAGTGATCGGCTATTTCAAGTTTAAAAAACAGAATTTCAACTATGGGATTTCTTCTTTTATATTTGATATATGTTTGCCTATTATCGGTATCTTGGTCTTAATACCGGTATTACTGCATATTGATAATCAAGCCAAAATAGTGGGGATTATATGGTTAACGATAGGCATTGTTGTTTTGATTTTTAATCAAGGAAAATGCCAATTAACGGCATTCACTAAAGCGAATATATAACCTAATCAACTTTAATTTATATCAACGATGCTATAGTGTATTGAATAATAGAATGGAATATATCAAAATAACAATTAAATACATTTAAAGGATTATTACACTATGTTGGCGGAAATATTACGGGGAGCAATGATCTCCGGTAGTCTTATTATTGCTATAGGCGCACAAAATCTATTTGTACTAAAGCAAGGTTTATTAAAAAATCATATATTCTTTGTATCAGCTATCTGTTTTATATGTGATTTTACCTTAATGTCTATTGGCATCATGGGAGTCGGAACATTTATTAGTGCCAATCCTTTTATTACCAATATTCTTGCCATTTTAGGGGCACTTTTTTTAATATGGTATGGATTTAACGCATTAAAAAGTGCGATTAAAGGCACAAGTAGTATGCAAATTGAATCTCAAGATACAAAAAACAATAGTTTACTTAAAGTCATACTTGCGACTTTGGCTGTGACGTTACTCAATCCACACGTTTATTTAGATACGGTTGTTATTGTTGGGGGAATTGCAGGCACGTTAACCAGTGAGCAGAAAATAGCATTTCTAATTGGTACTGTTTGTGTTTCATTTATCTGGTTTTTTGGTATTGGTTACGGCGCCAGACTTTTAACCCCCCTATTCAAACAAAAAAGAATGTGGGTCATTTTAGATTGCTTGGTCGGTTTGGTGATGTTTTATATCGCTTATCGATTAATTATGTATGTTTACCAAGGTATTTAATTGACTTAAACCATTAATATACCATTATTGACCAACAAGATCGTTTCAACACTTGTGATCATTATAATGATTGCAAGTTAAGTTGAAATATTTGCAAATCTCGTCAAATTTTATTAGCCCACCTGATTAATCAAGCCTTTTTAATCTATAGCATAGTGGTCTTTCATTTTAAACAATGACTATGTTTGTATTGAAAACCTGCACTAATGCGTTTTATTACCTAAATATCTGCAAAATTAAAATCTTTAGCTTATTTTGTTATTTAGATTAGTGGATTGATAATAAATTCAAATGAAATTTACATATTATGCATGTCAAATTCGTTCCAGACGAATTTGTCGAACGCTTGCGTTCTCATCGCTTAGGTTTACTTAAATTTATCTTGTTAATTATGTTGAAAAACGAGGAAAGAAAGTGGTGGGTCGTGAGCGATTCGAACGCTCGACAAACGGATTAAAAGTCCGCTGCTCTACCGACTGAGCTAACAACCCATAGAAAATTACTAAAAGTGGTGGGTGATACCGGGTTCGAACCAGTGACCCCCTCCTTGTAAGGGAGGTGCTCTCCCAACTGAGCTAATCACCCCAAATGTTTTATTGCTAAAACGTCACGGTAAAGATTGGTGGGTGATACCGGGTTCGAACCAGTGACCCCCTCCTTGTAAGGGAGGTGCTCTCCCAACTGAGCTAATCACCCTTACCGTGTGGATGTGCATTATAAGGCACGTCTTATTTCAGTCAACCTTTTTTTTCATAATTTCGCAAAATTAACTTTGTTCGATTTAATTTTAATCTTATTTTGCGTAATACTTCGCAAAAATCCCTTTTTTTCATTTTTATTTAATCAATCCTTATTATGCTTGGTCATAAGGTAATTTAAAATCATAAGTACACAATCGATCATGTTTATCCGAAAATGTCGTATTAAAATATATATTGAACCCCAATGGTTACGGTATCAAATTATCTATTTGGTTAACACTCAAACAGCAAAACAAAATGAGACTACCGTTAACTACCCTTATCAAAACTTGAGTGATGTTGAACAACTGATTCTTGAGCTGAAGAACCGTATTCCAACACAATCGGTTTTTGAACTTTATCTTAATGAAAATGATTTCCAAACCAAACAACTCAAACTTCCACCACTTAATTTAGCCTTAGGCGAACTAGCTTTATATGTTGAAGCATCGATTTATCAATTATTTGAACTCACCGCTACAAACGTCTGTTATGATTTTATTTATTCTGCTGACAAATCTTATCTTAATGTAACAATATGTAAACGTGATTATGTCAATGAGTGGCTGGATTTATTTAAAAAACACAATTTAAGATTACACTGTATTGGTGGAGTAATTAATGAAGAGATAATCAATTTTTTACCCTGGCGACAAGAAAAACAGAAAAGGCAGAAATTTTCGTTACTTGTTACTATGGTGTGCATAATGGGGATTGCTTGCTGTTCTATGGGTTATTTATGGCATCAAACGCAACTTAAACTCAGTCATTACACCCTATTAAATGTCGAACAACAACATAACGAAAAACGGTTAACTCAACAATTAGCAACTTTTATTCCTAAGCTGTCGGTTAGCCAACAACAAATTTATCACGTTTTAACACTACTTTCAGAACAATTACCACCTGTTATATGGTTAGAATCATTCCATTATCAACCGCAACAAGTGATGATTTCTGGTTATAGCTTTCGTCATATTGAGATTATCAATTTTAATCAAACGTTATTACGACAGGATAACATCATAAAAAGTCAGATTCATGACATAACCAGACAAGAACACAATTTGTCATTTAAAATGGAAATCACATTCAATGAAGAGTGATTTTTTTAATCGCCCACTTTGGCAGCAATATACTATCGGTTTTGTTACTATCATCACAATGATCATCATTAGCTATCTATTTTTTATTGAGGATATTGCTAATCAAGCCAAACAGCAATTTAAACAGCATCAAATTCAGAGTGAAAAAATAAAACAGCTACAAACCCAAATTGACCGATATCAAACCCAAATGAATAGATCATTCGTTTTACTTTCAGAAAAAGATTTGGCTCATGCGATTACACAAAACCAGTTAACTTTACATGCATTCAGATACTATCGAACGGATAACAAAACGATGTGGGATATTGAGCTTCATGGACAATTTGCTAATTTTCTAAACTTATTATCGACCTTTAACCACAATAGCTATTATCTTGATTTATCTGATTTTAGGATTCTTCGACAAAATAATCATCTAATCATATCGTTTACATTATCTTTCGATAAGGAAACAACATGAATCATTATTTATTATCTAACTTAATTTTTATCATGATGATTTGCTTTAATGCTGATGCAAATCACCGTTTGGCACGCGATCCATTCAATCTGACTGATTCGATATCGTGTACCGAACAAACTAACCAATTATTAGCACAGATACAAAGCTGGCAACTTAACGGAATCATACAATCACAGCACAATAATTATTATCAAATCTGGTTAACGTCAACACAGCAATGGTTAGCAATAATCAATAGTGAGATTCCTCCAATGTTATTGCCTTGGCAAATCAAAACGCTTACGAATGATAACGTTGTTTGGCAAGCAAATCTGGCTCAATATTGTCAAGATAGTATTGTCTGGATGATGCCATTAAACAAGTGATATGAAGGAATTAACGTATGGCTAACATCCGATATCTTTTATTAAAACACCTCAAAAAATGGCAAATTATTAGCACTGTTTTATTCCTTGCTCAAGTCAATACTAGTTTAGCAACTAACAATCCATTATCTAAAGTAAACCATTCGGAACTTATCACGTTAAATTTTTATCAAACTGATATTGGTATTATTTTGCAAGCATTAGCTGACAGTAAGCAACTTAATTTGATTATGACTGAAGACATTGCACAAAAACAGACTATTAAGCTTCAAAATGTCGATTGGCATAAAGCATTAATGATTATAATCAATAGCGCTAACTTACAAGCCAAAATTGAGGACAATATCTTATTTATTTCAAAAGCGGAAGATCCCGACCAGATTAATCAAAAACAACGATTAGATAAATTATCACTTGAACAGCGTTTACCCTTAGATACTTTACCTATACGTATTGAGCATGCCGATCTGAACACATTATTGGATATCATCCATAAGCAAGCGCTATTGTCAGAACGTGGTAAAGTGATTGTTGATAAACGGACTAACTTGCTAATCATCACTGATATTCCCCCCAAATTGACAGCGATTAAAAGTCTTATCACATTGCTGGATAAAGCAATACCACAAGTCCATATTGCCGCTCATATTGTCAATATGAGTGATGAAAGTATGTCAGAACTGGGGATTAAATGGGGTTATGTGGGGCAGACTTCGCAGTTAATCAATAAGTTCGATGTAAAATTGGGTGCTGCCAGTTCAACAGCTAATCTGGGCTTTAATCTTGCGAAAATGTCTGGCAGTTTACTCAATTTAGAGTTATCTGCACTACAGGCGGAAAATCAACTTGAAATTATTGCCAGTCCTAACTTACTGACCGCCAATCAAAATATGGCTTCAATTAAACAAGGCACTGAAATTCCTTACGAAGTATCGAACGGTAGCAGTAACTCGACTTCCATTGAGTTCAAACAAGCCGTTTTAGGATTAGAAGTGACGTCTAAAATCATTGGTGAAGAGAGTATGATTTTAGATCTCCGTATCACTCAAAACACCGCTGGGCAAGCGATTAAACGCAGTGATGGCGGTGAAGCCCTCGCTATAGATACGCAAGAAATCAAAACCCAAGTCAAGGTAAAAAGTGGCGAAACAATTATACTTGGCGGTATTTTTCATCAAATAAATAGCAAAAACGATCATAATGTACCTTATGTTAGCCAAGTCCCTATTATTGGTAGTTTATTTAAGTACAAAAATAAAAAGCAACAAAAGCGAGAATTAGTCATTTTTATTACACCGCAATTAGTTGAGTAAATGTGTACAGAGTTGTATCATACCCTATATTTTATATTTTTACTTTGAGGTCAATAAAGGATTCAAAGTATTGTTTTTTAAATCATTGTGATTTTCACTTTTTACACTAGTAGAGAATATTATGTTTCATGTTGTCGCTTCAGATTTAGATGGCACCTTATTAACGCCTGAACACAGTCTTTCACCTTATACCAAACAAGTTTTGCAAGCATTACGTCAAAAAGGCATTCATTTTATTTTTGCTACAGGGCGACATCATATTGATGTTGCGCAAATGCGTGAAAATATGGAAATTGATGCATTTATGATAACGTCAAATGGCGCCCGAGTTCATGATAGTCATGGAAACTTAATTTTTAGCCAAAATGTCGAACCGACGCTCGCCAGTCAAATCGCCCAAGAGTGCACTGACGATCCATTAGTGTTTACACATATTTACCGAGGTGATCAGTGGTTAATTAACAAAGAAGATGCTTATTCTCTTAGCTTTCATCAAGAAAGCCGCTTTACTTATGAGTTTTTTAATCCTTTTGACTTTGAAACAGATGACATTGCTAAAATCTATTTCACAACAAGTGATGATGCCCTTCATCCACATTTAGTCAAATTAAAAAATCGGCTTGATGAAAAGTATGGTGATCAAGTCAGTATTGCCTTTTCATCATTAAATTGCCTTGAAATTATGGGCGCTAATGTTTCCAAAGGCAGTGCGTTAAAAAAAGTGGTCGATAAATTAGGATTAGCATTAAACGATAGTATTGCATTCGGTGATGGCATGAATGATTATGAAATGTTAAAAATGGTTGGAAAAGGGTGTATAATGCAAAACGCCACGCCAGATTTACGACAAAAATTACCTGAATTAGAAGTGATTGGTTCAAATGCTGATGATGCCGTACCGCATTATCTTGATAAACTTTTTTCAATTAATCCCTAACCAAATTATTGATAAAAATGAAAGCCGACAAAGAACTTAACACAATTGGATTACGCTGTCCTGAACCCATAATGATGGTTCGCAAAACGATGAGAGAGCTTGCTGTTGGGCAAGTTCTTCTTGTGATTGCTGATGATTTGGCAACAACTCGTGATATTCCCAGCTTTTGCCGGCATATGGATCATGAACTATTAAGTTCACAAATTGAATGCCCACCTTTCTATTACTGGATAAAAAAAACGCATTAAATGCAGGTCAACATGTCACTAAAGATAGATATGTTTATCAATTAAAATCAAGTTGATATAGATAATATCGAAGTGTTCGCCAATCGCTAGTTGTCAAATTATCGCTCATCAAAAAAAGGGTACAGTGTTGCCCTGTTCGCCTTGATTTCAAATTCAAAAATAGACTATAACGAAGTATTAAGGGTTTTCGCATTAAATGCCATCGCTGATTGTGCCAATAAATCTGATTAATGTGATGAAATAAAGCTAATTCACCAGTTATTGTTTGAAAATAGCTAAGACTGCGCCACCACTCAACTATCAATAAAATGATCACCACAAATGTATAGGCGTTAAATGAGGTATCGGCAAATAAAAATAGGCTAGCCATTATTAACAATAAATAAAAACTTGATGAAATGATGATTTGCAAGTAAGATTGCTTAAGTTTTGTACTCCACATAATGATCACCCAAAAATAATAACGTCTAATTTTCTCATACTTTGCTAGAAATATTTTAGAATTTATCAATAATTGTGAAACAACACGCACATAGAATCGTATACGATAAATCGTTATTTATTTAATATGGTTAACTTCAAAATTACGATAGATACACTAAAATCAAATTTTTAAGGTGCAATTGAAAAGGATTGAATGATTTTTAGAAAGAGTATTTTATTGTGTTGTTCGATTAAATTGAGTGCTAAGTATTGAAAACGAACAAAGGGACTTATCACTTTTTGTTTTATGCAATTTACTATAATTAGTATATACTCATCGACCTAAAAAAAGTTAAAAACCTTACAGGAAATAGAGTTTTTTTAATTATTTCCAAATTTACCTTAAATCAATTAGGTAGGAATGATTAGTGATGTTAGTTAGAGTAATAAAGTTTTTTCTCAAATTTTTTGCTGGTTGCTTACTGTGTGGCTTAGTCATCGGTATAGCTGGTTACGCCTATTATTCAAAGGATCTACCAGATGTTGCTACACTAAAAGATGTGCAATTACAAACACCGTTACAAGTACTCAGTAAAGATGGTGAGTTAATTGCTATTTTTGGTGAACGTCGACGTACGCCTCTTAAATATGATGAAATACCTAAAACGGTTATTAATGCGGTTATTGCCACCGAAGATTCCCGATTTTATGAACACTTTGGTATCGATCCAATCGGAATTATTCGCGCAATGTATATTGGATTAAAACAAAAAGGATTTTCACAAGGTGGAAGTACCATTACTCAACAAGTTGCTAAAAACTTCTTTTTAACTTCTGAAAAAAGTATTTCTCGAAAAGTAAAAGAAATGATCTTAGCGATCCGCATGGAAAAAGAGCTGTCCAAAGATGAGATCATGGCACTTTACTTAAACATGATTAACTTTGGTTCACGAGCTTATGGTGTTGCCGCAGCTTCCTATACTTTTTTTGGTAAAACACCTGATCAATTAACTTTAGATGAGGCCGCTTTATTGGCTGGTCTTCCGAATGCGCCTTCTGCATATAATCCAATTTCGCATCCTAATAAAGCATTAACAAGACGTAACTGGGTATTGGGACGAATGTTAGATCAATCCTACATTACGCAAGCGGAATATAATGAAGCCATAAAAAAACCTTTAAATGTCAGTTACCATTCTCCACAGATCGCCTTTTCTGCTCCTTATATTGCTGAAATGGCACGGCAATTTATGTTTGAAAAATTTGGCGAAAAAGCCTATACGGACGGTTATAAAGTTTATACAACTATCTCAAAACAAGACCAAATTGCCGCAACAGAATCAATCCAAAAATCGATCATTGATTACGACAAACGACATGGTTATCGTGGTGCTAATAAAATTTTATGGAAAGAAAATGAAACAGCTTGGGATGACGCAAAGATCCTTGAAACATTAAATAAATACACTTGTTATAGTGGAATCTGCCCAGCTGTTGTGCTGAAGTCTACGGATAAACAAGCATCAATTGTATTAACTGATAATAGTCATGTTGAGATTTTGTTCGATGGCATGAAATGGGCAAGACCATTTATCAATGATAATAAACAAGGCGCTTATCCACATAAAGTATCAGACGTGCTAAAAGCGGGCCAGCTTATCTGGGTGAGAAAAGTTAACGACTTATGGGAACTGTCTCAACTCCCCACTGTCAATGCGGCATTGGTTTCATTGGATTCTGAAAATGGTGCGATAAAAGCGATTGTCGGTGGTTTTGATTTCAATCTCAGTAAATTTAACCGTGCGACACAAGCACTGCGTCAATTAGGCTCAAACATAAAGCCATTTATTTATACTGCAACGTTAGAACATGGCTTAACAATGGCAACACTCCTTAATGATGCACCGATTGTTCGAACAACAGGCAGCACGACCTGGAAACCCAAAAACTCACCACCGCAATACGCAGGCCCTTTACGTCTACGCATTGGTTTAGGTATGTCTAAAAATGTCATGATGGTACGAGCCTTACGTGCGGTTGGAATCGACTATGCCGCCACTTATTTAGAACGATTTGGCTTTCCTAAAGAAAATATTTCGCATAACGAATCGCTTGCTTTAGGTTCTGCATCATTTACGCCTTTACAAGTAGCAAGAGCGTATTCTGTTATCGTTAATGGCGGCTATTTGATTACCCCTTACCTAATTGAAAAGATTGAATACACAAGTGACAAAAGTATTATCTATCAACATCAACCTGTTATCGCTTGTCACGACTGTCAAGATGATCTCATTATTACTGACTCAACACCTCAAACTAATAACGATGTGGAAAATGCTACCAATGAATCTGGCAGTGAAGAGCCTGAACAAGCGAATCTCAAAGCGGATGATAATATCATTATTCCTGACATTGAAATTAATCATGAAAATAATAATAAGCCTATCACACCAATTTATGCACCACATACATTAAGTAGTGATATTGCCTTCATTATGAAAGATGGGTTACGTTCAACGGTATTTGGAGGTTCAGATTGGCAAGGAACAGCATGGCGTGTTAAAGCTTTAGGTCGACGAGATGTAGGCGGTAAAACGGGGACAACCAATGCATCTAAAGATGTTTGGTTTTCTGGATTTGGTGCCAATATTGTCACAACTGTATGGATGGGTTTTGACGATCATCGTCGTGAATTAGGAAAAACCTTCCGCGCTGAAGGCGGAGCCAATACGGCCAATCCAATATGGGTTGACTATATGAAAGAAGCATTAAAAGATGTGCCTGTTGTTACCGATGTTCAACCAGAAAACGTAATTAGTGTTACAATCGACCAAAAAACAGGATTATTACCACAATCTGGTGCAAACACCATGACAGAATATTTTATTAAAGGCACTGAGCCTACCCGTTATGCAACTAAAGAAGTCGGTACCGAAACAACAGATTCGGACGGTAACATTTCTGAACTATTCTAATTGAGGTATGATAATGAATGGTTCAATCAGAATAATTGGCGGAAAATGGCGAGGACGTAAATTAGCTGTACTTGACAAGCAAGGGTTGCGTCCGACCACAGATCGCATTAAAGAAACCCTGTTTAACTGGCTAATGCCAGTTATTCATGACAGCACCTGTCTGGATTGTTTTTCAGGTAGTGGTTCATTGGGATTCGAAGCCGCTTCACGCGGGGCTAAAAGCGTGACGTTACTTGAAAAAGACAAGCAAGTCGCGAGCCAACTCAACAAAAATAAACAGCTTATAGCAAGTCATGCTATCGATATCTACCATACGGACACTTTAAATTGGTTGAATAAACCCGCCCAAAAAAAGTTTGATATCGTGTTCATCGATCCCCCCTTTCATCAAGGTTTAGTTGCCAATACGGTAAACTACCTTGAGAAAAATAACTGGCTAAACGCCTCATGCTACCTCTACATTGAGACGGAAATCGATCACAATGTATTGAGTTACATTCCGAATAACTGGCATTTACATCGCGAAAAAACCGCCGGTCAAGTTCATAGTTATCTATTTATACGAGAAGAAATTTGATGTTCATATTATTTGGTAAGATATTTTATTCTATAGTTTGGCTATTTTTATTCGTCAATTTAATCCACCCCTACCCAACTCCAGCCAATGTTGTTGCCTATGTAGGTTTACTCATTTTTACGCTTTTGCACGGTTTACAAGCTTGGATTCTTTACTCAACGATGACCAATCAAGAAAAGCGAGAGGATAAATTTAAACCACTTAGACTATTTATTTTTGGTTTTTTTGAATCACTTAGCTGGAAATATAAAAAATAGTTAAAAAAAAATCTTGCGACCTCAAAAATTTTTTGTATAATGCTCACCACTTCTTACGAAGAATTCCAAAAAGCGGGAATAGCTCAGTTGGTAGAGCGCAACCTTGCCAAGGTTGAGGTCGCGAGTTCGAACCTCGTTTCCCGCTCCAATTTCATCCTTATAAAAACTCTATACATACCCGTTTATTATATTATTTAATTGTGTTAATACTTATTACCCATTATATTGTCTGTGTAATTCCCTTTTGATAATCGTAGATGTTTTACTTATTAGTAAAGTGAAATGTACTTTGTCTTTTCTCAAAAGACAAACAAAAATAAAGCAAAATAAAAACTCAATTTATTTTGCCCTATATATCGTCGTATGCCTGCAATGCCAAGCGTTTACTTTACTAATATTATCCTGTTTACTAAACAACTAAAAACTATTTGTTGTTTTAAAACCACCTCCACCAGATGAGGAACTCGATCTAAATCCACTACTTCTTGAAGAAGAACTCCTTGACGAAGAACGGCTAGAAGATGAACTACTTACTGACCAACCTGAAGAATGCGTTTCTTGTCTGACTACTCTATAGGCTAACAGTGTTTGAATGATGCTTTCAGGAAAAACACGACTATTGAATAAGTTATTCAATAAATCATCAAGTTTTGATGATGATAGATTAAATTCATAAAGAGAACTCGGAATATTATTTTCTTTAAATATATAAAGTGCTTGTTCAAAGCGATGATAAGTATTCTCCAGTTCTCTAATCGTTTTTAGTAACGTGATAAGATAGGCTTCCGTATCCTTAATTTTTTGGTTTAGCTCTAAAATTCTTTCTAACAAAGCATCATCTTCTTTCGATTGAGTCTGCAAAGTTAAATCCGTTAACTTATTAAAAGTTTGTTCTTGGAACAATTTAGCAAGTTGATTTGAAATTGTCCTAAACTGAAAACTTTCGCCTTTTCGAACTTCTTCTAAGGTATTTTCAGTCTCCAGTTTTTGTTTTTTATAATCTGCTAAATCTTGCTCAGTTTGAGCTAATTCCATTTTTGTCTCGGGTAATTTTAAGCTTTTTTCAACTTCATATTCTTTTTGTTCTTTCTGTTTCGAAATTTGTTCGTAGACGTTTTTTTTATTTTCAAAACGCAATTTAGACTCTTTTATTAACGCCTCAAGTATTATCTGATTTTTGTAGTTTTCAGAAAAATTGACAAATCTGGCTACCCAAGCATCTAACTTACGAAATATCCCAAAAGCTTTATAATTACTTTCGCCAAATCGGCGATTAACCAAATAGTTGTAATAACGATTCTTATGATATTGTGCTAATTTGGTTATAAATTCTTGTTTAGACGCATTATAATTTTTTGTTTCGGAGGTTAACGCTAGTTTAGCTTCGTTATAATGATTAAAAATTGAGACATAATCAGCATCACTTTCAAGTTGCATAATCTTCTTTGTTGTTAGCTCATCTAATCGCAACAGCACTTCTGCCATTTTTTGATTATAGTCTTCAATGACATGATCTAATTGACCCGATTTATCTTCTAAATTACGGCATAACTCTTGTAATTGTCGGATGAACTTTTGAATCTGAACATCATCATTTTTAGGCGATTCTAATAAATAAATCGTTGCTATCTTTTGATATATTTCGACCTGTTCATTTTTCATATCCACAATTTTTTGACGAGAATCTTGCAACTCTTTTTTCGCTTTTGTTAATGAAACATTTACACCCGAAAGTTTATCCTCAATATTTCTTTCAATCTTTTTAGGTTGCATTTTTTACCACTCCAAAATCCGTCCTGACTTAACCGAATTTGGGCAAATAAACATTAAACGTCCTTTCGGTTTATTGCATAATTGGTTATTATCAATATGCCCATCATCAATTTTATCTGCTCTGACACTATTATAGGCTTTTTCAGTTACCTGTTGACCAAACATATCCACAAATTCTGTTTCGCCCGTTTCAATACTTTTTACCCATAGCGAAGTGGTATCTCCATTAGGCAATGTAGGAGTAACAATAATGTACCAAGATTTTCCATTCGTGTTTTCATGTGTCCGCTCAACACCCGATTTATAATACGGGTTATCAACAATCGTTAACGTCAAATTAGTTTGAGCAAGCTTAAGATAATAAGCTATCATTTTTTGATAGTTTTCTACATTATCAAAACTGAGATTTTTTAAATCTGCTTGTAACACATCTTGTAATGCAAGCACAGGCCTCATATCCGAATCAGGCACATTAAGTGCTAAAAATTGATTATTATCAGCTTGGATTTTATTTGCTATCGCCTTTGCCCTATCAATAGAATTGTAGAGCATTTCAATTTGACTAAAATCGACAACCTGTTGTCCTTGATTCAGATTGTCAATAACTGAATCAACCGCATGTTGTAATACAGGATATTGCTTACTTTCCTTGATAAATTGGTCACTTTTAATTAATTCTGCTAATCGTCTATCATCTTCAAGCAATGTATTTAACGTTTTCATTTGCAAACGTATTTCAGATAATTTATCACTTACGGTAAGACTGGCTTGCTTAAATTTATTATATGTTTCTTGTTCACTTTCGGTAATAAAAGAACCAGCAACCGTTGGTTTAACAAACGTCGGAATTAAATCTTGATTAAGCAGACTTGCAATAGAAGCTTTTAATTTTTTGGCGGGAATCTGTGCATAATGAATAGGATAATTATCAATTTTGGTAAACTGATTTTTTAACTCAGTTAAGGTGTTTTTAGACGTTAAAATCTGACTATAATAGTTATCGATGTTGGCTTTGATATCTTTTGTCACACTTAATTTACTGTAAACCACTATGACAGATAAAAACAAAATAACACCGACAACTATTGATATCACCTTTCTTTTAATATAACAGCGTACCAACAAATGCTGAAACCAAGAACGCTTAGGAGCATTAAAACGTAACCGATGATCAAACCATCGATTAATGCCTTCTTCAATGATTTGATTATCGACAATTTGCCCTTTAGCTTGATAGTAGGATTTAATACTTTCTTTTAAATTACTCCGTAATTTATCACGATCCAAATGCTCAAGTAACAGTTGCTGTTTTTGGTAAAGCTCATCAATTATTGCCATTGCACCTAATTGATCACTCAGTTTAATATCCTGCATCAACCCTCAACCTTCAAAATGATATTATTAAAGCGTTGTTTTCCTTCTTCAACAATCCGATCTATTTCTTTGGCGTTATCAATCGACTCATTTCTGAGTTCGGCAATTAATTGTTGGCTTGATTCTTGGTAATTTACAATTGATTCGACCAAAGCTCGCAATGAATCCGCTTTAATGGTTGAGCCATAACCTGCTTTTAAACCTTCTTCTAGTTGTTTATTACCAGAAGTCGCAATGCTTTCAATACCTTTACTCATACCTTCTTTCATTGCCTCTAAGGTTTTCGTACTTTCACTTAATCCTGTTAATGAAGTAATTGAAGCACTTAAAGCAGTAAATACAATTTCGTTGGTTGAAAAAAAGCTAACACTTTGTTGATAAACACGTTCTTTCACAGAAGTGGTTTGCTGTAATCGGGCAAAGACTGCTTCGGCAGAATTATAAGAAACAGTTAAATTATTGGCGAGATCTAACACAATTTGATAACGACTATCTTCTTGTTGAACATTACGTAATGCTTCATCTCGTAAAAGTTCTAGACGAGCACGTGCGACAGGATCATCAACATTAAAATTATCAACTTCAGCAATAGCCTCTGTTAATTTTTGTTTGCAGTCATCAAGGCGAGCAGTAGCAATTTGCAATACTTCTTGCGCAACAATTTGAGCTTGTTTTAAGCCAAAACGGAAATCTTGATAAGCATTTAAAATAACATGTTCACGTTGAACCTGATTGCCAGTTTCTTTCGAAACCTCTAAATAGGTTTTCTTAATCAAGTTAAATCGATCTGGAATAGAACCGCGTTGAAAGGTCATCCAACCCATTTTGATTTTTTCGATAAAATCTAATTTACCGTCATCTAGCCAACCCAACATTTTTTCCATATCCGTACGAATACTGTCAAAATGGCTGACAATTTTGGTATAGCGATCTGAAACGTGTACACCGTCTATTTGCTCCCGAACCACTTCATTAAAAGCACTTTGCTGTTGAAGTGTTCGCGCAATGGCAATAATACGATTTTTATCAATTTCAGCAATATTATCTAATAGTTTTAAAATCGGCGCATCGGCTTGAGGTTTAATCATAATTCCGATTTTATTTAACAATTGTACAGCTCTATCTACATATGAAACAACCTGACTAGACATCCTTTTTATTCCTTTAACCATTTTATCTTTAATATTAATCGCTTAAGCGAGCTGATTGAATTATATCTTAATAAAAAACTAATCACAATTTGAGATTAGTTTTAATTAAAGGTTAATAATTCAAATTTAATAATAAAAACGCAACCCCCGTTTTTGGCATAATATTCCCAATATATTTCAAAAATATGAGCAAAGATGTAATTTCTGTTTTGACATATCGCCATTTTGAGAATGGGAGTAATTGGCTATCGCTGACAATAAGGTTGCAGTTAATTTTTTTATAAAAAAATGACTAAGAAAATGGATTCAATCTATTGGATAAAAAAATAAACTATTTAAATGAATATCAAAAGTAAACAATTTAACTCATCATGATTGCTTATTTTTTGATTGCCAATTTTATTGCTATATGGTAAAAAAAGCTTAGTTACTTCTTTTTTAGTTTTATTTTTTTAAGTAAAAAAACAAACAAATTACAATTTTACACTTTCCCATTTTTAGTAATATAAACTGTTTTCATATTTAGCATTAACAATAATCTGTTGCTAGTCAAAAAAATCGTTTCCAATTATTAGTTATATAAGTAGGTATATGTTCAAAAAATTAAGCTCTACTTTGTTTTTTAACATAATTGCCAGATTCACGTAATGAGTTCTCAGCTGTCATTTTCAACTATTTGCTCTGTCGATTCAGAGTTCTGTTTAATTGTTAATATAAATGAGAGATTACCATGAATAAAATATATAAGTTGGTATGGAATGCACAGCGTCAAGCTTTTATCGTAACTTCAGAAAAAGCACAATCTAAGAGTAAATTATTTTTCACCAATTTACTGTCAATAACAACATTAACGTTAGCCTCGATTTCCATAAGCTATGCACAATGTATTGATAATCTTTCAGACAGTAATACGAATTGCCAGCAGCAGAGTGATCAACAACCATACGACAATCATCAAGTTAGCCAGCAAACTCCAAAATATTTTCAATATCCTTACTCAATAACTAATTTAAACAATTCGGTGGAAATCACACTGCCAAATCATATTGAATCGAATGACGATGGTTATGATTACTCAAGTAGTTCTGATGTCGATAATTTAACTGTGAATCAGCCAGCGGGTGAAATCATTGGCGGTAAATTTGGCATTAACATCAATCATAATGGTAAAGGCTCTACAAATCTTACCATTTCTGGCAGTGTTATTGGAAAGACAAATGCGGGGATACAAGTCACACATGCAATTGATGCCCAAGATTTAAATATTACAGAATTAGTTGGTGCTAATATTCATGGACAAGAATTTGGTATCCAGGCAATAAATAACGGGCGTGGGGTAACAACAATTACCACCTCAGAATCCGTGATCGCTGATAAGGGGATTGCTATTAATGTGGAAAATAACGTTGATACTAAAGGTTTAAATATCACGCAATCGGCTGGCGTCATTCATGGTATATTAGCGATTAGAGCTATGCATAATGGTAAAGGTTCATTGAACATCTCAACGTCGGGAGAAGTCATTTCTGACTCAGGAGATGGAGTCTACGGAATCAACAATTCAAACGCAAGTGATATTACTATTGGTCAATATGGCGGTTCAATCAAAGGTGCTCTAAATGGGATTTTTGCTAATAATGCAGGCAACGGGTCAACTACAATCACAACGGCTGGAAACATAACAGCACAAACACAATATGGCATATTCGCTCATAATGATTACAATACTCATGACTTAACAGTTACCCAGTCTAATGGACATATCACTAGTCAATCCCACGGTATGAAATTGGAAAACTATGGTAATGGTTCAACAGTCGTAACCACGTCGGGGGATATTATTAGTCAGGAAGGAGATGGGATAATAATCGATAATTTAAGCAATACCAAAAAACTTACATTTAACCAATTAAAAGGCAGTATAACTGGCTATCATCAAGGTATTAATTTAATCCACACTGGTAATGATGCTATGTCAATTACCGCCAATGGGGATATTATTGGTCAACAATCAAATGGTATAGCCGCTTTTGGCGCTGCAAATACTCAAGAATTAACTATCAATCAATTGAAAGGCAATATTATTGGTTACACTATTGGTATTTTTGCTCAAAATCGCGGCACAAATTCAACACTGATAACCACTTCTGGTAACGTAACAGGACAAAATTTAAGCGGAATATCTGTTCAGAATGATACTAATACGCATGATATCACCATTAACCAAGCATCCGGTACAATCCATGGGAATTTAAATGGGATTGAAACTTTCAATATGGGTAATGGCACAACGCTAATTACAACTGCAGGTGAAATAACCTCAAGCTCATCAAGTGGTATCTATTCGATAAATTATAACAATGCGAAAGATATTAATGTGATTCAGTCACTTGGAAACATTTCTGGAAAAAACTATGGTGTTTATCTTGATAATAACGGTAATGGTTCAAGCTCTATCACTGTAGCTGGCAACGTTACTGGCGTTAGTAAAGATGGTTTATTTGTTAATAATCATACTAATACTAAAAATCTAACCGCTAAACAATCTTCGGGTATGATTCAAGGAAAAGAGAATGGTATCAATTATAACAATTCTGGTAATGGCTCAACCTATATAACAACTTCAGGCACTGTAAGTGGTGAAGAAAATGATGGTATATATGCAATTAACGATATTCATACACATGATTTGAATGTTATGCAAACGAAAGGTAGCATTAATGGATATCTAAATGGAATCAATATACAAAATAAAGGCAGTGGCTCAACATCAATAATTTCATCGGGTGATGTGGTTGGTAGCCAAAAAAATGGTATTCATGCATTAAATGATCAATCAAGTACTAACTTTGTTGTTTCGCAAACATCGGGATTGATTAAAGGGTTAATTTATGGCGTTTACATTGAAAATAATGGAACAGGATCAACATCAATTAATTCATCTGGAGATATTGTTGGCGGTCAAGAAGACGGCCTTTATGCAGTAGGAAATGATAATACACAAGAAATAAAAATTGGTCAATTAGACGGCAATATCACAGGATCAAATCATGGCATTAATATTTTAAATAATGGTCAAAATTCCAGTACCATTACCACATTAGGTAAGGTTAATGGATTAGAAGGTCATGGTATTAATGCTATCAATAATTCTCATGCTAAAGATCTGACTGTGATTCAATCATCTGGCGAAATTAATGGTAAATTAAATGGCATTAAAATGCTCAACAATGGAACACGTTCAACCCTAGTCAGTATAGCCAATAACGTTACCGGTAACTCGCTTGATGGAGTAGAAGTTATAGGACAGTCTTCAACCAATAATTTGATATTTGGACAGATAAAAAACAGTGAAATTAAGGGATATATTAACGGCGTTAATTTATTAAATAATGGACAAGGTTCAACAGGATTAAAAGTGGCAGGGAAAATAAATAGCCAAACCCGAGATGCTGTCCTTGTGGTTAATGATACCAACACGAACAATCTTTCGTTTAAACAAGAGAAAGAAGGCAATATAGAAGGCGCTTTAAATGGTGTTTACCTCACCAATCAGGGACGTGGATTTACGCATATTGTTAATGAAGGTTCAATTCTTTCTAATGGTGGTAATGGTATTTTCGTGGTAAATAAAAATTTGACACAAAACCTCAAAATTGAATCGTCTGGTAATATTAAAAGTTTTGATAATGGTATTAATACCCTAAATGAAGGAAAAGGCTTTACCTCATTATCATCTTCATCAAATATTACAGCTAACATGGGTTCAGGAATTCATTTAATTAATGGAGAAACAGCAACCGATATGACAATTACTCAATTAAATGGCGTAATCTCAGGTTTTGATAGTGGTATTAAAGCGATAAATAATGGTTCAGGCTTCACGCAAATTGATATATCGGGCAAAGTGATTAGCCAAGATAATGTATCTGGGAATGGTATTTATACTTCAGGTAAAGAAAACGCGAAAACCTATATTAATCTTAATCAAGGTGCTGATGTTTCATCAGCAAATAATATTGCGATAAGAAATGAATCAACCGATTCCATCGTCTCACTAAATAATGGTTCTAAAGTAAGTGGAGAAATCAGATTAGGTTCGGGCAATGATACCTTGATCATGAATCAAGGTGCCGATATTTCTGCACTCACTATCATTGATGGTAGCGAGAAAAAAAATCAAATCAGGCGCGCATCTGAACTTGATACGCTCATACTGAATTTACATCTTACAGGTTCTTCAACCTCTGATGGTGCCATTAATAATGTTGCTATTTATAATTGGGAAGATATTACACTTAAAAATACAGGTAGATTAACATTAACCGGTGATCTTAACACCAACAAGCTAACGCTTGAATCTGGTGCTGTAGTTGACCTGCACCCTTCTCTTCATCAAGTTAAAGTTAATGGTAACGTCTACAATGGTGGAACAATCACTTTAAGCAACACTATTGCCGGCGATAACATGACAATAAGTGGTGATTACATAGGTAATAATGGTAAATTAATACTCGACACCGTTGTTCAAGACAGTGATAGTCCAACAGATAAATTGATTGTAAACGGTAACACATCGGGCAATACATTTATCAGCATCAATAATATTAATGGATTAGGTGCGGATACAGGTAATACCAATGGCATTGAAGTCGTTCATGTTGATGGTACGAGCACGAATGATGCATTTAGCATTGAAAATCAACATATCGATGTGGGTGCTTACGAATATATCCTATATAAAGGCGATATTAATAAACAAAATAATAATTGGTATTTACGATCATTTCTGATTAAAGATCCAGAGCAACCAATCAATCCGGACAACCCAACCAACCCCGAAAATCCGACTAATCCAACTAATCCGGATAACCCGAACAATCCAGATAACCATACAGAACCTACCGACCCGATTATCGACCCTGACCCGCAAGATCCTAATGTAACCCCTGGAACAATAACATACCGAAAAGAAGTCCCAATGTTTGCTGCCATTCCCGCCCTATTACGTCAAGCTGATAATATAATGCAAGGCAATATGCACCAACGTATCGGCAATACGCCATTTTTAGATTCACCGATGACTTGGGGCCGATTCATCAATAAACGGATCAATTTACAACAGAGCGGTATAGCTAACGCACATAGCAAAGGGAATTATACAGGCTTACAGTTAGGTAGTGATATTTTGCAGAATAAAGAATGGCGTATGGGGGCTTATTTTGGTTATTTGCGTGGAGATTTAAGTGTTGATGGCTTTGCGAGTGGCAAAAATGGTCGAGTGGGAAGTAACAAAATCGATTCATACTTTTTAGGTGCATATGGTACCTATATGCAAGACAATGGCACATATGTGGATATTGTTTTACAAGGTGCACATCATCATACCGATGTAAAACCGAATGGAAATAAAAACAGCAAACAAAAAGGATACGGTTTCAGTGCATCGATCGAAACAGGCAAACCCTTTAACTTATCGGATAGTGGCTGGAAGTTAGAACCACAAGCTCAAATCATTCACCAATGGTTAAATTTGGATGATAGTCATGTGAGTGGAAACACTAAAATTAAACAAAGTCATATCAATAAATGGTTATTCCGTGTTGGTGGTCGATTTGAAGGTCTATTCCAAACTGAAACCGGTATTTTACGTCCCTATGCAAGGGCGAATTTATTCTATTCACCTAATGGTGCCGATCGTATTAACTTTGCCAGCCAGAGTGCATCAACAAAATTCAGTAATGGCGCAAAATACCTCAGCTCAGAAATTGCACTTGGTGGCAGTTATGAATTAAACAATCAAATGAGTATTTACACTGAAGTTGGGCATACGTGGACTAATGGCGGAAAAGCGAGAGTTAAAGCGCCATTCAGTAGTTCAATAGGTATTAAAGCCAACTGGTAATATTACTGAGCATCCTAATTCAAAAACAGATAAAACCGATAACGTTGTTGCTATCGGTTTTATCTTGAAATTTGTTTACTACTTTTATAATTTAGCCCAATCATTCATCCAATCACGCTTCCAAATCGATAAAAAATAAAAATACATTTTTAGACTTTGTGATATTAATTATCATCTTCTAGCAACGATTTAAAATCGCTTTCACATCACTGCGTAATTAATCTTAATAATTATCTCAAGCGCTATATAAAAAAACATTATGATAATGATTATTTTCTATAAAGATACTAATGAATTATGGTACTGTTTCGGCTTGTTATACAGATTTTGTTTCAAAATAGGAAAACAATTATGAGTCAATCATCCAATCCATTAGTTCGTTTCTATCTGAAAGTGGGATTAATACCACAGATACTATTAGGATTAATTTTAGGCATTATTTTGGCTGCCGTCTCAAAAGAAACCGCCTTAGATATGTCTTTGATTGGAGAACTATTTATCAATGCGCTTAAATCCGTTGCGCCAATATTAGTATTGATTCTCGTTATTGCCTCAATTGCCAATCACCAACAAGGCAAGCAAGCAAACATGAAACCCTTAATTGCACTTTATTTGACTGGAATGATGTTAGCAGCATTATTAGCCACGGTTGCCAGCTTTCTATTTCCGTCGCAAATCTCATTTGGTGATACACTTGAAAATTTAACCTTTACTCCACCTAATGGCATTTCTGCGGTATTAAAAACCTTATTAGAAAAGATGATCGATAATCCAGTTAGTGCCCTTATCAACGCCAACTATATTGGCTTAATTATATGGGGTGTGGGCATTGGTTTAGCCTTAAGGCACTCAAGTGAAACAACCAAAACCATGATGAGCGATTTATCTTATGCTATCTCATTTATTGTGAGAATTATCATCCGTTTTGCGCCCTTAGGTGTATTTGGACTTGTAGCATCAACACTGGCAAAAACAGGCTTTGGCGAATTATTAAAATATGCGCATTTACTGATTGTTTTAGTCGCTTGTATGCTGATTGTCGCATTAGTGATTAATCCCCTACTCGCATTTTTGGTTATGCGTAAAAACCCTTATCCATTAGTATTTACATCTTTAAAAGAAAGTGCGATCCCCGCCTTTTTTACCCGTAGCTCTGCCGCCAATATTCCTGTTAATATTGAAATCTGTAAAAAATATAAAATGGATGAAGATACCTATTCGGTTGCTGTGCCACTTGGTGCTGCGATTAATATGTCTGGGGCGGCAATCACCATAACCGTTTTGACACTTGCCACTGTCAACTCAATGCCAGCAAGTGCGAATATCCATGTCGATATCTACTCCGCACTTTTACTCTGTATTATTACTTCTATATGTGCTTGTGGTGCATCAGGTATTGCCGGTGGCTCACTGCTTCTTATTCCGGTTGCCTGTAGTATGTTTGGCATACCGAATGAAATTTCAGCAAATGTAATTGGTATTGGCATTGCAATAGGTGTCATTCAAGACTCCGTTGAAACCGCATTAAATTCCTCCAGCGATGTGGTGTTTATCGGTGCTGTATCATCAGCAGCGCAAAAGAAACAATCGGCATTAAATTAACATCTTATTTTTTAATGAAGGATTATTTAAACAATAAGTTAATCAAACAAAATACTTCACTGCTTCAATACCTCCCAAAAGCATGATAATCTAACCATTATCATGCTAAGCGGTGAAAGTCACATTTTAACAATGTTATGTGACACCATTCATTTTGGTGTCTATAACCCACATGCACAATAAGATTGCTTTTATTAAAACGACTCATTATTATGAGAATCTTTTTAACAATTTGACAACCCCCTATAAATCACTATGTCAACACAGTCATTCTCAAAAAAAGGTAACGACACTAAAGCAGCATTGATCCGTAGTGGCATGGCGTTAATGACAACTTATGGCTACCTATCCTCAAATCTAGAAAGTATATTGAAACAGGTTGGTGTACCCAAAGGGTCATTTTATTACTACTTCAAAAGTAAAGAAGATTTTGGGCGAGCCATTATCGCGTCTTATGATAGCTTTTTTAGTCATAAATTAGATAAACATCTAACCGACAGCTTGATATCATCACCACTCGCTAGAATCAAAGCTTTTTATGAAGATGCTAAACAAGGCATGGCAAAATATGATTTTAATCGTGGTTGCTTAATTGGCGAACTAATCCAAGAAGAATCGTTATTACCGGAAGGGTATGCACAACTACTTGAACAGATTTTACAAAATTGGCAGGCCAAACTAGAACACTGTTTATTACAGGCACAACAATGCGGAGAACTGAGTTCAGCGGTAAACTGTAAAGCCCTTGCAGAATTTTTTTGGATTGGTTGGGAAGGCGCCGTAACTCGTAGTAAATTAATAAAAAAATCGGCACCTTTAGATCTGTTTATTCAACTTTTTTTAGATAAAATAATTCAATAATACCAATGGTTAATTTTGATTTATTCCTTCCTAACCAATTCATGTTACGCACGCTTAAATAACCTTTAAAAGACAATTTATATTATTTTGATTGCCTATCACTAGGCAATATGATACAAATAATAGCGAATTATCGTACTATCTTTTCAAGCAAAAAATAATCGATAATTTCAATAGACAATCTTTCCACCTTGTACTTCGTTTCATCATTTTATTTGTAAATAACGCAATTTTATTTTTATTCATAAATATCTTTACATAATGCATTAAATTTTCATAAGTTTTTTGTATCTCGTTACAATAAAAACAAAATATTCGTTGGTTAATTTTCTATCAGCATTTTCATTTAAATTACAAGCTATATTTTACATAAATATAAATATCTCTGATTAAGTGAGAGGAAATAATGAACAAAATTTATAGGCTTATTTGGGATGCAGTACGTCAAAGTTATGTACCAACTTCGGAAAATACCCAATCAAAAGGTAAAAGTTTTTCGGTCAAATTGCTTACTGTTGTTAGTTTGAGTTTTGTATTAACACATTACAGTTATGCAAGTGACACGGCAAACGATTTAAATAATGCAATTGTTTCACAAAAACATTATATTAATCAATCATTAAACTTTCCATACAGCGGTAATCCTCTACAGAATTTTATTAATCACAGCGCTGGCATAAGTATTTTTGCCACCTCAAAAAACATCACTATATCAAACGATATTACCAACTCGAATGATGGATACGATTACACAACCGACAGTAACACCAGTGATTTTACTTTTAACCAAGCGGCTGGCTCCATAACTGGAGAAGCCAGTGGAGTGAATATTACTCACGGCGGTATTGGTTCAAGTAACATCATGCTATCAGGCGTGATTACAGGAAAAGCTGAGAATGGGCTCGCGGTAAACAATACCGAAACCACAAAAGATTTAAAAGTATCACAAATGGGTAACAGTAGCATTCAGGGTAAAAAAAATGGGATCAAAGTCGAGAATAAAGGTAACGGAACCACAACACTAACCACTTCTGGACGCGTTGTTGGTGAAGCAGCCAACGGAATACAAGCTGATAATGCGACAAGTGCAAAGGATCTTAAGGTTATCCAACTGATAGGAAGTATATCGGGCAGAACAAATGGTATTTATGCAAACAATAGCGGAACGGGCTCGACAACGGTCACTACCTCTGGCGAAGTCATTGGTAGCCAACATGAAGGAATTTACATATTTAATGATACCACAGCCAAAGACATCACCGTTACACAAATGAATGGCAGTAGTATTAAAGGCCACGCAAATGGTGTCAATATTATAAACAACGGTATAGGATCGACGTTGATTAATGCATCAGGAAGTGTTGAAGGTCAAACAGCAAATGGCATGTTTGTCGTCAACAAAGAAAATACAGAAGATCTCACCGTTAACCAATTAGAAGGCACGATTCATGGTAGTACAAATGGTATTAACATGACAAATAATGGTAACGGTTCAACACTGGTCACGACTTCAGGTGATGTCATTGGTGATCAAAATGACGGGTTATTCAATGCTAATCATGCCAATGCCCATGACCTCACACTTAATCAGTTATCCGGCAAGATTCAAGGTAAGCAAAACGGGATCAATATGGCGAATAATGGTAAAGGCTCAACCTTTATCACCACCTTAGGTAATATTATTGGTACTGAAAATGATGGGCTATACTCCTATAACGGTAACAATACGCATGACCTTACTGTGCATCAATCTGGGGGCTCTATAAATGGCAAGCTTAATGGCATCAATCTTGCCAACCAAGGAAACGGATCAACCACCATTAACTCAGTGGGTGATGTCATAGGCGAAAATAATGATGGCATGTATGTGGCGAATGATGTCAACACGCAAGATCTGACGATTAAACAAAACGGTGGCAAAATCAGTGGCAATATGAACGGGATTAATCTTGCTAATAAAGGAAAGGGATCCACATTCATAACCACACAAGGAAAAGTGTTAGGCAACCAAAATGATGGTATGTTTGCCCTTAATAATACTACCACTCAGCATCTTACCGTCGAACAATCAGACGGAAGTATTCAAGGTAATAAAAATGGCATAAACATGGCGAACAAAGGCAACGGTTCAACCCAAATTACCACATCGGGTGAAGTCATTGGGAAAAATAATGATGGCATGTATGCCTTTAATGATATCAACACGCAAAACATTACCGTCAACCAAAAAGGTGGAAAAATTTCTGGTAATTTAAATGGAATAAACATGGCCAATAGCGGTAAAGGTTCAACCACTATTACCACATCAGGCGAAGTATTTGGCAATAATAACGACGGTTTATATGCCGCGAATCAATCAAACACTCAAAATTTATCTATTACACAATCGGCAGGCATCATTAACGGGAATGCCAATGGGATCAACATTGCCAATCATGGCAATGGATCGACTTCTATTTCAACATCAGGTGTGATAAAAGGACAGAAAAATGACGGTATGTACGCCTTAAATGGCACCAATTCACATGATCTAACCGTTAAGCAATCATCAGGAAATATTTATGGTGCATTAAACGGTATCAATATGGCGAACAGTGGTCTAGGTGAAACCAACATTACCACGTCGGGAAATGTAATCGGTGCAAAATACGATGGGTTATATGCTGTTAACGATGTCCATACAACAGATATGAAGATAAATCATATACAAGGTAACATTACAGGCCAAAAAAACGGTATCAATATTACCAACAAAGGTAAAGGTTCATCTTATATAACATTAACCGGTAATGTAACCGGTTCAACTTATGATGCAATCGTTGCTTCAAATGATTCAACCGCTAATGATTTATCTGTAATACTTGATAATAATGCCACCATTACAGGACAACTCAATGGCATCAATTTAGTGAATAAAGGTCGTGGTTCAACCTCTATTAACATTAATGGATCTGTCCTAAGCCATTCTTTAGATGCAATCATTGTGGCTAATGATGTTACAACAAAAGATCTGATCTTTTCGCTCCAAAATCAGGCACATATTCAAGGAAGTAAAAATGGGATCAATCTGACTAACCAAGGATTAGGATCGACAAGCATTACTATCGAAGGTAACATTCAAGCAGGGCGTGGAGATGCGATCTCAGCGTCCAATAAAAATAAAGCTCAACATTTATATATTGAACAAAAGGCAACCAGTAGCGTAACCAGTTCAGATAATGGTATCAATGTGAGTAATTTAGGAACAGGAATTTCATCTATTACTGTATCAGGAAATATTAATGGTGATAACGGTTCGGGAATACTAGTTAAAAACGGCAATACATCAAGCGATCTCATCTTATCCCAAAAGGCTGGTAGCATAATTGGACTAAATAGTGGGATTAATGTCACCAATAACGGGACAGGCATAACTAAAATTGATATCGCAGGCACGGTAGTTGGTAAGGGGCAAAATCAACTTAACCTTCCTGGTGCTGGCATTTACTCATCAGGTAATGTTGGGACAAAAACCTATATCAATCTTAATGCAGGATCGGATGTTTCAGCCCTAATAGGCGCATCAATTAAAAATGAAATTAGTGATGCGATAATTACTCTTAATGATGGTTCAAAAATCAGTGGACAAATCCTACTTGGAACGGGTAATGATACCCTCACCATTCATAAAAATGCGAATATTACCGACCTCACGATTATTGATGGTGGTAGTGATACAATGCGCAGTTCACAATCATCGTCAACCGATACACTGAATCTTTACCAAGATCTGACAGGATCATCAACAAGTACGGGGCGTAGTGGCGATGTATCTGTGCTAAATTGGGAAAATATCAACGTAGGGCAAGGGATAACATTTACATTAACAGGCGATTTAGATACTCAAAACCTTAACTTAAACGCTGATTCTGTTTTGAAATTACAAACATCATTAAATCAAGCTACGGTAAACGGTACCATCAATAACGCAGGAACCATAACGCTGAGTAATTCAAAGGCTGGCGAAAATTTAATAATTAACGGTGACTATGTCGGCAACAATGGTAAATTAATACTGGATACCGTGGTACAAGGTAGTGAAAGTGATACCGATAGATTAAATGTGAATGGTCATGTAACTGGACAAACACAATTACAGATAAATAATGTCAATGGAATTGGGGCGGACACCACAAATACAAATGGCATTAAAGTGGTAAATGTGACCGGTAGTAGTACCAATGACGCATTCAATCTTCAAGGTGGACATTTAGATGTCGGCGCTTTCGAATATTATCTTTATAAAGGTGATCTCAATCATCAAAATGATAATTGGTATTTACGCTCCTATTTGGACAACCTATATGAAGATCAAAATACCGACAAGAATAATACTCATTCAAAGAATGAAGAAAATAATCCGGGAACAACTGATTCTAACAATGATGAAAATAATCACGATTTGAACCCTATTATTGATTCAAATCATCAAAAAGAAGAAAAGCATAATACCAACAACAAACGCTTAACTTACCGAAAAGAAGCCCCACTTTATTCAGCGGTGAGTGAGCAATTACGTCAAGCGGATATTATCATGCTCAGCAATCTACACCAACGCATAGGTAATACGCCAAGCAACGATGTCACTAACACATGGGGTAGATTCATTGCAGCACGCAAAGATATCAAACAAAACGGCGTATTAAATACTCACAGCAAAGGAAATTACACCGGTTTACAATTAGGTAGTGATATCTGGCAAGATAATGATTGGCGTATAGGCGCTTATTTTGGTTACCTATACGGTGACTTAAAAGTTAACGGGTTTGCTAGTGGTATAAATGGACATGTTGGAAAAAATACGACTGACACGTATTTTATTGGTGCTTATGGGACTTACACGCATGATGACGGCAGTTATCTGGATTTAGTGGTGCAAGCTGCACGACATAAAGTCAATATCAAACCAAACAGTAACACCAACAGCAAACAAAAAGGCTATGGCGCTACCGCTTCACTCGAATTAGGTAAACCGTTTACATTCAGTGATATGGGTTGGAAGCTAGAACCTCAAGCACAGATTATACACCAGTGGCTCGATCTGGATAAAAGCCATATAAATGGTAACACAACCGTCAAACATAGTAATAATAATGCTTGGCTATTCCGTATTGGGGGTAGACTCGAAAACGATTTTGCTATGGTTTTTGGCACATTAAGACCCTATGCGCGAGTAAATCTGTTCTATTCGCCAAATGGTGCTGATCGTACCCACTTCGCTACACCAAGTTATACCAAGACAATCCGTAGTGGTGCGTCACAGACCAGTACCGAATTAGCGATTGGTGGAAGCGTTGACATCAACACGCAATTTACCGCCTACGGTGAATTGGGTCACACTTGGTCAAATGGTGGCAATGCCAGAGTCAAAGCCCCAATAAATGGGTCAATAGGCATCAAAGCCAACTGGTAAATTAATATAACAACCCAATTAAAACCGATATTATGTGATCAAACCAATATCGGTTTTTTTATATTAAAGCCATCATACAAGTTTAGGCTGACTGAAATAACCGTAAAATTAACCCGATTGATTAATACGATTGATGGCGATTTTAGCGCTTCAATAGCTTGATTAATATCTGTTGCAATAGACTAGACAATCGGTCTATAATTTTTAGACCGACTGTCTAGCAACATTAAATCAGCCTGTTCGCTGACTACCTGTTCTACCAATTCAGTGAGTAAACATACCTTAGATTGCCAAATGTAATAAGGAATAACCATGTCATTCAAAGCTATTGTATTAGAAAAAGATGAAAACCACGGTTTTACAAGTTCTATAAAAACCCTTTCCCAACAACAATTACTTGCTCAACAAGGTGACACATTAATCGAAGTTCACTACTCAAGCATTAACTATAAAGATGCATTAGCACTCACTAACAAAAGCCCCGTTGTCCGGCAATGGCCAATGATACCGGGCATTGATGGTGTGGGCTGTGTTATTGAGTGTGCAAATGGTCACTATCAAAAAGGGGATATGGTCATCTTAAACGGTTGGGGATGTGGTGAAACCCACTGGGGATGTTTAGGACAATATGCCTACTTAAAATCAGAATGGTTAATTCCGTTACCACAAAATATCACGCCTTATCAATCAATGGTTTTGGGTACTGCCGGCTATACCGCCGCCTTATGTGTAAAACGACTGCTTGATTTCGGCATCAAACCGCAAAATGGCGCTATTCTTGTAACGGGTGCAAGTGGTGGCGTGGGTTCCGTTGCCGTTGCCCTGCTAAGCAAATTAGGTTATAACGTAACAGCCTCGACCAGCAAAATGGATGATCAAGACTACCTAAGCAAACTTGGTGCAACCAATATCATTGACAGCCAACCATTAAAACAAGCAGGCAAACCACTCCAAAAAGAACAATGGGCTGCCGTTGTCGATGTCGTTGGGTCACACACACTTGCAAATGCGTGTGCACAAACACAATATGGTGGTATAGTGGCTTGCTGTGGATTGGCACAAGGTATGGACTTACCTGCAACGGTTGCACCATTTATTTTGCGTGGCGTAACATTAGCCGGTGTTGATAGTGTAATGGCAACTTATCAAAATCGTTTAGCGGCATGGCAGTTATTATCCCAACATCTTGATGCATCAATGCTATCCCATATTGGCAAGACCATCACTTTAAATGACTGTAATGATATCGCCACTAAAATGATAGCAGGGCAAATAAAAGGTCGTTATGTGGTTGATGTGAAAAAATAAAGTTAATCTTGACGCCTTAAAAGCATTCAAATTAAGATAATTAAGCCAGTCAATACCGACAAAAAAAATGTTGACCTTAAATACATTATGTAAGTGTTGACTATGGCTTAATATGATACTTTTGTTTGATGTCGGCTAGCTCGTCATGCGTGGTGGCATTAAACGCTTCGACCATCCAGTCTGGCCAACCTTGACCTTCTATAATCTCTTTTTTAAATTGGGTTTCTTGTTCCCATTTATATTTGCCGTCGTTAAAACTGAATAAATTATCTTCATAATACATAAAATTATTTAACCATCCCCATGAACAATTAGATCCATAATATAAGACTGATGGTTGAAATATAATATGATCGACTGTTTTATAGGTATCGGGTTTACATACCATTAATACAATCATATATGACGAAAATCTTGAAGACCTAAACTGCAACACAACACCTTGCAAATCTGCCCAATCATATTCCTTAATTCGTTTTTTTAAAGGATAAAACATATAAAGCGGGTTATAAAACAATTTAAAGTTAAAAAAATAACCTTCATTGATATAGACCTTACCCGTTTTACGGTTAAAAATAATCGGACTTCCACCAAACGTTAACAGATTACGACACACTCCCGGAACAGCAAATAAATACATTAAAAAAATTAAAAGTAACAAAATGGTAACATTAAAAAGGCAAAAATAAATATCAATCGGTTTATTAGCGAACAATAACTCACAACATAATTGACTAAACATAAAAATGACATAACTATTAACAAAGAATAAAAACAAATAAAACAAACCATTTATTAAACTTTCTAAGTTATCATGACGAATAAACGCACAATAATTATCGTTGGCATATAATAAGGAATCCTTCTCAAATGAGCTATATTGTTCCCCTTTTTTAAAATCACGATGCCAACCGTATAGTTGGGGACGATATTTGGATTTCATGTTCACTCCTTGTTATTATTTTATATCTTAACTGACTATATTAAATTGAATATGTGATTATTGATTATCAATATCTGGCGTAAAACCACGTTCATCAATCACCTCGACCCAATCCGGTACGATTGGCGTTCGACAGTAATAAGTAGCTTTAGCGTCTCGTATTTTGATTCGTTCAAATTCGGGGGTTTGTGGATCGTCATACAACTCAGGATCGCCCGAGCGATTTAATTTTTTAAAACGCTCATGTTCAACTGACGTATCATGAGACCAAGGTTTAGGATAGCCTAAGGTGGCAAAAATGCGATTACCGATAAAAGAGTAACGACCTCCTGCTAGTAAAAAAAACATAATTGTTAAAACAAAAAACACAATAAAAGTGATTAAAGCAAAAGAAACCAATTCGTATAAAAAATCTTCATACGAACCAGCGAAGAAAACAACTAAAATAATTATTAAATAATTAAAGAAACAAAGTGCACCCGCTATTATAGCTGAATACTTTAACCGGCGAAAAGTCGGTGTATCCACTGCGTGAGGAAAGTATAAAGCATGGGTTTTCGGTATTCGAACCGCATAAGATTGATAATAGTTATCATCATCGCTTTTATCCACGACCATTTCCACATAATCGCCATTGTTAAAGCTAATATGGGTTAATTTGCCTTCGACAAATTTACGCCCGACATAGCAACTGAATTTTTTGCCCTCTAAGGTAATGCTGCCCACTGACAGCGTAGTCAATAACGCGGCCGCTACGCCAAATGCCCCAGTAATTAGCGCCCCTATCATGGCGATTAAGCCGACATTATTGTCCGAGCCTAGCTCTTTTGAGTCATCGATAATTTGTAGCTGGCTGACCGTGCCTTTTAAAATGCGATACTGTTTTGCCATACTGTTACTGTTCCGTGTGATTTAATTTGGGCGGTTGATTATCAATATCTGACGTAAAACCCCGTTCATCAATCACCTCGACCCAATCCGGTATAATGGGCGTACGGCAGTAATAAGTGGCATTACGATCGCGTATTTTGATTCGTTCAAATTCGGGGGTTTGCGGATCGTCATACAACTCAGGATCGCCAGAGCGATTTAATTTTTTAAAACGCTCATGTTCAACTGACGTATCATGTGACCAAGGTTTAGGATAGCCTAAGGTGGCAAAAATGCGATTACCAATAAAAGAGTAAACACCACCGATTAATAAAAAAATGATAGTTGTAAAAACAAAAAATAAAAAAACAGTGACAGCAGTGAATAATGCAAAATAGTAAAAAAAATCGTCACTAAAATTTGTGAATAACAAAATTAAGTAGATTAGATAAATAAATAAAGAAAATGCACCCGCTATAAAAGCTGAATATTTTAACGCAAGCAAAGTTGACATGCTTACTGAACGAGGAAAATATAAAGCATGGGTTTTCGGTATTCGAACCGCATAAGATTGATAATAGTTATCATCATCACTTTTATCCACGACCATTTCCACATAATCGCCATTTTTAAATCTAATATGGATTAATTTGCCTTCGACAAATTTACGCCCGACATAGCAACTAAATTTTTTGCCTTCTAAGGTAATGCTGCCCAATGACAGCGTGGTCAATAACGCGGCCGCCACGCCAAACGCCCCGGTAATTAGCGATCCTATCATGGCGATTAAGCCGACATTATTATCCGAACCTAGCTCTTTTGGGTCATCAATGATTTGTAGCTGGCTGACCGTGCCTTTTAAAATGCGATACCGTTTAGCCATACTGTTACTGTTCCGTGTGATTTAATTTGGGTAGTGGGTTATCCATATCTGGCATAAAACCCCGTTCATCAATCACCTCGACCCAATCCGGTATAATGGGTGTTCGGCAGTAATAAGTGGCATTGCGATCATGTATTTTGATGCGTTCAAATTCGGGGGTTTGTGGATCGTCATACAGCTCAGGATCGCCCGAGCGGTTTAATTTTTTAAAACGCAAATGTTCATCTAACGTGTCATGTAACCAAGGTTTAGGGTAGCCTAATGTGGCAAAAATGCGATTACCAATAAAAGAATAACGACCACCGGTTAATAAAAAAAACATAATTGTTAAAACGAAAAACAAAAAAACAGTGGCAGCAGTAAATAAAGTAAAATAATAAAAAGAATCGTCATTTAAATCTGTTAATATCAAAATTAAGTAGATTAGATAAATTAAAAAAGAAAATGCACCTGCTATTATGGCTGAATATTTTAAACGAAGAAAAGTAGGTGTATCTACTGCGTGAGGAAAATATAAGGCATGAGCTTTGGGGATTCTGACCGCATACGATTGGTAATATTGATCATCAATTTTATCCACGACCATTTCAATATAATCGCCATTTTTAAAACCAACGTGGGTTAATTTGCCTTCGACAAATTTTCGCCCCACATAGCAACTAAAATGTTTTCCTTGCAAGGTAATGCTGCCCACTGACAGCGTGGTCAATAAGGCGGCCGCCACGCCAAACGCCCCGGTAATCAACGCCCCTATCATGGCGATTAAGCCGACATTATTTGACCCTAGCTCTTTTGGGTCATCAATGATTTGTAGCTGGCTGACCGTGCCTTTTAAAATGCGATACTGTTTTGCCATACTGTTACTATTCCGTGTGATTTAATTTGGGCGGTTGATCATCAATATCTGACGTAAAACCCCGCTCATCAATCACCTCGACCCAATCCGGTATAATGGGCGTTCGGCAATAATAAGTGGCATTACGATCATGTATTTTGATTCGTTCAAATTCGGGGGTTTGTGGATCGTCATAAAGCTCAGGATCGCCCGAGCGGTTTAATTTTTTAAAACGCAAATGTTCATCTAACGTTTCATGTAACCAAGGTTTAGGATAGCCTAAGGTGGCAAAAATACGATTACCGATAAAAGAGTAACGACCACCCGTTAAGAAAAAAAGCATAATCAAAATAGCAGAAAAACCAATAAGAGTGGATATAGTAAAAATAGCCAAATTGAAAAAAAAATCTTCATTTAAATCAGTTAAAAGCATAATAAAGAAAAATAAATAAGCTAATAAACTTAATACACCAGCGACTATTGCTGAATACTTTAACCGAAGCAAAGTCGGTGTATCCACTGCGTGAGGAAAGTATAAAGCGTGGGTTTTCGGTATTCGAACCGCATACGATTGATACTGGTTATCATCATCGCTTTTATCCACAACCATTTCCACATAATCGCCATTTTTAAAACTAATATGGGTTAATTTTCCTTCGACAAATTTACGCCCGACATAGCAACTAAATTTTTTGCCTTCTAAGGTAATGCTGCCCACTGACAACGTGGTCAATAAGGCGGCCGCCACGCCAAACGCCCCAGTAATTAGCGCCCCTATCATGGCGATTAAGCCAACATTATTCGAGCCTATCTCTTTTGGGTCATCGATAATTTGTAGCTGGCTGACTGTGCCTTTTAAAATGCGATACCGTTTAGACATGTAAAAAACCCCTTTTATGTAAATCTTGTTCGATTAGTGCTAATGCTTCGTCAACATCAATGGCGTTGGTGTTGTCTTTATTTGCTTGATTGTTATTGGTTTGTGCTTCATCGTCAATATTAAACATTTCTTTTAATACGTCATTTTTAAACGCTGCGCTTTGTTGTTCGGGCAGTTGATAAATTTTTGCTTTATTATGTGGCATTAAATATTTATCGGTACGCAGTGCACAGCGTTTTAACCAGGTTTCAAAGTTATCATCGCTAAAATAATCAATGGTAAAACCAAAGACCATAAGTGCCAGTCCTATCCAACCCGCTGATCGCATCAAGACTAACCGTGCAGCCGCAATCGAAGCCACTTCTTTAACACCGACACGGTGTCCTACAAATTTAAGAATACTTAACATTGTTTTCGAGGTTAAAAAATTTCGACACCAAACAAAATGATGAGATGCACCCACCAATACACTAGCTAAGCCTATTGAGAATAAAGAAAATCCATCTAAAGCAAATAAAATTTTTAAAAATATACTGTCACTTTCTCTTAATTTATAATAATCTATTGGAATCAGACAAAAAGATGCTATCCCCCCTAATACCCCTGATAAAGCTTTACCTAGACCAAAAAATACATTCTGCGTTCCTTTAGACACGGCGGTGATCATTGCCATAAGTTCAACCGAAGCCGCCGCTAAGGCAAAACCGGCTGATGTTTTTAAATTACTGTAAAACTCATCCTTTTCTAGATTAGGATTGGTTTTACTGATCGAATTAAAGTTATATAGTTCGAACATGGCAACTACGGCTGACATGCGCATCGATTTAAGTGACCTTGACAGGGTTTTTGATATCCCTGGGTCGGCATCGCTGGCTTTAAAAATAAAATGAAACACTTTGTTGGCTTTATCTTGTGACAACGTGCGATTAAACAAAATATTAAGACGCCTATCCAGACTAACAATAGCGTCATTTAATAGTGTTCGGGCTTTGTTCACCGCTCTTCGGGTGGCAAGCTTCCAACGTGGATGATACAGCGGTACGGTTGCTGTGCCAAAATTAGGCCCCGGGTCTAAATTAATCAATCCGGCAATGAGTTGAAATTCTAAATGTAAATAAGTTATCGCCGTTGTTTTTAATACCCCAGCTGTGGTTAATGATAAGGCTTTATAGATTACGGTACTGGCATGGTATAACGAGTTAGCAATGCGGTCAAAAATGGGTTGCAGTAATTTTGTTTGTTTCAGCATTTTTAATTCACCGCCTGTCAACCCTTTGATTTTAAGGGTGATTGGAATGCCCAACAGTTTAACCGAAAACAAGTTTTCTTTTATTAGACCCAATGGATCATTACGTTTAAGTTCGCCCAAGGTCAACAGCACATCATGTACTTTTTTATATCTTAAGGCTATTTTATTAAAAGGTAGGTGTTCAAGCTTTTCCATCAATAGATCAACTGATGTTTCAACAACAGATTTGTTTTCTGGCTTTACGGCTTCGTTCAAGACTTGGTTGATCATGCTTAACATGTCATCATTATGATAAGCAAACATTCGCCATAACATGCCGTTGACGTTGTCATCTGTCGTTTTGGCATAATCCAAATTTGTAAAGGCATCTAAAAAAGCTTTACCCTGTTCACATAATTCTAGCCCTTGAGTCGCATTAGTAATGGTAAATAAAAATATTATGCCTTCGATATTTACTTTTCTAAGTTCTTCTAAATCGTCTGACGTTATTTCATTATGCTTTAGGGCTTCTTGAAGCACGTTTTCAAATGTTTGCTTATATTCTTTGATTTTAGGATGAAAATCTTCGTCCAACTCATAAAGTTTGTTACCGTCAAGATCATGGTAGGCGGTGGAATAAAAATTACTATCTTTAATCCAATTAATCAGCTGTTTTGAACGGCTTTGGTATTTTTTGTCGACTAATTCGAGTAGCTCTTTTTGCCTGTCTTCAAAGGGTTTAGTATTGACTAATTCATCGTATTTTTTTAAAAATTTTTGAGTATCGATTTCGCGTTTTGCTTTTAACGCCGATTCTTGGCTATAAAAGTCTTTAAGGGTGTTTGTATATTTTTGTACTAAATTTGATTGAAGTTCTTTGATTTTTTCCGCTTGACCTGGTCTATGAAGGACTTGCTGCCCCCTTGAAGCATTAAGTGCTTCGCTATTAACATACATGTCATATATAGTCAGTTCAGGATAAGGACTTTTTAGATCTGCAGTACAAAAACTTTCAAACTCGTGAAAATAAGCATAGCTGCCTGCTTTACCATATAGTTCATTACGGATTAATGCTTGCAACCCATTACGGGTATTGGTCATGGGTCTATCAGGGTTGTCGTCTATTTTGCCTGATTTCATGATGCCCTTTATATGATAATATTCTTCAGGTGGAAAAGAATAATCATCGGAAAATTTTTTTAATCCTGCTAAATGTTTTCCATGTTCAATACAGGCTAAGGCTTCATATTCTAGTCGGCGTTCTTGCTGAAATTGTAAAACCCTGACATAAGCGTCGTTATAATAACCATTGAGTTCGGTTGTGACGCCAATCGGATCTTCAATAGCAATAATCATGGGTTTTTTGCTTGGGCTATATTTGGCTAGCGTTTTGGCTAAGTGTTCGCTTGAATCCGATGTTAAACGCCCCCACGGTTCACACGTGCTATTTTTATCTAATAGTGTTTTGTCAAATTGGTATTGTTTGTCACGACTTTGGCTAAAGGTGTCGTGAAATGTTACCCAATTTTGACCATGTTTATTATCTTTACTGAAAATAAGCTGTCGATTTTCATCATAAGGCAGTTGTTCTCTGTCCACGTTAGGATCAAAGTCTAATATACTTTGTATATTGCTTAGGTTAGCAATCGTTGCACTTTCGGCGTTACCTTCCCATTGTGAAATGTCAATCATTTGCATGCGTTGTTCGGGATTGTTTTCGTATTTTTGGATGGTGTTATCCGACCATTTGTATTCACTAAAAGCAAAATAGACTTTGGTTAAGTGTTCAGGATAAGCTAAAGTGATAAACGCATCATGACATGGATTGGATTTTACTTCAGGACAATGATAATCCGAATTTTGTTCTGAGTCAGCAATCGGTTGAGCGTCATAATGTGAAGATTGTTTAATAATATGTCCTTTACTATCAATCGAATAGATTTGCCATTTGCTACCCAGTTTGTCGGGTATGTAAAGGTATAAAAAACCTTCACGTAATGTTCTTACATGATACTGATAACCTTCAGATAAGGGTAAATTGATTACATTTGATGAGTTTGCCCAATGGGGTTGGGTACTTTTTAGGTATTTAGGCACAACGGTGTATCTAACCGGTAATATTGCTATCCCCTGTGTTTGGCATCCACAATTTGATGTTTTATTCGAATCTGTCATACATTTTCTTCCTTATTTTTTAACGCTAATGTTTGCCAATCTTGAGGGCTTATAGCTTGTAATTTTTTTAATATTGAAATATATTCACTTACCGTTGATAAATCTTTAATTTTGTCATCAATGTGTGAGGCGATATCAAAATCTTTCCCAAATTTTAGCGCTAATTTTGCCCACTCCAAATGAAAATCATTATCCTCAATTTTTTTTGCCTTCAAACGGAGCAGACAAGGCATAATAGTTTGTAGATTTTCAATTTCATCTGTATTTTTTTGAGGATTGGTTAATTTGTCTGCTTGGATAAGCATGTTATTAATTCCAATACATTGCAGTTGTTGATACTGTTCATGGGTAATAAGCAGTTCGCCGTTATAGTTAGAATGAATTTCGCCTTCATTTTGGTGAATGTTTAATTCACCCTGCCGATTTAATACTGCCCACATCTCTATAATGCCGAATAACCGGCTTTTTTGAGCAGGATTGAGTAGATGTAACAACTGAAAAAACACAGCTGGATCGTAATAACGTAACAGTATTTTGTTATTTAGTTGTAAGGTCATGTTACTTAGTTGATGTATTATGGATTTGGTTTTTTCTGAACTAAATAACCAAGCACAATATTGTTGACCTCGACCCGATGCAATAGATTGTGGGGTTAATTGTTTTAATGCTTTATCTACCATATAGGTTAATACGGCATGTTCATATTTATCCGTCAGATCAAGTTCAATTAACCATGGATACCTTTTTGATAAAACGGATTGATGATAGATTGGAATCTTATATAAACGAACTCGAAATTGATAATACTGCATAAACGCTTCGTTAATCGGGTTTAAAAAGGGATCCAGTATCACTAAGCAACGGTTTTTATAATCCCGTGAAACATCGATCAGTTGCTTTGCAATATTCATTGCTTGTTCTGATATTGATGTTAAATCAATCGGCGTTTGCCCACACTTTAGCATTTTTACAACATTCCTTTATTTTGATTAATCCAGACTAAAACAACCAGTTTGATCTTTCACTTGTTGCCCTTGTGTTCCCTGACAATCGACAGAATCACTTAACTGACCGGAGTGATTCATGCTATGTGGTGACATTTTTTGCATTGCATTACATTTAAGATAAACGTTATCTGGCGAGCCGAGTTCAATCCCTGCCTTGCTGATTTTAATGTACGAGCCGCCACAAATAAACGTCATGTCTTGCGCTGCGGCAAACTCAACGTTGCTCTCAACACTGTTTATTTGTATATCTTGTTTTGCCGCCAAGGCTATTTGGTCGTTTTGGGCTTGTACATCAATATCATCTTGATTGGCAAACACTTTCATCCCCGATTTTTGTGCCAGTAAGCTAATCGCTTCTGAAGAAGATACGGTAATGTTTTTTAACGCCGTGATATCCGTCTGGTTTGACGTTGTCACCGTTACACTGTTGGCACTGGTAAGCTGGATATTTTCAGGACTGGTTAACGCTATGCCTTGTTGGGCATAAGCAAGTATCCCCGATTGATTCATGTCTTTTAACGAACTTTGTAATTGTTGTTGTGAATCAACATCTGGCGCATGACTTTGTGCTTGTTCCGCCGCATTTTGGAGTGCCTTAGCTATCGATAACGCATTTTCCAGTTCGGCAATTGCCCCTTGCATATCCAGTTGTTTGCCTTGCGCTTTCGGCTCGGTCTGACTGGTCAAATACAATCCTCGATTCGCCGCAATCGCCCCCCATTCATCGGTACGCAGTTCAAACCCTTCCCCCCGTTGCTCTTTGTTATTGTTAACAAGATGCCCGATATTGAGTTGTGTTTTACCGTATTCGGTCGCCAGCTTGATATGCTCTTGCCCCCGTTTGTCATCCATACGTAACTTGTTATTGGTTGGGGTACGAATCACATTACGGTGTTTGTTTATTGTCGTCACATGGTCGGGGTGCGCACTGTCATGCAAAGCATGCGCAATATACGGGCGGTCAGGGTTGCCATTGGTAAAGGCTATGGCAACTTCTGTGCCGTCAATCAGCGGAAAATGGAAGCCATATTGATTGCCGGCATAACTTCGGGCCAGTCTGACCCATAAACTTTCTTCACCACTGCGCCACTGTGCTAAGTCGAAGTTAAACTTGACCCGATAACGACCGTGTATATCAATGTAACCATACGTATCATTGTCAGGACTGGTCACTCTGGCCGGTAGTGTCCCTTTTATTTCCGGAAAAGGTAACACTTGTGGGCGGTAAGGAATTAATACATTAAACGGTATTGCCGTAAATTCGATTCGATAAGGTTGACTGCGGTCTCCCCTGCCCCGTGTGGTTAAGATGATTACGCCGTCTTTAATGTTATCTAAAGGACTGTTTTCGATAAACACCTGTTGACCCGGTGCCAGCGTAAAATCATTACAATATCCATAAATAATCTGTTGGTGGCTGATTGCCTGCTGATGCCGAATTTTGGCATACCATTCCCCACTTTCTACGACATTTTCTTCTTTGTCTTGTCGTCGGTTTTTGTAATGTTCATCGTATCGGTAATCGTTACCATATGTCGTGGTTGAATTGACAGCCGTGTTGGCAGTCGATAGCATGTTATCTTTTGCCTGACGATAATTGTAATCGTTTACTGTGACAGTTTGTAATGTAGTGTGCGTGGTTTGCGATAATGCCCATATGCTGTCACAACTGCGGTCTCCCATTCCGCTTGGGGTCTGGTATAGTATGCTGCCATGTTTGGTAAAGGCTTGTTGTTCATCCCCCAGTACAATCACCCCACAATGATGTTCAGCATGCGTTTCAAAACGTAGCCATATCCCGACATCTGCCAGTAAGCGCAAGATAAAGTTTAAATCACTTTCTTTCCACTGCGTTATCAGCTCTCTTATCGGGTAGGTTTGCATTAATTCTAAGCGGTAGTCTATGCCAGTAAAACCATGTTGGCGTAAGATTGATTCCACCACACTAACAACACTTTGATTTTGATATATGGCACAACCTATATTGTTGTTTAATAAGGCTAATTTAGGTTGTAACACGATTTGATAGCGGGCTTCATCTTTACTGGTCGACAGTAAACTAAACTCGGTTACCACGCCATGAACGGTGCGTGTTGACGGTCGTTTATCCAGTGAACTTATTCCACCAACCAGTGCATTCATTGACGCCGGTAAAAACGAAAACGATGCCGGTTGTTTTAAGATTGCATCGGTTGACAGTGAGCGGTTAGCGGTCGTAAATATAATGGTATATTGCCACAGGTTATCGAGCTGTTCTTGAAGGTCGACCGAATAAATGGAAATATCATCTAATTCGCTGGATTTATCAAGCTTAAGAATGTAACGATTTTGAGAAGTGTCACTACCGTTAAAGGCATTAAGACCGGCAGAAACTAGATTAAGCAAAGACTGATTTGAAATTGACATCCGAGTATTCCTTACAAAGCATATCCCACACAAAATAATGTTTGTAAATATTTATTAAAGTTATTAAATGCAAAAAAAGATTAATGAGTAATCAATAAGTTTATAAATTACCTTTTTTTTAGTGATAAATCAACCAATAAATTAATAATATAGATTAGTGGTTTCATTGGTTGATTACTTAATTTATCAATCAATTTGTACATTGTTATTGTAAATTTACATTAGACGTTAATGTGGTTACTTAGTTAATTTTACTTAATAGTCGTCATTTAATATTTAATTAGGTGAGATATTGGTATTTAATTAAACCTAATTTTTGGGGAAAACTGTGTTTTTAACATTGTGTAGTATCGATGTAATTTGTGGTTTTATTGTCAATGGAGACATATTTAAATACTTTCATACATCGGTTTAGAGATTATGATTGATTATTTTTTGTTAATTCCTTATTGTATTAAATGCGTAAAACTCTAATGTTCAGTAATCTTTTTCAGACGCTATTTACCCACCATTAATTTTGCAATTATGTATAATTCATTTTTAAAGGGGATGTGATATGCCATACAAAACACGCAATGATTTACCTGAATCCGTACGTCATGTACTGCCAGAACATGCTCAAGATATATTTAAAGAGGCATTTAATAGTGCGATTAAGGAATACCAAGATCCGAAAAAACGCCGAGACAATAGTCCGCCTGAGCAAGTTGCCTTTCGTGTTGCTTGGTCGGCAGTTGAAAAGCTTTATCATAAAGATGAAAACGGCAAATGGGTCGCTAAATAATATTATCAATATGATTTGAGTATTAGAACAATACAAAAGCCAACTCTGATAGTTGGCTTATTCATATGTTCAATCTAGTGTGATATTTCGTCAAATCTGAAGCTCTTACTCAGTCAAATAGACTCTTTTATGGTTAATACCGATTTCTATTGTGATGATCAATATATAGTGTGAATTTCTTTTAGCGTTTTGGTTGATATCTGGCAACTATAATTAATTTATTTTCCTCATGTTTTATTTTCTCCTTTCTTGTATTTGCTGTTTTGCTAAACCTGCCATATTGCACTGATATTTTCCTTATCAATACGGAAAATGTTGGTTAGTAATTCTTTATTTTTCCTTTTATACTAAATTTGAATCGTCAATAAACATAGGTGCTTGATTATGAATAATAAAGGTTTACCAAAAGATTTTTTATGGGGAGGAGCCGTTGCTGCTCATCAATTAGAAGGGGCTTGGCAAGCGGGTGGAAAAGGAATAAGTGTTGCCGATGTCATGACCGTTGGTTCGCCAAAAAGTTATCGTAAAATTACCGAAGGAATTATTGAAGGTGAGTATTATCCTAATCATGAAGCCATCGACTTTTATCATCATTATAAAGACGACATTAAACTTTTTGCCGAAATGGGCTTTAAATGTTTTAGAACGTCGATTGCTTGGACACGGATCTTTCCTAAAGGTGATGAGCTTGCGCCAAATGAAGAAGGCTTGAAGTTTTATGATGATCTGTTTGATGAATGTTTAAAATATAATATTGAGCCAGTTGTCACCCTATCTCATTTTGAATTGCCTTATTATTTAGTCACCGAATACGGTGGATTTCGTAATCGAAAATTAATCGATTTTTTCGTTCGTTTTGCCGAAGTGTGTTTTGATCGTTATAAAGATAAAGTCAAATATTGGATGACGTTTAATGAAATTAATAATCAAGCCAACTTTGATGAGGACTTTGCGCCATTTACCAATTCAGGGATTTATTATCAAGCAGGCGATAATCGTGAAGAAATTATGTATCAAGCGGCTCATTATGAGTTAGTTGCCAGTGCTAAAGCCGTGCAAATTGGTCATGCGATCAATCCCGATTTTCAAATCGGTTGTATGATTGCTTTTGTACCTATCTACCCCGAAACCTGTAAGCCGAGTGATATATTAATGGCGCAAAAAGTCATGGAACGTAAATACTTTTTTGCCGATGTGCATGTTCATGGTCAATATCCAAATCATATTATCAAATATTGGCAACATAAAGGCTTTAAGTTAGATGTAACCAGCCAAGATTTAGAGGTACTGGCAAACGGCACCGTCGATTATATTGGCTTTAGTTATTATATGTCCAATGCGATCAGGCATAAAGCTGGCAACGATCGTTATGAATTTAATGAAAAAACCGATTTGATCGGTAATCAATACGTCAAAAAATCGGATTGGGGTTGGCAAATCGATCCTGAAGGATTGCGATACGCATTAAATTGGTTTACAGATATGTATCATTTGCCGTTATTTATCGTGGAAAATGGTTTTGGTGCTTATGACAAAGTCGAGGCTAATGGTGCAGTACATGATCATTATCGTATTGAATATTTGCGTGAACACATTAAGCAAATGAAGCTGGCTGTTTTGCAAGACGGTGTTGACTTAATGGGCTATACCCCTTGGGGCTGTATCGATTTAGTTTCAGCAGGTACGGGCGAAATGGAAAAACGTTATGGTTTTATTTATGTCGATAAGGACAACAAAGGGAATGGCACGTTAAAACGTAGTCGCAAAGATTCATTTGCATGGTACAAAAAAGTGATTGAGTCAAATGGTGAAGTTTTATAAAAATTCTGATTTATAACCCATTTTATGGATAACAACTTTTTAGGAGAAGCTATGAAAAAAGCGTTAATTATTTGTGCTGCGGGTATGTCTTCATCGTTAATGGCAAAAAAAGCAACCGAATATTTTACCAATAAAAATAAGGCGATTTCAGTTGATGCTGTTTCAGCAACCGAAGGCAGTAGTATGATTAAAAATAGTGATTTTTCCCTGTTTTTAATTAGTCCACAAACGATGATGATGTTAGATAAATTCAAAAAATTGGGCGATGAAGTCGGTAAGCCTGTTGTCAGTATTCCTTTTCAAGCTTATATCCCTACCCCTTCGGGGATTGAACAATTAGCAAAATTGATTGAGGAAAATATCCAATAATTTTAGATCATTGCTGTTTTCAGTATTGGGCGCCGTTTTTTGACCGTTTTAGGATCGGCGCCCGGCGATGTTGCTTAGAGTGTGTCTGATTAGCAAACTAAAGCAACCACACTATTCTTTATCTTTTTAGCTGTTATAGGTGTGGATGATAATGATTAAAAATAAACAACGCGATCTTATTAGCCTATTAGTCGGCTCAAAAAATCAGTTTAAAAGCAGTGCGTTGCTGGCAACTGAGTTATCATTATCCGATAGAACTGTTCGTACTTATCTTAACGATTTAAAAGCATTGATTGAATGTAATGGCGCCAAAATTGTCAGTAAACAAGGCTATGGTTATCAATTGCAAATCTTGGATAGAACGGCGTTTAATTCGTTTTTGATTGAACATCATTTATTAGATCGGCATGAAGAACAAGCCAATATACGAGAAGTCTGTCACCGCAAACACTACATTCTTAATCTGCTATTACTGGAATGTCAAAAAATCGATATTGAAGCATTATCCGAACAGTTATTTATTAGTTCATCACAACTCAATAAAGATATGCTGGAAATAAAAACTCAGCTTCAACCTTTTGAACTGACTTTAAAGAAAAATAAACGGCTGTTTTATGTGGACGGTGCAGAAAAAGCCAAACGTCATTTTATTATGAGCTATTTTTTTCATGAAGAATCCATCAACTTTTTGCAGCGTTTAACTTATTTAAATAAGTTTAGTGATGCAATCAGTTTTGACACGTTAACCATTATTATTTTAGATGAGTGTCGTGAAGCAAACATAAAATTGTCCGATGTGATGATGCAAAATATTGTGTTGCATCTTTCTTTAAGCATTAAACGTTTACAATCTGGTCTGACCATTCAAAATCTGGATATGCCAGAAACAACTAAAAGTTCATTGGAATTTCACGTTGCGAAAAAAATAATTCATCGCATTGAGACAGTAATTGGTTTTGCTTTTCCGAAAGAAGAACAGATGTATTTAACCTTGCATTTGATGAGTAAATCTAACTTTATCCAACAAGATTTAGATGCGCAACTGAGCTTAATGTTAACCGATTTATTACTTAAGATTCAGCTTGAAACAGGCTATCAATTTTTGAAAGATGAGCAATTAAAAAATGGCTTGGTTCAACATTTAAAACCGATGTTAGTAAGGTTAGCGCAAAATATCAAACTTGAAAATCCATTACTGAATGAGATCAAAACCTGCTCGCCCGAATTATTTGACTTAGTTAAGCACTATTTTAAACAACTCCCTAATCTAACTAAGTTAACTGTTTCTGATGATGAATGGGGTTATTTAGCCCTGCACTTTTTGGCTTCGGTTGAAAAACTGAAAAATGCGCAAAAAATGAGAGTATTAATTATTTGTGCAACCGGATTGGGTAGCGCTCAACTTTTAAAAAATCGGATCGAGTGTGAATTTGATGAGCGTATTAAAATTATTGATACCCGAGGCTATTATGAAATTGAACCCGACATGTTAAACGAAGTGGATTTTATTATCTCTTCAGTCGATCTTTCTGCCAAAGTCTTTAAAATTCCGGTTTTTCATGTTTCTGTTTTTTTTACTGAAGAAGATGTGCAAAAAATTCGGCGTTATCTTTCTTCACGTCATGTCATAACTTCATCCAATCTGAACACGATATCATCGGCTTATATCGTCAATGAAAAAAGCCATTTGTCCTATCTTGAGCAAGTCGTTGAAGAGGTGACCGCTGATTACTTTTATTATTGCCAATGTCCATTAACGAAAGACGATATTTTAGATCTTTTATTGGAGCGTTTAGCGGTCAATGAAGCCTGTTGTTATAAATCAAAGATGATTAAACAAATGGCTAAACGAATGGCGTTAGGAGATATCTTTTTTAGTCCTAACATTGTGGTACCGCATCCTGCTGTTCCTGTAGGAAGATTATCTAAAATGGGGATTGCGCTGATTCCTCATGGTGTCTATTGGGATAAAAACTACCCTGATATTCGCTTTATTTTTCTTATTTCACCGTCTGTTTATCAAAATCCTTCTTTAGCAATGATGACAAAAGCAATCGTCAATTTGATTGATGATTCAGCGATGCAACACCAGTTATTGCAATGCCAAACTTTTTCCGAATTCAAATCACTGTTTATTAAACTTATAGAAAAGGGAGCGTAACAATGATTTCAAAAATGAGCTCAGAAGATATTCAACTAGTCGCTTTTAATATTATTTTGCATAGCGGCAATGCCAAAACCAAAATCCATGAAGCCTTTCAGGCAATGCGAACAGCCAAGTTTGACCATGCTAATCAACTTCTTGAAGAGGCTAATCATGAAATTTTAGCAGCCCATCAATCTCAAACCGAATTACTGCAATCTTATGCCAATGGTATGCAAATCGAAATGGAAATTATTATGGTGCATGCTCAAGACCATTTAATGACAACCATGACAATGCGTGAAATTGCAATTGAGATGTCATTTTTATATCAAAGATGTGATCAGCTATCGACTAACTAAAGAGGTTAAGCAATGATGATAAACGCCCAATTTGATAAGTCTAAAAAATTGAGTTTAACTAATCTTTATTTTAATCGTTTTTTAGCGATTCGCTACTCGACTGCTTTTTTGCTATTTTTGAATCTTTACTGGGCTGTTTTTTTGCTTGGCTCGAAGTCCTACACCGCTATTTTGCCTATTACGCTTTTTATTTTGGGTGCATTAACCGCTTTTGAACAAGTAAAGCTTTATCGCAATCATGATAACTTTATGCCATTTGCTAAGTTATTTTTTCAAATGATGCTTTTAATGTGTGGCGTGTTAGTTATCACCCTTTATACATCTTTATTTCATCTCTTTTTTCCATTTTTAAAAGATTCGCAATCTGTTTTAAATACGATCATGGGGCTACTAATTGGGAGTGGTGTAATGGCTTTTTTAATGCTTAAAAGATTGGCAAAAATTCAACGTAACGAGGATAAACATTTTAAACGAATCCAAGCTTATGAAGAAATTATTAATTAGATGAGGAAAACAAAATGAATACCGGATTTGTGTTTTTACAAAAGTATTTAATGACACCAATGGCAAAAATATCACAATTTAAAATTGTGCGCGCGGTAATGGCTGCCGGTATGGCATCAGTACCTTTTTCAATTGTTGGCTCTATGTTTTTAGTTTTTAATACCTTGCCAATGACATTCACGGGTTTAGAAGGTTTTTTCGAAAATACGTTTTTTCGGGTCAGTGATCTGTATATGATTGCCAATACCGCTACAATCGGTATTTTAGCGCTCTATTTTAATTTTGTTGTGGGCTATGAATTAACCAAAATTGAAGCGGAAGAGACAGGCTTAAAAGTGAATGCCCTTAACGGTGCAATGTTATCGGCTTTTGCATTTTTTATGACTTTACCGGAATTAGTCATGCAAAATGGGGTGATTACATTATTCAGTGATCAAAGTAACCTTGTGTTTAATGGTCTACGTTTAACGCCTTTTGTGTTTCGCTTAGGCACATCGGGGATCTTTATTGCTATTGTCATGGCAATAGTCGCCACGCATCTTTATTTTTTATGTGTCAGACGAAATTGGGTTGTTAAAATGCCCGAAACCGTACCATTAGGTGTTTCACGCTCCTTTACGGCGTTGATTCCAACGTTTGTTATTGCTTTTTGTATCATTATTTTAAATGGCTTTTTAGTGTTTATGGGGACAGATATCTTTGATATTGTCAGTATTCCGTTTACGTTTGTGACTAACTTAACCAAAAGTTGGTTAGGGATTATGGTTATTCTTTTTTTAATCCATGCATTATGGGTTGTAGGTATTCACGGGGCAAGCATTATTGGGGCGTTTATTACGCCAATTATGTTAGCCAATATGACCGAAAATACCGCAGGTGCACATATTCCATTCGCGGGTGAATTTAATAATTCATTGGTCATTTTAGGCGGCTCAGGTTCGACACTGTTAATGACGTTTTTTATTGCTTTTTTTGCTAAATCAAGCCAGTTAAAAATTTTAGGTCGTGCGTCTGCTGTTCCTGCCATATTTAATATTAATGAGCCGATTATTTTTGGTATGCCGATTGTTTATAATCCCTATTTAGCTTTACCTTTCTTTTTAGCGCCAATGGCATGTGGAACATTAGGTTACTTTGCTATTAGTTCGGGTATTATGAATCCCATCATTGCTTTAGTTCCTTGGCCATCACCAATGGGATTAGGCGCCTTTATCGGGACAGGTGGAGATTATAAGGCGGCCATTGTTGCGATACTGTCTGCTATTTTAGCGCTATTTATCTATCTTCCGTTTGTTAAACTTTATGACAATAAATTATTTAAAGAAGAGCAAGGCAAACCAGTTGATGATGTTCAAGAAGTTGGCGAAGCCGATTAAAAATAAACAAGTATAACCGTTTTATCAATTTATAAGTGTTAATTTAAGTCACGATTAATCATTCATCAATCGTGATTTTTTTTGATGAGTTTTTGCAAACTGAAAATTGTGTTGAATTATCAATACGTCCATTAACAATCACTGAACATAATTTACTCAATGCATGAATCTTCTATGCTATATTCATCTATTCCTCCACTTCAATTTTTGACTCGCTTTTCACATTAATAATAACGATGCCTAGCGACAAAAGTGGGGGAAGTTATCATGTATTTAGCAGGAGGTGTTGTATGTCCTATTTGAAAAATCTGTTCATTAAGTATTGCTGTTTTGCTTTGTTTTTATTGGTATCTCAGCAAGTGCTTGCTGTTGAAACTCATCAACTAAAATTAGAAGCAGGTGCAGTTGCTTCACCGGATAATTATGGTGCTATGGCAGCGAAGGAAATACTTGAAAAAGGTGGAAATGCAGCCGATGCCGCCGTGGCTACTGCATTTACCCTTGCCGTGACCTATCCTGAGGCTGGCAATATTGGCGGTGGTGGATTTATGACACTTTGGATGGATGGAAAACCTTATTTTATCGATTATCGTGAAGTTGCCCCCCATAATGCCTATAAAACCATGTTTTTAGATAGTAATAATGAAGTGAGCCCTGGTTTAAGTCTTTATTCTCATCAAGCTTCTGGTGTACCGGGTACGGTTGCCGGTATGTGGGCTGTTCATCAACGCTTTGGTCAATTAACCTGGCAAGAAGTGATGGCGCCAGCAATCCGCCTTGCTAATGAGGGTTTTATTGTCCCACCGCAACTTATTGAACGTTATCAAGAAGCGGTTGTGACTGCGCCAAACAACGGTTATTTTAAGCAATATTTTGGTAATATGAAAACCAATAAACTATTTAAACAACCTGAATTAGGTAACGTCTTAAATAAAATAGCGCAGTTTGGTCGTGACGGATTTTATAAAGGGGAAACAGCCAAACTGATCGCCCAACAAATGAAAAACAATAATGGTTTTATTACTGAATGTGATTTAGCAAATTATCAGATTAAATGGCGTGATCCTTTGATTGCCAATTGGCATGATATGCAAATCGTAACCGCTCCCCCACCAAGTTCAGGTGGCATTGGGCTGATTCAACTATTATTAATGAAGCAAGTAATAGCTGACATGTTTAAGGATATTAAGCCCAATTCTGCGCAATATATCCATTTATTAGCAGAAATTGAAAAACGTGTTTTTGCTGATCGCGCCGAATACATGGGCGATCCTGATTTTATCAGTGTCCCCGTTGCAAAACTTATCGATCAACAATATTTAGTTGAGCGTGCCAAACAAGTTAATCCTATTGCGATTTCAAAAACTGAGCAAGTGAAACCGGGTTTAGACTGGCAACATGAAAAGTTACAAACAACGCATTTTTCAATTGTTGATAAGTGGGGAAATGCAGTATCAAATACTTATACGTTAAATGGTTGGTTTGGTTCGGCTATTGTTGTCAAGGGTACAGGTATTTTACTTAATAATGAAATGGATGATTTTAGTAGCAAGCCCGGTATTGCCAATCAATTCGGTGTGGTCGGTAATGATGCAAATGCCATTGAACCCAATAAACGTCCATTGTCATCCATGTCTCCAACCCTATTTATCAAAAATAATAATGTAGAAATGGTGATAGGCACCCCTGGTGGTTCACGCATCTTTACCTCTATTTTTCAAGTCGTGGCTAATGTTTATGATAATAAGATGTCATTAAAAGATGCAGTGAATGCGGCACGTTATCACCACCAATTATTGCCGAACAATGTGATTTTTGTTGAGCGGTTTCAAACAAATGTACCGAATTTGTTTAAAAAAGAGTTAGAAAACATGGGATATCGCTTCGTGCAACAAGATTTTAGCGGAGATATTCAGGTGATTAAAATTCATAATAATAAACCAGAAGCCGTGTCAGATATTCGTGGTAGAGGTCAAGCGATTATCGTCAATTAGAGGATAAATTTAAGATTACATTAATAATCAATGTGTTGGGTAAATTGTGCTATCAATGATTAGGATTACACTTAGATTTTTTCTAGATAAGTATGGTAAAAAGTAAATAAAAAGCCCGTCAATGAGACGGGCTTTTTATCGCGATTTGAAGATAATTATTCTGCAATAATTTCAACAATAACTTTAGCAAAAGCTTCGCTGTGTACTTGGAATAACACTTCAAACTCACCTGTGTTACGTAATACACCATTTGGTAAGCGAACTTCGCTTTTTGATACTTCAATACCACGAGCTTTAACCGCATCAGCGATATCACGTGTACCGATAGAACCAAATAAACGACCTTCATCACCAGCTTTAGAAGTAATAGTCACTTTACCAAGTGCATTAATTTCAGCAACACGCTCTTCAGCGGCTTTTAATGTCTCAGCAAGTTTTGCTTCTAATTCAGCACGACGCGCTTCAAAAAATTCGATATTCTTTTTAGTCGCAGGTACTGCTTTACCTTGTGGAATCAAAAAGTTACGCGCATAACCCGCTTTAACATTAACTTGATCACCTAAGCTGCCTAAATTAGCAACTTTATCGAGTAGAATAATTTGCATTATATGTTCCCTCTGTTGCTAATTACTGATGGTTGTCAGTATATGGTAATAATGCCAAGTAACGAGCGCGTTTGATAGCGCGAGCTAATTGACGTTGATATTTTGCACTAGTACCAGTAATACGACTTGGTACGATTTTACCACTTTCAGTGATATAGCTTTTTAATAAAGAAACATCTTTATAATCAATTTCTTTAACGCCTTCTGCAGTAAAACGGCAGAATTTGCGACGACGGAAATAACGTGCCATTTGGCTATTCTCCTAATAGTTTAATTTGGTCAGCATGTAACACAAGTTGACTTGTTTGATTACGTTTAGTGTGTGTACTAATAAAGCCACTCACTAATACTTTGCTGCCTTTTTTTATGTAACTTAACTCTTGTTGTCCGCTGGCAATAACGGGCATTATACACCATGCTTGCCTTGTGAGTTCTGCTTCAATTTGTTCAGAAACATGTTCTAAATAAAATTGGCAGTGTGACACTCCACTTGGACTGATTTTTCTTATCGGGGTCTTGGTAACAATACCCGATAACACCAAACGATTATTCTTCGGAATCATCGTCCATGTTTACTTCGCTAAAATCTTCTTCAGCGTTACGACGCTCATCTTTAGCTTTTAACATTGGTGAAGTTTCAGTTACAGCATGTTTAGTACGCATAATTAAACTGCGAATGACTGCATCATTGAAACGGAAGTTATCTTCAAGCTCGTTAACAGCTTCTTGAGTCGCTTCAACATTCATTAACACATAATGTGCTTTGTGCAGTTTTTCGATAGGATAGGCTAATTGACGACGACCCCAATCTTCTAAACGATGAATTTTTCCACCATCAGTCGTTAATGTACCAGTATAACGTTCGATCATACCCGGTACTTGTTCACTTTGATCTGGGTGAACCATAAAAACAATTTCGTAATGACGCATTATCGCTCCCTACGGATTAATCAGCTTTCTGTCGGGGCAACCGCAACCCATTGAAAGCAAGGAACATGAAAATTTGGCGGTTGAAATCGACGGGGCATTATATATCAACTGACCATAATTGACAAATGAATATGTTAAGTTTAATAAATTTTTGTGCCAGACTAATACTGATGATAATTGTTTGATAACAATAAATTTAAGGAATACTTCACGCAAATTCTTAAATAATTCTTGATAAGTTTAATCATATTTTCATTCTCGGCTTTCTTTACCAATTAAAAAGGTCACCCTTTGGTGACCTGAATATAGCAAAACATTTATTGTTTATCTTTATGTTGTAATCTTATTTTGCCGCTTTTACGGCTAAGCCTAACTGCCATACTGCCATTGCATAATAGCTACTGTGATTATAACGGGTAATGACATAAAAATTAGGTAATCCATACCAGTATTGATAACGATTCCCCATATCAAGCCTTAACAAGCTAACCTGTTTATTGCCATCTAATGTGCTTTGTGGTTTCAATCCTGCTTTGGCCAATCTTTCAATCGAATATTTGGTACTAAACCCTGTTTCAAGCGATAATGCCTGTCCATCGGCTTTTACAGCCACTTTTTTTCCTTTTTGCCAACCATAGGCTTTAAAATAGTTGGCAACGCTGCCAATCGCATCTACCGGATCCCACAAATCAACATGACCGTCATGATTAAAATCCACCGCATGATTTCTAAATGCTGATGGCATAAATTGACCGTACCCCATTGCCCCAGCAAATGATCCATTTAAATCAAAAGGATCAACACCTTCATCTCGACACATAATTAAGTAATCTTCTAACTCTTTAGCAAAATAGGCCGAGCGTCTTGGGTAATAAAAAGTAAGTGTCGAGAGTGCGTCAATAATTTTTGTTTTTCCCATGACTCTACCCCACCCTGTTTCAACACCAATAATACCGACAATAATTTCAGGTGGAACACCATACTCTTTATAAGCTTGCGCTAACTCTTTTTCATATTTATGCCAGAACTCTACTCCTCTTGGCAGATTGCTAGGCGTGATAAATTTATTTTTATAGCGGATCCAAGCACCATTAGGGCCAGTCGAAGGCCCCGACTGTGGTGCTTGTTTGTCCATTAAATTTATAACCCAATCAAGTTTTGTGGTTTGTGCTAGTACTTCTCGAAGTTGTTCCCGATCAAAGCCATGTTTATTGACCATTTTATCGATAAACTTTTCTTGTTCAATAGCCAATGGCGCATCGTTGACAATGACAAGATCATGCTCTTTTTCAAGATAAACACCACCCGCTACATTTGATTGACCTCGATGTTGTTGCATCGGCGATGTTGTCGAGTTGTTACTTTGGCAAGCAACAAGTAACCATACCATACTGAATAAAATGACAATACGTTGCATAACCCATCCACATTTAAAGAGTTAAATAATAAACAGCATAATAATGTATTTCATGCTATTCAACAATGTTTTGACAAGGTTGCCCTTGAGAAATCTGCTTGATATTGGTTAATGTGGTTTCGGAGATATTCAATAAGGCTTCTTGCGTTAGAAAAGCTTGATGCCCTGTAAAAATCACATTATGACACGATGATAATCGACGGAACACGTCATCTAAAATAACATCATTCGATTTATCTTCAAAAAAGAGGTCTCGTTCATTTTCATAAACATCCATTCCTAATGCGCCAATTTTGGTTTGCTTTAAGGCATCGATTGCGGCTGTCGCATCAAGTAATCCACCACGACTGGTGTTAATAATCATGACGCCATTTTTCATTTTTTTAAATGAATCTTTATTAAGTAGATGATAGTTTTCAGGGCTCATTGGACAGTGAAGCGTAATCACATCGGATTTTGCATAGAGTTCATCAAGTTGGACATATTGCGCACCTAATTCGACTGCAATATCATTTGGAAAAGGATCATAAGCTAAAATATTCATACCAAAACCTTTTAGGATTCGGATCACTGCTTGTCCAATTTTACCAGTACCAATCACGCCTGCGGTACGATTATGCATGTTAAATCCAGTTAAGCCATCAAGGGCAAAATTCGCATCGCGAGTCCGTTGGTAGGCTTTGTGAGTACGTCGATTAAGCGTCATCATGAGTGCAACGGCATGTTCGGCTACTGCTTCAGGTGAGTAAGCTGGTACACGAACAACCGTAATGCCTAATTTTTTGGCTTCAGCAATGTCAACATTATCAAATCCGGCACACCGTAACGCTAAGATTTTTACCCCACAATGCGCAAGTTTTTGTAAAACGGTTTTATCAACTTCATCATTAACAAATACACAAACGGCATCATAACCTTGTGCTGTGACTGCTGTTTTATGACTGAGTTTATGATCATAATATTCGATATTAAAACCAAATTTTTTATTGGCAATCTCTAAATGTTCTTTGTCATAGTGTTTACTACTGAAAACCGCAATTTTGATTGAATGTTTCATTTTTTTGCACCTCTGTTCATGGTGATTAACGCATGTTTAGTTGTCTCTGTTTTTTATAGTTTTATTAAAACTATACAGACATTGTAAACCTAAATAAAATAATTTCAGCCAAATACCAAAATGAATGAATTGTTTGCTTTGACCTTAGTGATTATTTTGACAATGATATGTTATGATAGCACTTTGCTAAAAAACTAACCAATAATGTTAAATAATGAATAAGAAATTAACTGGTACATTTTTAAATAGAAAAATGTTGCTTTGTGTTTATACAGGCTTTTGTTCTGGATTACCATTTTTCTTTATAATTCAATTAATTCCGGCTTGGTTAAAAGTTGGTGGTGTCGATATTAAAACAATTGGCGCTTTTACACTAACACAAATACCGTATTTATTAAAATTTCTTTGGGCACCATTATTAGATCGTATTTCACCTTTTTCGCTTGGATATCGCAAAGGATGGTTGCTTTTAACACAATTAAGCTTATTGTTCATCATACCTATTTACGGTTTTCTGACACCGAAAAACAATATTGATATCATTGTGTTCCTTAGTTTACTGACTGCATTTATTTCAGCAACACAAGATGTTGCTATCGATGCATATCGAAGAGAAATTTTAAGTGATAATGAACTTGGTAACGGAAATAGCATACATATTAACGTTTATCGAATTGCTGGATTTATTCCTGGTGGTTTATCTCTAATTCTTGCTGATTATTTATCTTGGATTGAAGTTTTTGCTTTCACTGCAGCTTTCATTGTTCCAATGCTAGTTATTACAATGATGTTAAAGGAACCAATGCATAATAATTACATTCCATCGGATAAATCCGTTTTCGTGCAATCCATAATTGAATTTATTAAGCGTATATCGTTCCCAAAAGTTTTATTTGTATTATCTTTTGTGGCTCTGTACAAACTCGGGGACAGTCTTGCAACATCTTTAGCGACACCTTTCTATTTGGATATGAAGTTTGAAATGAGGCATATTGGTACTATAGCTAAAAATGCTGTCGTATGGCCTAGCCTTTTGGGGGCATTAATTGGTGGTGTATTTATATCAAAATTTGGATTGAATCGTTCGTTATGGATATCTGGTTTTGTTCAGATGTTTTCAATTTTAGGTTTTGTTTATTTATCTTGTGAAGGACCTTTTCAATCAATAACCTATAAACAATTAATTATGTTGGGGATTGTAATCAGTTGCGAATCAATAGGAGTGGGTATGGGTGCAACAGCATTGGTTACCTATATTTCTAAAAATACAAGCCCACTATTCACAGCAACCCAATTTGCTTTATTAACAGGTTTTTCAGCTATACCGAGAACATTAATCAATTCTATGTCTGGCTTTTTAACCTCTTATTTAGGCTGGACTAATTTTTTTTGGTTGTGCTTTTTTCTTGCTATACCAGGAATGTTATTACTTTTTGTAGTTGCGCCATGGAATAAAAAAACTTAGGAGAGAATATGGATCAATTAACTCAAGCATTAAATTTTCGGCATGCATGTAAAAAGTTTGATGACACGAAAAAAATCGCTCAGGCTGATATGGAATACATTTTAGAAGCGGGTCGATTATCACCGTCTTCTTTTGGTATTGAGCCTTGGCATTTTGTCGTTGTGGATAATGATAAAATCAAAACGGAATTACGTGCTGCTTGTTACAATCAAGAACAGGTAACTAGTTGTTCACATTTTGTCATTGTGCTTTATCGTAAAGCCAATAATTTTACATTACAAAGTGAATATTTGCGTCGTACCGTCGCCCGTGGATTACCGAATGCTAATGATCAAACTGCAATCGATACGGCAAGTCAATATTTCATCAATTTTTATGAGCATGGTTTAGCAAATGGATTAACCGTTAATCATTGGTCAGAAATGCAAGATTATCTTGCTTGTGCCAATATGCTAACAGCGGCAGCGTATCGAAGTATTGATTCGTGTGCTATTGGGGGATTTGAATACGACAAAATTGTGCAAATACTTGAAAAATATATGCCGCAATTTAGTGCTGAATCTTATGGTATTGGACTTGGTTTAGCGTTTGGTTATCGATTAAAAGAGCCAACAGCAAAAATTCGCTGGCCACTAAAAGATCTTACAACGTATTTATAAAATTAAAAAAAACTTCCGTGCCTAATGGCGACGGAAGGAACAAAATGAAAAAAACAACACCGAATTTATTTAACCGATTGGTATAAGGTTTCGGCATCTGTTGATGCCGAATCCATAATAAACACCACGCCAGATAAAATATTGCCAATTTGTGGATCGGTAATATTTTGTTGTAATGACGTTAATATTTCTTGCGCCCAATTGATTTTTCGTAGTACGGCTTCTACGTTTTCTTTTGAAGGATTATTCACTTTCATTTCCCTCCATCTTGCTAGGATTTCATCTTTAAAAATAATGAATAATAGTTATCAAAATAAGTAACAGGTTTTGAATAAGAAAAAAACACATTTTAAAGGCAAAAAAGATAAAAATAAAACAAATGTTGTTTTAAAAAACTTAAATTCAATTAAAAAAACCGAAAAGAAAAAGATAATCGCATTTTAACCAATTAAATAAATATATTGTGTCTACCTATCGCTACAATAATCAATTTTTTTGCCAGAATGAGATCGATAATGATAGACTTGTGAGCCAGAAATATCGTTAATATCAATTGGTAGACTGTTTGTTGGCTGTCAGTAATTAAAAAATTTTCTGCACGAAAATTGACAATAAGATGCCAGAACAAAAATGAGTAAGGATTTTAAAGATGAAGACTAAACATGTACGTTTGTTAATACTGGGTTCTGGTCCAGCTGGATATACCGCAGCGGTGTATGCCGCACGTGCTAACCTTTCCCCTACCTTAATTACCGGATTACAGCAAGGCGGACAGCTTACCACTACAACAGAACTCGAAAATTGGCCAGCAGGTGCACCTGATTTAACAGGCCCTGAATTAATGGTCAAAATGCGAGAACATGCCGAACGATTTAATACAGAGATTATTTTCGATCAAATTGATCGTGTCGATTTTAGCAGTAAGCCTTATAAGCTTTATGGCAGTGAAACAGAATATCATTGTGATGCATTGATTATTGCAACGGGTGCGTCTGCCCAATATCTAGGCTTGCCTTCTGAAGAAGCTTTTAAAAGTAAAGGGGTATCAGCTTGTGCGACTTGTGACGGATTTTTCTATCGTAATCAGAAAGTGGCTGTCGTCGGTGGCGGTAATACAGCTGTCGAAGAAGCACTTTACTTAGCTAACATTGCAAGTGAAGTTCACTTAATTCATCGTCGTGATACCTTTAGAGCAGAAAAAATATTAATGAATAGATTGCACGAAAAGGTACAACAGGGAAAAGTGATTTTACATACTCATCGCATTGTTGATGAAATTTTGGGCGACAATATGGGCGTAACGAGTGTCAGGTTACTCAGTACACAAGATCCGAATATCAGTGAAGAAGTCGCTGCTATGGGCGTTTTTATCGCCATAGGTCATAAACCAAATACCGAGATTTTCGAAGGACAACTTGAGTTAAAAAATGGTTATATCAAAGTCAAATCAGGTACTGAAGGGCGAGCAACACAAACCAGTGTCGAAGGAATTTTTGCAGCAGGCGATGTGATGGATCACATTTATCGGCAAGCCATTACTTCGGCAGGTACGGGTTGTATGGCGGCATTGGATGCAGAGCACTATTTAGATAATTTAAAATAGAAAAATATTGATATTCATGTCATTAGATAAACAACGTCAAACTTATTTATTAAATTGGCTAAAGCAGCATGCAAAAGGATATAAATCTGACTTGCGTGCCTCGACTTTAACCGGCTTTTTGTTAACCATTTTTGTGATCTTTCAAGCGGCTTTGTTAGCGACGATCTTACAAAAGTTAATTATTGAGCAACACAGATTTTTTGACATTTTGCCTTATTTTGGTTGTTTGGTTATTGTGTTTCTTGTCCGCGCTGGTTTACTTTATTTACGAGAGAAAATTAATTTTATTTTAGGCAAAAAAGTTAGAAAACAGATTCGTCATCAATTAATCAATCAGCTTGAAAAAATGGGCCCTGCTTATCTAAATCGAAGCACCACCGGTGCATGGAGTACATTAATTATTGAACAAGTTGATAATCTCCAGGATTTTTTTGCCCGCTATTTACCGCAAATGCGTTTAGTGAGTATGGTACCTATTTTAATTTGTATCGCAATTTTCCCTTTTAATTGGGCAGCAGCACTTATTTTACTCGCTACAGCCCCATTAATTCCGATTTTTATGATTTTAGTGGGTATGGGTGCTGCGGATATTAATCGTCGCCACTTTAAAGCATTGAGTTATCTAAGCGGTCATTTTTTAGATCGATTAAAAGGTCTAAATACCATTCGGCTGTTTAATCAAGGCGAAAAACAAGCTCAAGAGATTAAGCGTGCATCCGAAGATTTTCGCGTTAAAACGATGCAAGTTTTAAAAGTCGCTTTTTTGTCTTCTGCCGTTTTAGAGTTTTTCACCTCGATTTCAATCGCCATTGTGGCGGTATATTTTGGATTTTCTTATTTAGGCGAGTTTGATTTTGGTTCTTATAATGGCACAGTCACGCTTTTCGCTGGTTTTTTTGCGTTAATTTTGGCGCCAGAATTTTTTCAGCCTTTACGTGATTTAGGCACTTACTATCATGCGAAAGCCGAAGCTATTGCTGCCGCTGATAATATTGAATCTTTTTTAAATGATGAAAATTCATCAATAAATGCTGAACATCAAGTAAAATCGATTCCCTTTAATGAGCCATTAAAATCTATTGAAGCAGATAACTTAATCGTATTATCCAACGAGCGACACCCTATTGTTGGCCCTTTATCTTTTTCGCTAAAGGCGCCTTTTAAATTAGCATTAATAGGAACCAGTGGCGAGGGGAAAAGTTCGTTAATGCAAGTTTTACTTGGTTTTTTGCCTTATCAAGGTTCATTAAAAATCAATGGGATTGAGTTTAATCAGTTAAATATCACTGATTGGCAAAAACAAGTCAGTTGGATTGGTCAACATCCCTATCTTTTAAATAGTTCTGTACGAGATAATATTTTACTTGGTAATCCGCTTGCCAGTAATGAAGAACTTCAAGCCGTCATTTGTAAAGCACAGCTTATTGACGTTGTAGCTAAACTGCCCGAGGGGTTAGATACCCTTATTGGCGAAGATGCTATCCGGTTATCGATTGGACAAGCACAGCGCGTGGCTTTAGCCAGAGCGATGCTAAAGTCTTGCCAATTATTGATTTTAGATGAACCTACAGCAAGCTTAGATCAAGAAACAATTAATCATTTAGAACGACATAATATTGCCCCTAATACGATTACAATTACCCATCAGTCGGACGATATGCAGTACGCAGATCAAGTTTGGCAACTGGCTCATGGTCAATTAAATTGTAACGTTAAGGAGATCACATGCTAGCAATTTTGCGTCCATACATTGCTCTGTATAAACACTATTTTTGGCAAATCTTAATTGGATTATCTTTATCGATTCTCACCCTGTTTGCAAGTGTGTTTTTGCTCTCTTTATCTGGCTGGTTTTTAGCGTCAACCGCTTTTGTGGGGGTAGCTGGTTTGTATTCTTTCAATTATATGCTTCCTGCTGCTGGGGTTCGGGCAGCAGCGATTACCCGAACGGCAGCACGCTATATGGAGCGTTTAGTTGATCATAATACAACCTTCAAAATTCTTGCTTACTTAAGGACATTAGCTTTTCGCAAACTATTACCATTAAGTGCCAATCAATTAGCACAATATCAAAAAGCGGATCTGCTTAATCGATTTATTGTCGATATTGATGCGCTTGATCACCTTTATTTAAAACTTTTTTCACCCATTGTAACTGCATTGATAATGATCGCAATTTTATTTATCGGATTAAGTTACATTAATCTACCTATTGCGCTCATCATTACCATTATTCTCACGCTGACTTTGCTTACTGTACCTGTAATTTTTTATTATGCCGGTAAACAATTAGGCGAGACATTGGCAAAACAGCAAAGCGATTATCGTTCACAACTGATTAGCTATTTACAAGGACAAGCTGAACTCACTTTATTTAATGCCCAAGCAAAGTATCGTGATAAACTTGATGAACTTGAATCACAGTGGCTTAGTAATCAACAACGTCAATCAACATTAGTGGCGCTATCGAGTGCATTAATTTTATTAATCTCAGGTTTTTTAACACTGCTGGTATTATGGCTGATCACTCAATATACACTTTCGCCATTAGTTGCCTTATTTGTATTTGTTTGTCTTGCCAGTGCAGAAATTTTAATGCCCATTCCTAATGCCTTTATATTTTTAGGGCAAGTCATCGCTTCGGCATCCCGTATAACGGCTATTTTTAGTCAAACACCTGAAATTACCTTTGTGAAAGAAGGTAAAACACTTGATTTGACAATGGCTAAATTACAATTTGATAAAGTTAATTTTAGTTATCCAAATCAACCTTTTATCATATTAAAGGATTTTTCGTTAACGGTTGAATCTGGTGAGCATATTGGGTTGATTGGTAAAACCGGCTCAGGTAAATCAACACTGCTCAATCTGATTAATCGCATTTGGGAACCCAATTCGGGGTCAATCTATTTGAATGATACCCCTATTAACCAGTTGGATGAAAAAACACTTCGCCAAGCTATTGCTGTCGTTCCGCAAGTTATTACCATTTTTAGCGATACGTTACGGCAAAATTTGCTGATTGGTAATGAGCAGGCTACCGATCAGCAATTGATAGATGTTTTACATCAAGTTGAGCTGGATAAATTACTTATTACGGAAAAAGGTCTCGATTTACTTATTGGGCAAGGTGGGCGTGCGTTATCGGGTGGTGAAATTCGCCGTATTGGGATTGCTCGAGCATTACTGCATCATTCACCCTTGATTTTAATGGATGAACCAACCGAAAGCTTGGATCAACAAACGGAACAGCAGATCATTAAACTTATCCAACAATCCTGTAAAGGTAAAACTTTACTTATGGTAACACATCGTTTAATTGATAATCCGTTATTTGATCGAGTAATTTCGCTCTAACTTAGCGTGTAACATAGTGTTATTATTTATATGTTTTTTAGGATAAATTTTTAGAGAACGTACATTTTGTGACTGTTTAACATTTTAAACAGTCAAACTTGAATACGTGACAAACCAGTTAAGATGTTTAAATTTTTTGTAAGATAACTTTTGCCTAATGGTTATCTACACTGCAATTTTTAAAATATGTTATACTAGTGCTTTATTTAGATTGATAGAGAGTTTATTTTGCAACAGTCATTACAAGATTTCATTACAGATAAAATTGATGATTTAAAAGGCAAGGATATTGTCATTCTTGATGTGAAAGGTAAATCAAGTATTACTGATTATATGGTCATTTGCACCGGTACATCAAATCGTCACGTGTCTTCAATTGCAGGGCATTTAATTGATGAAGCTAAAAAGCATGGGTATCTTGTTTTAGGTAGTGAAGGACAAAGTGATGCTGACTGGGTTGTTGTCGATATGGATTCTGTGATTGTGCACATCATGCAAGAAGAAAGTCGTCAACTTTACGAACTTGAAAAACTTTGGGGTTAATTAGGTGAAAATACAGCTCATTGCTGTAGGCACTAAAATGCCTAATTGGGTCACAACTGCTTTTGATGATTATCGCTTTCGTTTTCCGAAAGATATGCCTTTAGAATTAATCGAAATACCGGCAGGAAAACGTACTAAAAATGCCGATATCGTTCGTATTTTAGATAAAGAAGGCGAATCGATGCTTAGTGCTTGTGGCAAAGGTAACCGTATTGTCACGCTAGACATTCCCGGTAGACCTTATACTACTCATAATTTAGCCGAGCAATTGGAACGTTGGAAGACAGATGGACGTGATGTCAGTTTATTAATTGGTGGGCCTGAAGGACTTTCACCAGCTTGCAAAGCAGCAGCAGAACAAAGCTGGTCATTATCCCCCCTTACCTTACCTCATCCTCTTGTTCGAGTTATTGTGGCTGAAAGCCTGTATCGAGCTTGGAGTTTAACCACTAATCATCCTTATCATCGTGAATAATGACAGAGTTTATCATGAGTGAAATTATCTTAGATCTGCAAATAGCAACAACGCTAACTGATCGCCTTCCCACTGAACAACAAATCATGCAGTGGTTAAACGTTATTCTGCCTCAATTTATGGATCAAGCAGAAATAACGATTCGTATTGTTGATGAAGCTGAAAGCCAACAATTAAATCATACCTATCGACAAAAAAATAAACCGACCAATGTGCTATCTTTTCCTTTTGAGTCGCCAATTGATATTGAAGTGCCACTTTTAGGTGATCTCATTATTTGTAAACAAGTCGTCGAAAAAGAAGCACAAGAACAACATAAATTATTAATTTCGCATTGGGCTCACATGATAGTGCATGGCTGTTTGCATTTACTCGGTTATGATCATATTGTTGACGAAGAAGCAGAAGAAATGGAAAGTATCGAAATTGATATTATGAAACAGTTAGGATTTGATGATCCTTATCAACCCATTGACTAATTAAAACAAATCATTACACTATTCTCATTCAATTTATAATTCACATTAACTAAGCTGAGTATAAGAATCATTTACATCATGCAAAATAACTAAGGAATCAAGCAAATGAGTGATGATAATCACCGGAGCCCTAAAAAAGGGTTTACTTTATGGTTAAGTCAGTTATTCAATTCAGAGCCCAAAGATAAAGAAGAACTGATTGAAGTAATTCGTGAAGCCGAAGAAAACGAACTGATTGATCCTGATACTCTCGACATGATCGAAGGAGTAATGGATATTGCAGAACAGCGTGTTCGCGATATTATGATTCCTCGTTCTCAAATTGTAACAATTAAAGATAATTACACGCTTGATGAGTGTTTGAATATTATTTCTGAACATGGACACTCTCGTTATCCTGTCATAAGTGAAGATAGAGATCACATTGAAGGTATTTTGTTAGCTAAAGATCTTCTTATGTTTATTCGTCAAGGTGTGGATAATTTTGATCTGAAAAAAATTTTACGCCCTACTGTTGTTGTGCCAGAAAGCAAACGTGTTGATCATATGTTGAAAGAGTTTCGAATGGAACGCTATCATATGGCTATAGCTATCGATGAATTTGGTGGTGTTTCGGGCTTAGTCACCATTGAAGATATTTTAGAGTTGATTGTTGGTGATATCGAAGATGAATTTGATGAGATTGAAGATCGTGATATTCGTCGCTTATCCCCTCAAGTCTATACTGTTCGAGCACTGACACCTGTTGAAGACTTCAACGATGTTTTTAAAACCGATTTTAGTGATGAAGAAATGGATACCATTGGGGGGTTAGTCATGCAACATTTTGGACGTTTACCCTTACGAGGCGAAAGTATCACTATTGAAGGTTATCAATTTAAAGTGACCATTGCCGATCGTCGACGGATCATTCAGCTTCATGTCACTATTCCTGAAGGGGCAACCGTTCCTAATCTAGAGTTACCTGAAAATGCTTAAACATCTGGCATTAGCTATAATTTTCGGGAGTATCGCTGTTTTCAGCTATGCTCCTTTTCAGATTTGGCCTTTAGCATTTATATCCTTTGCAGGACTGTTATGGCTCATAGCTAATAAGTCTAAAAAGCAAGCGATGCTGATAGGGCTTTGCTGGGGAATCGGCTATTTTACAGCCGGTGTGCATTGGATTTATATTAGTATTAAACAGTACGGCGAATTGCCATCATCTGTGGCATTAATCATTTTAGGATTTTTGATCCTTTACCTGTCACTTTATCCAATGCTTTTTGCGCTATTACTTAGCTGCTTAAAACGATTTGCACCGCCGTTTTCATTGAAACAGCTAGTCTTTGCTGCTCCTATTTTTTGGCAATTAACTGAATTTTTACGTGGTTATATTTTAACTGGTTTTTCATGGCTTGAGTTAGGTTACAGTCAACTTGACAGCCCATTACGAGCTTATTTTCCCCTTATTGGTATAAATGGTGTGACACTATTAACCACCATTTTATGTGGTTTAATAACATATTGTTTGTATAGACTTAAACAAAAAGCTTTCACAAAGCACTTTTTTGGTGCATTAATTGCACTTTTTACGATCTCGATTGCACCATTTTTATTCAATCAGATCAATTGGACTAAGGTAGATAATCACAGAGTAGCTAATTTTGCGTTGATACAAGGTAATATAGCACAATCATTACGGTGGTCTCATCAACAACTAAATCAAACTATTGATACCTATACCAAATTGACCAAAGCAAACTTTGGAAAAGATAAAATCATTATCTGGTCAGAAGCCAGTATTACAGATTTTGAAATAAATCAACAGTCATTATTGCAGTATCTTGATAATCAAGCCAGAGCAAATGAGACAGAAATCGCCGTTGGTATCATCGATTATCGTTTCAATGGAGGAAGATATGATGATGACGGTAATGTGTATAATACGCTACTGGTATTAGGTGATAAAACACCTTATGAATATCCAACCAATAATCGGTATCAAAAACACCACTTAGTGCCATTTGGTGAATTCACTCCATTGGAAGCCGTACTTAAACCGATTACGAATCTATTGGGTATTCCCATGTCATCGATGCAATCAGGTGACATAAAGCAAGCACCATTAATAATGAAAGGGTTTAAATTTACTACTGTGATTTGTTATGAAGTGATTTTGTCTGATTTAATGTGGCAAAATTTTTCAGCTAATACTGACTTTTTACTGACCGTTTCTAATGATGCTTGGTTTGGTAACAGTATTGGGCCTAAGCAACATCTTCAAATGGCACAAGCCAGAGCATTAGAGTTTGGTCGTCCTTTGATAAGGAGTACCAATAATGGCATCACAGCCATTATCGATCATCATGGTAAAATCATCCAACAATTACCCCAATTTGAAACATCAGTGTTATCTCAAACCTTATCCCCTACAATCGGTTTAACACCTTATGCAAGATGGGGAAACAGACCTTATTTAATTATCATGCTTCTTATGACACTTCCTTTTTTTATAAAAAAAAGGAAGTGATGTTGAGACTGGCATAATTATTGCTTAAATCTAACTAATTCTGATTAAAATTACTTCGTTCAGTTGTGACAAAATTTTGGTCACAATTGTTCGCATCTAGCTCCAATGATATATAAATAAACAGTAAAAAGTACTTTTATAGTAAAAAATAAGTTATAATATACTCCCTTTGTAAAAATATTAAATATATTTAATATGATACAAATTAAACAGTAGGAGATGAGTATGAACATAAAAACAAAATTAACCAAATTAGTGTTATCATTTGCAATGTTAGGTCTAATAAGTGGTTCAGCAGTTGCTGAAGAACTGACTGGCACATTAGCCAAAATTAAAGATAGTGGTGTGATTGTTGTTGGTCATCGTGAATCTTCTATTCCATTTTCCTACTATGGTAAAAACCAAGAAGTGATTGGCTATTCACAAGATTACTCTAACTTGATTGTTGACGCCGTCAAAAAAGAGTTAAATATGCCTGATCTTAAAGTAAAATATTTACCGGTTACCTCTAAGACACGTATACAATTACTGAATAACTACACATATGATTTTGAATGTGGTTCAACAACCAATAATCTTGAGCGTCAAAAAACGGTTGGTTTTTCAAATAGCATCTTTATTGTTGGTACACGTTTTTTAGTTAAAGCGGATAGCAATATCAATAGTATTGAAGACCTTAAAGGTAAGAACGTTGTAACTACGGCAGGAACAACGTCAGAAATTCGTTTAAATCAAATCAACAATAAGGAAAAATTAAATATTCGTATTATTACACCAAAAGATCATGGTGATGCATTTAATGCGCTTGAAACCGGTCGAGCAGCAGCATTTTTAATGGATGATGCATTATTAGCAGGAGAGCGTTCTCGTGCCATTAATCCAAGTGAATGGAAAATTATTGGCGAACCACTTTCTTATGAATCTTATGGTTGTATGTTAAGAAAAGGTGATGTCCAATTTAAGCAATTAATGGATAAAGCAATTGCTGATGCTCAAACATCCGGAAAAGCATTAGAATCATATAACAAATGGTTCACTCAACCTGTGCCACCAAAAGGGGCCAATATGGAACTTGAAATTTCACCAAAAATGGTTGAGTTATTTGCAAATCCTAATGATAAAGCATTAGATTAACACTTTTCTTCTCTTTCTAATCCCATGTACTAAATGTGAAAACATTTAGTACATAATCTAATTTATGTGAATTAAATATATTATGAGTTTTAATCGAATACTAGCTTTGGAACCTTTTACAGCCTTTTGGAAACATCTTTGTGATTCCATAATGAGCTTTAATTGGATGCTATTTTTTGAACCGACACCTTATGGAGACGGTATTTACTTAAACTGGCTACTCGATGGCGTTTTTGTGACAGTTTCGTTAGCAATCACCGCATGGATCATTGCATTTATACTAGGATCATTGGTTGGTATTTGCCGAACATTAGACAACAAGCTGTTAAACAAGTTTGCTGCTTGCTATGTCCAGCTATTCCGTAATATTCCTTTATTGGTACAAATGTTTTTATGGTATATGTTATTTCCTGAATTATTAAGCGGAAGTTTCAAAACATGGTTTATGTCTGAACTGTCCCCAAATATCAGTGCGTTTATTACCGCTGCAATTGCGTTGGGATTATTTACCTCTGCACGTATCGCTGAGCAGGTAAGAACAGGTATTCAAACATTGCCAAAAGGTCAACGATATGCGGCAATTGCTCTTGGTTTAACAAACAGACAAGCGTATTGTTATATTTTATTACCGAATGCTTATCGGCGCATCATTCCGCCATTAACTTCCGAGATGACCAATATTATTAAAAATTCATCCGTTGCTTCTACAATTGGGTTGATCGACTTAATTGGACAAATCGAACGTATCAATGATGCAACAAACTGTATTATTGAAGTGTTATGTGGCGTAACGCTTGCTTTCGTGTTGATAAACTATGCGGTTCTTTTCATTATGCGAAATGTTGAAAAACACATGCGTTTACCAAATATGAGTCAAGGAGGATAATATGCAGTTAATTAATTGGATTGCCGATATCCCTTCATTGGTCATTGAAAATTATCCATTATTATTAAGTGGATTATGGTTAACAACCAAAATTACTTTTATTGCCGTTGTTTTTGGTATAGTTTGGGGAACGGTACTGGCGTTAATGCGTCTATCAAATATTAAAATATTGAATGTTTTTGCCAAGTGCTATGTCAATTTATTCCGTTCCATTCCACTTTTATTAGTGCTGTTATGGTTCTATTTGGCACTACCACAGGTTATTAAACATTTGTTTAATCTTCCTCCTTATGCAGATGTGCGTATTGCTTCGGCTATGATTGCTTTTGCGCTTTTTGAAGCCGCTTATTATTCTGAAATTATTCGAGCAGGAATTAGCGCTGTTGCTAAAGGTCAATATCATGCTGCTTATGCTTTAGGAATGACAAAAAGCCAATCCATGCGTTTGATTATTTTACCTCAAGCATTCAGATCAATGATTCCATTACTGTTAACTCAAGGAATTATTTTATTCCAGGATACGTCTTTGGTTTATGTAATGAGCTTAATTGACCTGTTTGGTGCAAGTGTCACTCAAATTGGTAGTGTGCAAGGCGGCACAGTCAAATATTCTATGATTATTTTTGCAGCAGCAATTTATTTTATAATTTGTTTTACTGCTTCATGTTTAGTTAATTATTTCAAAAAAGGGATAAGTCGATGATCTCCTTAGAAAATGTATCAAAATGGTATGGACAATTTCAGGTATTAAAAAACTGTACTACACGAGTTGGTAAAGGTGAAGTTGTCGTGGTTTGTGGTCCTTCTGGATCAGGTAAGTCAACGCTGATTAAAACGGTTAATGGTTTAGAGCCCGTACAAAAGGGTAAAATTATTATTGATGGCACTGAAGTGACCAGCAAATCAACTAATCTAGCAAAATTACGCTCTAAAGTCGGGATGGTGTTTCAGCATTTTGAACTGTTCCCACATTTAACGATTTTAAAGAATTTGACGTTAGCTCAAATCAAAGTGTTAAAACGATCTGAAAAAGAAGCGCGTGAAAAAGCATTATCATTGTTAGATCGTGTTGGTTTACTTGCACATGCCAACAAATATCCTGCGCAACTTTCTGGCGGTCAACAACAGCGTGTTGCCATTGCACGTGCACTCTGTATGGATCCAATTGTCATGTTGTTTGACGAACCGACTTCAGCACTTGATCCTGAAATGGTTAATGAAGTGTTAGATGTCATGGTCGAACTAGCTTATGAAGGCATGACCATGATGGTGGTGACCCATGAAATGGGCTTTGCTCGAAAAGTGGCACATCGTGTTATCTTTATGGATGCTGGCGAGATTATTGAAGATACATCTAAAGAGCAATTCTTTAGTAACCCAGAATCAGATCGTGCTAAAGACTTTTTAGCAAAGATTATTCATTAATATTTAAAAACAAAAAAGCACTTGTTATTTCATCAAGTGCTTTTTTAATTTCTCTCTTTTTAAGCTGAGCAATACAGTCTTAAATTTTCAAACAAACAATGACTGATCCTTTTAACGCGTTATGCTATTTATCTTTTTGATTTCCATTAAGAAGATTGTAAATGGCTCAAAGTTATTACATTAGATCATTTGAAACAAATAATATACTTGGTGTTATTTTTTATTACTTCCTTTAATTTGCTGCGCTAAACCACTTTCACGATGTATTTGGTTTTTTACCGATAACGCTAAAATTTTACTTTCAGCATAAATCGCTACCGTTCTTTTCGCTCGAGTAATCGCCGTATAAAGTAAAGAACGATTCAACAATGGTGAATAATCAGTAGGTAAAATAATATTTACATGATCGAACTCCGATCCTTGCGATTTATGAATCGTCATTGCATAGGCGGTTTCGTGTTCTGGCAATCGATAAGGTGAAAAACCTTTAATTGATCCATCCGAAAAAGGAAAATAGACCCGTAATTTTGACTTATCATGTTCAGCGGTGAGCGTAATACCAATATCACCATTATACAATCCCAAAGCGGTACTGTTTCGTAAAATCATAATCGGTCGACCGATGTACCAGCCGTCCTTATGCTTTGGCTGTATTAATTTATTCTTAATGAGTAACGATTCAATTTGCTTATTTAAACCTTGTACACCAAATAAACCTTCCCTGACAGCACACAATAAACGATATTGTGCAAATTTTTCTAGAATTAAAGCTATATCATTATTGCCATGGTGCACTATCGCATCTAAATAATGCTGATAATGTTTTACACTATCGTGTAATAAAGCTTGATAAGATGATTTTGATGACAAAGGATGATAATTAATGTCATCCAATATTTCATCTTCTAATAACTGGCTAACTTTACTGTCATATCCTTCTTTTACTGCATTAGCTAATAGTCCAATCCCAGAAGATTCATTAAATCGGTAACTCTTTTTTAACAGACAAATACTATCGGTAATAGAAGCGACACTGGGTATAGAAGGAACGACATATCCGGTTAATTGGCTCAGTTCTGATGCTCTTGACTCACTATATCCATTCTCAATAAAATGACAAAGATCACCAAATACAGCACCCGCTTCAACTGATGAGAGCTGATCTTTATCACCTAATAATATTAAACGCGCTGATGGCGGTAATGCCTCGATCACTCTCGCCATCATATTTAAATCAACCATAGATGCTTCATCAATGACTAATACATCTAAATTAAGTGGATTTTTTTTATGATAGGTAAATGATCGGTTATCCGCTTTTGCACCTAATAATCGATGTAAGGTTATTGCTTCTGTTTTATTATTTAAAGATTCAAAAGGAAGCTTATTTAAGGCTTGGCTTAGTGATTCAGTCAGTCTTGAGGCCGCTTTACCTGTGGGTGCTGTCGTGACAATTCGAGCAGTAGGTTGTGTTTGTAAAATGGCGGCTAAAATTTTGGCAACTGTTGTGGTTTTCCCTGTCCCAGGCCCCCCTGAAATAATCGCAACTTTACGTGTTAATGCCACCGCAACAGCGACTTTTTGCCAATCTATTTCGGTGTGATGTTCGGTAAACAATTGATCAAGTATGGTGTTGAAATTAACGCTGCTATCTGTTTTTTCATTAAATGTTGTATGATTAAAATAGTATGCAACATTTTTTTCATCTAACCACATTCGTTGAAAATAGAGTTTGTTGTTAATAAAGATTAGTGGCGTTAGCGTAAGACCATCACTCACAACCTGATTATTTTGAGCTTGTTTGAGTGTATGTTTCCAATCAACATCTTGAGGGGATTCTAAATCTAACCATAATTTTGGAGCAATGGATGACTGATTTAATAAAGTAAGATCAAGGCAAACATGCCCTAATCTTACCTCTTTACTTAGTGATAGCACCATATAACTAAAGCGTTTAAGTGTGAGATCATCATTTAATTTTGCTTTATGACTTAAAAATGCAGCCAAATGAATGTCAAGTAAACTAATTTGACTGTCTTGTTTAAATTGGTTTAACCACTCGTTTACCATGCGTAGTTTCTGTTTTAACTGATTTATAATCCAATTATATCGTCAACATCATCTTTTGAATAAGATAATTTAAAACTTAAATTAAGATTTTTACTTTCGTTTGGATTTAACTTAAATTTCCACGTAAGCTTACCTGTATCTTTGTCATAGTCCGCATTACCATATTTAACATCATCCAGTGATATGGCTTTATTTAAGATTACCGGTAACTGATCATAAACAATAATATCTATCGGTAATGATTTATTGTTTTTTACATCAATCGTATAAGCATATTTTTGTGAAATACTGTTACCAAAGAAAGAAGGTTTAGATGTTTCATTCACATTGCGATTACGATTGATCAAAATATTTTTATCACGTCCTAAAGCGATGTCGAGAGTATCTTTAATATATTTGGTATCGATAAAACTTTCGCCAATATAACTACCATTGAAAAAAACTGTCAATTTTCCTGGTAAAAGATTGAGTCTATCCCAATCTGTTATTTGTGCCTGTAAATAGACATAGTTATTGATTTTTGGTGTTGCAACGTAATGATAATTTGCTACAACCTCTCTGTTTTGTAAGATCAGGATATTATCATTTTGATTTGATAGTATAGGGTAAGATAACTTCAAAGATAGTACTTATACCTAAAGTGTTAATCGTTGCATTATTTACAGTATTTGTATGACTCAATGACATCATATCATCTCTATCTTCTAACAATGGATAACCAATACCTAGCCTGTAATCACCCATATCGGGATTACTGGTTTTTATATACCAAGGAGATAAATTAGGGGCTGTTATTCCTTCGCTAGGATTCGAGGTGGATAATTTAAAATCAATGTTTTTCCAATCTAAACCGCTGTTTTGATGAATTTCAGCTTTATAAGTTAATTGTACTGGGGAATTAATATCATCAACACGTACATCATAAGTGGGATTCCAACTTGCTTCATTGGTAACATAAGATAAAGTAATCGGTAACGTGATATCTTGATCTGAGTACACTTTAACATCAATTGCATTCGTTAAGTTTTTTGTTGTTCTTGCTAACTTTTCAAATTCTTCCTGACATTGTTCGATTTGTTGTTCAAGTTGTTGGATTTCCTTTTCTAATGTGTATTGTTCGCTGAATGCAGACACTAAATTGGCTTTAATAAAATCCAATATATTTTTCATTCCGTTTACATTATCATTAGTCACTTTAGTGAGTTGATCTAAATGGTTTCCTTGTAAAAGGTTGATTTGCTCAGATACAGCTTTTAATTGAATTGCAGTAATATCATATTTTTCCTGCAATTGCTGTAACTTTTCAAGTAATGGTTTGGTATCATGATTTTGTTCATCATTATCAACATAGTTCTTATTTAATGAAGTCGACAATACTTTTACGTTGTTATTATTAAACCCAATACTTATCGAATTTGCTTTTGCCCCATTGGCAATACCTGTTAAAACAATTGCATTTTCACCCTTTTTTAATGAAACTATCGACTGACCTTGTAATTCAGCACCTTGTAGAAACAACGTTACCTTATTGAGTATTACGTCATTAGCGGCTAATACGTTGCTTGATATTAACGCACTTAATAATAATAATTTTTTCATTGTTTTTCCTTTGTTTATAATAAATTTACATTTTTCATTTTATTGAACTATTCCCGCGGACATGACTATTTTGTCTTAATTAATAAAAAAATCTAATATTTTTTGATATTTTTTTTGTTTAATATATTGAACATTTTATAAAATTAATATAAATTATGTTACAGATATAAAACACAAAAAGAGAGGTGTTGCTATGAGTAATTTTAGCTATCTAAAACAGGCAATTAAGCGAAAAAATTTATCCCTACAAACCGTTGCCGATGCTTGTAAAATGACAAAAGGTTATTTAAGTCAACTTATCAATGATAAAGTTAAAAATCCTAGCGCACAAAAATTACAATCTCTACATCACTATTTACAAATAGAAGAATCGACGATAAATAAAAAAGTCGGTGTTATATTTGGTAAATTTTACCCTTTACATACTGGTCATATTCATTTAATTCAACGGGCGATTAGTCAAGTCGATGAACTTTATGTTGTGCTCTGTTCAGATACTTTCCGTGATATGGCACTGTTTGAACAAAGTGCAATGTCTCGCCAACCAACAATTAATGATCGTATTCGTTGGTTACTGCAAACGTTTAAATATCAAAAAAATATCCATATTGAATTATTAAAAGAAGATGGAATTCCTGCGTATCCAAACGGTTGGCTTGAGTGGAGTGATCGTGTCAAAAAACTATTTAGAGAAAAAGGCATAAAACCTAATTGCGTCTATTCGAGTGAACCTCAAGATGTCGCTATGTATAAAGATTTATTCGATTTAGAAACAGTACTTATCGATCCAGAACGGAAATTTATGCAAGTCAGTGGGACTCAAATCCGTCAAGCACCGCTGCAAAATTGGCAATATATTCCGACTGAAGTAAGACCATTTTTTGTTAGAACCGTTGCTATTTTAGGCGGAGAATCCAGTGGAAAATCAACACTGGTTAATAAACTCGCCAATGTATTCAATACGACTAGTGCATGGGAATATGGTCGTGATTATGTATTTTCACAGCTTGGGGGGGATGAACGTGCCTTACAATATGCTGATTACGATAAAATCGCATTAGGTCACGCACAATATATTGATTTCGCAATAAAGCATGCCAATAAGGTCTCTTTTATTGACACTGATTTTGTCACCACTCAAGCTTTTTGTAAAAAATATGAAGGTAAAGAACACCCTTTTTTACAGGCGATGATCAACAACTATCGTTTTGATTTGGTGATACTGTTAGGTAATAACACGCCATGGGTTGCTGACGGACTACGTTCGCTAGGCAGTCCAAAACAACGTAAAGATTTTCAACAATTACTTATCTCAATTCTTGAAAAAAATAATATCAAATATATTCCAATTGATTCGCCTGATTACGAAGAACGCTATTTACGTTGTATTGAATTGGTTAATCAACTTATTAATGATAAAGAGTATTAATTATGAATAAATTAAGTCATCTTGCTATATTTATTGGACGTAATAAATTTTACCCTCTATTTTGTGTACTTTGTGTTACGTTAGCCTTTTTATATACTGATCCTTTTACCCATTTGAATTTACGTTATTTTGTTTCGTATATTGGTGCTTTTTGTGGGCTACTATGTGTTATTTTATTGGCTAAACGCAAAAATATGGGAAATGTTATCGGTATGCTGGCAGTGGTTGCTGAATGTTATGCCAACTACTTGGGTAACAATATTGGTGCAGGCTTGCCAACTTTCTACTATTTTGGATCGCATATTGTTGGGTTAATCACTTGGGAAAAAAATCAAGACTCACATAAAAATGTTAAAGTGCGTTCGTTGAGTGAAAATGCTTTTCTATATACCCTGATTTTTTTAATCGCAGCAGTATTTTTCAACGTCTACTTAACCAACGCAATTGGTGTTGAAAATACCGTTTATCAATTAATTACAAACTGTTTTATCTTCGGATTAGGCGTTGTAGCTCAACTACTATTAATGATGCGTTATTCATTCAATTGGTATTTATGGGTGATATTAAATGTGTTAGTGATTGGGTTAAATATATATACAAATAATATCGTAATCGCAACGCAATACTTAATCTACCTGTTCAATGCCATTTACGGGATTTGTGAATGGAAACAATCTGAATCAAAACAAACGACCTAACATATTGTTTATCATTAGCAGATTGTTGTTAAATGGATAATTTAATAAGCAAAAAATAGAAAATAATAAACTTATTTTCTATTTTTTGACTAGCAATGAGATAAACCTAAATTGATATTTTAATTTTTGAAGTTACCCTATCAAGATATTGGCATTAACATAAATAAACAGCCATTATTCAATTTCACCTTTCACCAAAGGTACAAATTTTACTTCGCCCATATTTTTCGTTATATAACTATCGCCATTACGCTCAATTAATTGTAAAACCTGATGGTTTACCCCTACGGGTATCACTAATCGACCTTTATCTGCTAATTGTTTAACAAGATTAATTGGTACTTCAGAAGCGGCTGCGGTAACAATAATACCATCAAAGGGACCACGCTCTGGCCACCCTAACCAACCATTACTATGTCGAGTGGCAATATTGTGAATGTCGAGTTGTTTTAAACGACGTTTAGTATTCCATTGTAAACTTTTGATTCTCTCGATCGAACAGACATGATCAACTAATTTTGCCAAAATTGCCGTTTGATAACCTGAACCTGTCCCTATTTCAAGAACTTTTGAATCGGGTTCAAGCTTTAACAATTCAGTCATTCGGGCAACGATATAAGGTTGTGATATAGTCTGTCCACTACCAATGGGCAAAGAACGATCATCATAAGCTTGATGAGAAAGGGCTTCATCAATAAAATGCTCTCGAGGTGTTGAGGCTATCGCGGCTAATACACGTTCATCTTTGATTCCTTGCTGACGCAATAATTGAATTAGAGACTGCATTTTTAAACTTTGCATGTTAGTTACTCATTTCCTGTAATCAATTCTCGTATTACACTTGTTGCATAACAACCTGATGTTAAATAGAAGTTAATCTCAATACTATTATCATTTATCCATTGCCAATTAAGTTGCTGAGGACGCAATAATATCGAACGTCTTGAGGTTTCAAGACGCTCTTTTTTAAATAATTCAGTAAATAGTGACCAGTTGACTAAACATTTTTGCTCAAATTCAAGTGAGCAAGATTGAGTACCAAGTTGAGAATCCCCTATCATTGGAGCAGTAATATTAACTTCCCCGTTTAACAGCCGAGATTGTAACAATGAAAGGTCATTTGATTGCGCAACAAACCAACTTCCTCGTTGAGCTAATTGCAAAATATCACCTTCTAAAACGGTTTGATGTAGACCTTGTTCTATACGTTTACTGACAACATCATTAAAAATGGCACTTCGTGCTGCTGAAAGATAAAAACTCCGTTTTTTACGATCTTTAACGGTAATTTCACCATTAGCCCATTTTAATGCTTGAGTTATATTATTATCATCTCGGCCAAAGCGCTGTTCGCCAAAATAATTGGGTACGCCATGTTGTTTAATGGAAGCTAATTTTGATTCAAGTTCAATAGTATCACTTAAGTGAGTTAGCTTTATTTTAAAATAATTACCTTTTAACGCACCTATTTTTAATTTTTTATTATGCCTTGTAACCTTTAAAATCTGACAGCCTGCCAAATCAAAACCAGTAAAATCAGGTGATTCCTTTCCTGGCATATGTAAACTGAACCATTGCCGTGTCACCGCATGGCGATCTTTAAGACCGGCATAACTCACCAATTTAGACGAAATACCGACATATTTAGCTAACTGTTCAGCAACAAAAATAGTATTATAATCTTTTTTTTCAAGATAAACTAAAACATGTTCACCTTCGCCAGTTAATTCAAAACCAAGATCTTCTGTCACTACAAAGTCTTCATATTGTTGCTTGTATTGTCCCGTTGTCTTCGGCTTTCCATATAAAAAATTAAGTTCTGCTAACACGAATAATGCCTATTATGTAAATGAATCAATTTAACGTTTTTGAGAAAGTAATACTACCGCTTCACATGCGATACCTTCTTTGCGACCAGTAAAACCTAGTTGTTCAGTCGTGGTGGCTTTAACACTGATTTGATCAAAATGAACATTGAGATCTTCAGCAATATTAACTCGCATCTGATCAACATGAGGACGCATTTTGGGTTCTTGTGCAATAATAGTGGTATCTAAATTGACCAACTGGTAACCTTTTGCTTGAACAATGCCATAGACCTCTTTGAGTAATATTCGACTATCAATACCTTTATATTTAGAATCAGTATCAGGAAAAAGTTTTCCAATATCGCCTAGTGCTAATGCGCCAATTAGCGCATCAGTAATCGCATGTAACACAACATCACCATCAGAGTGTGCAACCAAACCATATTGATAGGGTATTTTTACACCAGCTAAGGTGATGGGTCCTTCCCCTCCAAATTTATGAACATCAAATCCGTGCCCTATTCGCATAAATCACCTTTGTGCATTTGGTTAGTTAAAAAAAATGAGGCCAGAGCTAAATCTTCTGGATGTGTAATTTTTATATTATCCCGACGGCACTCAACTAATAGAGGATGTCCACCAGCATATTCAATCGCTGAGGCTTCATCAGTAATTGGCACATGATTATTTAAAGCAAGTTGTAAACAAGACTTCAACTCACCAACCTTAAATAGTTGAGGCGTTGCAGCCCCCCACAAATACGTACGATCTTCTGAAGATTCGATAACGTTGTCATTGGTCCGGTAAGCTCGTTTGACAGTATCACTGATACGCGTTGCTAAAATAGCACCTTGTTGTGTTTCAAACACGGTGTTTATCAAACGATTTATATCATTATGATCAACACAAGGTCTGGCTGCATCATGCACTAAAGCCCATTGTTTATCATTTAAAACCTGTAGCCCAGCTAAGACTGAATCAGCACGCGTTGAACCACCTTTGACAACATGAATTCGAGGATGAGTTGCAATAGGTAGAGTTGCAAAAAGATGATCTTTAGCATGGATAGCAACAATAATCTTGCCTATTCGTGGATGAGATAGTAACTTTTGTAATGTATGTTCTAAAATGGTCATTGAACCAATTTTAAGATACTGTTTAGGCGTTTGGCTATTCATTCGGCTACCAATCCCAGCTGCCGGAACGATTGCAATAATATTACTCGTGTTGTTCACATAATGCCTTATTATTGATGAGAATTTGAGTCGATAATGATTCGGTAAAAATATTCATTAGGCTTAACCATGCCTAAATGGCTACGTGCTCGCTCTTCTATCGCTTCTGAACCACGTTGCAAATCATTAATCTCGGCAAACATCTGTTCATTACGGACTTTAAGTTTATTGTTTTGTTCATGCAAGCTTGCAAGCATTTGCACATTTTCTTGATAATCATAGACATTATTTTTTCCAAACCATAAAGAGTATTGCAGATAACCAAGTAACACCAGCAATATTAATACTATTTTCCATTGCCTCATACGTTTAATTTTACCTTTAATCTAGATACATTTTACTGGTTTAGGTAATCCAGCCAATTTCGTTGCTTGTTTTGCTGGTCCTTCTGGGAATAATTTATATAAGTAACGGCTATTGCTTTTTTCTGGTCCAAATTTTTTTTCTAATGCTTTGACTAATGCTCGAATCGCAGGTGACGTTTTATATTCCAAATAGAAATCACGAACAAACAAGATAACATCCCAGTGCGCCTGAGTTAATTCGATCGATTCTTGTAACGCCAGTTCTGGCACAAGTTCAACAGACCAATCCTGCCAATTTTTTAAATAACCGTTATCATCTGTTTTTATCTGTTCTAACATTTTTTTAGTACGCTGTTTTATTTTCTGGATATTATACTCAATTATATGCAATCCAACACTAATTTTGATGTTTAAAGTCACAGTATGGAGCCAATAATGCTTAAAATTGACGAAAATTAAAGCAAACAAGCTTTTTTTCAAAAATAGCTATTTACAAATAAGTCCGACTCCTTTAATATTCACAGCCATTGCGGAAGTGTGGCTGAGCGGTTGAAAGCACCGGTCTTGAAAACCGGCGAGGGGCGACCCTCCCAGAGTTCGAATCTCTGCGCTTCCGCCATCTTCTTCAAAGAATCAACGTTTCCATATTCATTGGAATTCAGGTCTAATCGATCTTTTCTAACTTTTATTCTGATTTTTTAAAATAATTAATTATTGCGTCAGTGGTGGAATTTTTTCTTAAGTTTTTTCGCCAAATTAGAAAAATATCGATTTTTAATTTTAAATCTTGACTCCTAATTAATTTTTTATATGCAACTCCCTCAACTTTTGCTTGTGTCATTGACTGAGGCAATAGCATCATTCCTTTACCTAACGATACTTCAAGTAACATAGATAAATTATCTTGTAGTTCTGCACGCCGTACAATTGGAAGTTTGAGCGTTTTAAATACTCGTTCACACTGTTCATAAAAAACAGGATTTAAGTATTGTTTAAACCAAAAGAGTGGTAAATCGGTCACATCATCAAGATCTACTCTTTCTTGCTTACTACAGGGGTGACTAGTAGGTAAAACTAAAATCATCGGTTCTTTATAGACTAATAGCGAATTTTCGTTGATATCTCTCATTTGATAATCAGAAACAAAAGCAAAATCAATATTTTCTTTTTGTAGCTCTAACAACAGCTCTTTGGATGTGTAGTTGTGTTTATAAATTTCGGTTTCTTCGCTAAAATCCGACAAAAATAATCTAAAGTAAGGAATAAAGTCAAAACAAAGTGTTTTAGTTGTCCCTAGCACTACTTTTTTCACTTCTCTCGATTTGATCGATTTGGTTATGGAACAAAGATCATTTAATAATCGTGTTGCTTTTGATTTAAGATCTTCTCCTTCTTTAGTTAAAACCACATTATGGGAATTTCTCAAAAAAAGGGTGACCTTTAACTTTTCTTCTAAATCCCTGATTTGAATTGAAAGCGGTGGTTGGCTTACGCCTAACTTTTCAGCCGCTCCTCTAAAACTACGTTCTTCACAAACTGCTACGAAATACTGCAACTGCTTTATAGTAGGTAATCTTTTACTATAAATATCCACTATGCCTTAAACCTCTATACATTTAAATCCACATAATTTTCAATATGTTCTTTGAAAATTCTTACTCTATTAGGCATGTAATTTCTATCCTTAAATATTAAATAAATAGGTCTAGTGCTGCCAATCCAATCTGGTAATATTTGTATCAACTCCCCCTTTAATATACTATTTTTGACAAATTGAGATGGGACAAAGCAAATTCCCATTCCTTCTTTTGCAGCCTCAATGATCAGTTCCGTATCATCCATGACTAAACATGGGATTGACCTCACTTCATAATACTCATTTTGGGTTTTATTGGTCAGTGACCAAGTTAAATTATGATTAATATTGATTAAATTTTTATCCAATAAATCAATTGGATGAGCACAACCACCAATTCGTTCTAAATATTCTTTAGAGGTACACAATATATTTTTGGATAATAAGATTCTTTTAGCTACCCAACTGCTATCGGTTAGATCTCCTACTCGGATAGCAATATCAATATTCAAATCAGCCAAATCGACAACTTTATTAGTTGCCATCAAATCTATTTTTATATCTGGGTATTTTTTCATAAAAGAAAAAATACACTTACCAAACCATTGATGTGTCAGGCTTATTGGTGCTGTTATTTTAATTGTGCCCGATAATTTTATATAATAATCATTTAAATTTTCAGCTGTTTCGACAAACTCCTCTACTAAATTGGTAAATTTAGCAATATACATTTGTCCCAATGTCGTCAGCGTTATTTTTCTACTGCTTCTGAACATCAAAAGACCACCAATAGCTTCTTCTAACTGAGTTAAGCGCCTACTGATTGTCGGAGATGGTATTGAAAGCTTAGTTGACGCTTTAACGATACTACCTTCTTTAATTACATTAACAAATATGAGTAAGTCATCGATTGATAATTTCATTTTTGGAATTTAATGTTGTTATTTTGATCATAGTACTATAAATGAATTCTAAATAGAATGAAAAATAGTTTATTTATAATTTTTTATTTTAAGAGGAAAAATATTCATGAATATATTTGTTACTGGTACAGAAAGTGGAATTGGTCATCAAGTGGTAAGCATTGCTTTATCACAAGGGCACAAAGTTTTTGCTACTTATCTGTCAGAGAAAAAAATAAACGAGCTTAATTCAGATAGTTTATTTACTTACAAACTTGATTTGACAGATCCACTACTAATTAAGAATGCAATTTTAGAAGCCGGAATACATTTGGGAACCATAGATGTTTTAATAAATGTCGCTGGAGTATCATATTTTAACGATCCTTTCACAACAACAGATACAGAGTGGGTAAATACACTTAACGTCAATGTAAGTGGATATTTTTTCTTAACCCGTGGAATACTTCCTTTTTTGAAAAAAAGTCAAAATCCTCACATAATTAATATTTCATCAATATGGGGATTAAAAGGAAGTAAAGATATGTATTCTTATTCAGTGTCTAAACATGCAGTACAAGGTCTTAGTGAAGGATTAAAAGAATATTGCAAGCCTATAGGTATTAAAGTTTCCAATCTTGTTTTGGATAAAGTTGACACTGATTTTAGAGAACATATGGAAAAATATATAAGTTTTAACGATGAACAAAAATCTCGCATGCTTAAACCAAGTAATGTTGCTGAAATAATCATGTTTTTAATTAATACGCCGAAAGAGTTATTAGTGTCATCAATAACGTTAGATGCTTTTTTATGGAAATAAGGAAGATTAAAATGAAAAACAATAAATTAGCTTTTTTACTTGTCACTTTATCTGCCTTTTTTTGGGGTTCTAATTTTAATGCGGGCTCGATTGTTGTGGCATCTGTCACCCCTCTTACAGCTGCATCTGAACGTTTTATTATCGCTGCTATTGCCATTTTTATTTTTATGCTTATTAAAGATAAAAATAATATCATTGCATTTAAATCAAATTGGAAACCGTATACTCTTCTTGGTTTATGTGGTATCACCGGATTCAATTTGGCTTTCTTTATGGGATTACAAACAACATCTCCGATTAATGGTGCACTTATCATGGCAACGTCACCTATCACAACAACGTTAATTGCGTCAATTGTTGATAAATATCGAGTGTTATGGTCACAAGTAATTGGCATGTTAATAAGTTTGGTTGGTGTGATTTTTGTTATCAGTAATGGCGATATTAATAATATTATCAAGTTGCATTTTAACCGTGGTGATTTAATCATTTTATTGGGTAATTTAGCCTGGGCAATCTATACTGTCGGATGTCGTAAATTTATCAGCAACTCAACACCACTACAAACCACAAGTTTTACCATGTTAATAGGTACAGTAGGCATTGTTCTATTTACAATATTTCAGGGTAATTTAGTGAATGCAATCATTAATATTTCATTGTGTCATCACTTAATACTTATTTACATGGGAATAATTGGTTCAGTACTGGCTTATTTATTTTGGAACGTCGGTATAAAAAATCTTGGTGCGGCAAAAACGTCTGTATTTTTCAATTTAGTCCCCGTTTTTACTCTATTATTGGCTTTTATAAATGGCTTGATACCAACTGCTTTACAGTTAATCGGTGCTTTCATGGTGATTGGTGGCGTTATAGGTGCAACAGGTGCGTATAAAACTGTTATGAAAAAGGATTAATCAAAACGATGTAATAAATATATTCACAAACTGATTTAATAGTGTGGCAACTGACCACATTATTGAACAAATATCTTTATTAGCGAGTTTTGTCATGGCAATTCAGAATATCACAATACAATAATATGGCGATAACAGATTAATCATAATAAAACTCAATACCCATCTTTTTAGATCAGACAAATGGAATTTAGTTATTCAAATCCTTGCGTCAATATCAAAACACACTCTCTTGAATGATTTGTGTATAGCACTCTGCCTTTCATTCTAAATTTCTAACCATCATCACGAAATCATATTAAGAAAAACATTTAATTGGCAATTAAATCATCAAGTTAATGTTTAATAATTCCAATCAAATTCAATCGACTTAACACAGAAAATATTCTCTTTGATATCAATTTCATATCACAAAATAAGTATTTTTGTATTTTGTTATTTCCGTTTAGTCTTTCAACAGTTGTACAACTAATGATCACTTTTGTATATCAGAAAGAGGAAATAAAAAATGCCATCACAATATTTATTAATAAACCGATATCCTGTAAAAAAAGAAAAAGGACAGGAAATTGAAACATTCGCTTTAACCAAATCTAAAGATCTTATCAACAAACATAGTTCTTATATTTCGGATGATAAAGAAGAATTGATTGAATTTATCGAGTTAGGCTCGTTAAATGAATTAGCAGATTACGAAAAAAGTTTTGCACAGGATTTTACCGAATATGCTAACTATCTGTGCGGCGATATTAAGCGTGAATTACTTTTTTATGTTGAAAGTCCTATCCGTTCCGTTACTGTCATTCCTCAAACAAATTTTGTTCAACTTCGTCATGTCGAAGTATTACCTACAGCCTATAACGCTTATTTAAAATGGCGCAACGAAACTATTTTCAATGTTGTTAAAAGTAACGCTGACAAAATCACTTCTTTTGATGCTTATCATTCACTCATTAGCCAAATTCCTGGCGTAATGTTTATCTCATGCTTTAACGGAGCTATTGAAGATTACATAAAACCATTTACAGATGAGCATTACAAAACGATTGTTGCACAAGCAGGAGACAGCTACATCACCGGTGGTAAAGAAGGACTTTATACAAAAATCTATAGAAAATTAGGTGGTTAATAGATTTTCACTATTAATTATAAGGAGAATCATTTTGAATAAATTAGTTGTTGTTGGCGATAAATTCAATGAATTTGCAAAACTTGATGGAACGATTACGTTAAGCCAACTTGCCATAATGGCACAAATGCCTGCAAAAGTTTTTAACATTAAAAATCATTTATTTCCTGGATTGGGGTGTAAAAATGATGAAATAAGTAAATTTAACATTAGCAACAATAGCCCTGAACATTTGGATTTGAGTTCATTATTTTCATTTTATGGTAATAATTTTGCACCGAATATTTATACTCATCAACACAACACTTATAACGTGCTAATCGGTCAAGCAAAAAAATTGGATCAATCTAATTTTGAATTACCTTTTATTCTTGATGAAAGAAATATGCTTATGGGTGATCATCAAACTGGTAGTCATGTACAGGGAATGATTATTACTGAAGCTTTCAGACAAACTTTTATTGCAATAACAGAAGAATTTTTTCTCGCAAAAGAAAATAAAAAAGACACCTATTTTGTCATCAATGAAATGAATGTCAATTTTGAAAACTTTTTATTTCCTTTACCAGCCATCATTCATTTTGAACTTCTCGACATAGACCAAAATAATTATCGGTCAAAGTTGAAAGCCAAAATAACAATCAAACAGGCAAATAAAATTTGTGCCACGATGTTGACCAGTTACGTGGTATATCCGGCGAAAGAACTTTTAGAAAAAGAATCAAAGTTAGCTAAAGATGCAGTGGCTTTATATTTGATTGAATATAAAAGTTTTATGGCATAAAAAAGGAAAGCGTTATGTCAAAATTCCAATTAATTCCAACAACACAAGGCCCTTTATATCCACCTTCTGAAGTGGTTGATAAGCACGGTAACTTTGTCGTTGTAGGAAATTTAATCAAGGAGAATAATGCCATCTCGTGGGGGATGGCGTTAGTTTCCCCAAAAAGCCAATTACCCAAATTTGGTGAAACATGTGCTTATACAATTACTGAAGAATTAGATATTAAAAATGAAAAAAGACTCGCAGAAATAGAGCTTTTTACATTACCGCTTCCGCTACCTTTAAATAATTATCCAATGGTCTTTGCACCGGAACAATGCCCTAATGCTTCACAAATCCAACGCCCTAGTCTTCCATTAAGTAATGGTTATATCTATGACTATCGGGAAAATGACGGACTTCGAAAACTCAATAAAATTGTACTGAGTGATTGGTTAAAAGCGCAAGGAACACTTGATGTAACCATTGATGGTTCCGTTGCTCGATTTGATTTTTGTTTTAAAAACTTAATACCAAATAGCCTTTACACCGTAATGAGCTTAAGAGAAAAAGATCTTAATCCGCAAGAATTAACCCGCCCTGGGCCTTTAGGAATTCCTAATGTTTTTGTGACTGATAATAACGGTTTTGCTAACTATTATGCCATTTTGAACAATCCTTTTCCAAAACATGAAAAAGACAGTAATCGAATTATCAACGTCATTGTGCTGTTCATGAGTTCACAACAGTCTTATGGCGGTGCAATTGGATATTTTGGACTAGGAGGCGATGTCCATGCCCAACTCAAATTGAGTCAAATAGATTTATTTGACCATTTAATTACAACCCCAATTAAGGAGAAATAACATGCCACATATCAATATTATCAGCTGGCCGATATCTGATGATGAAAAAGCTAAAAAATTACTCGAGGAAATAACAGTTGCGACGCATAAAATTTTAGGTTGCCCTATCGATAAAATCTCGATTAGCCTTCAAGAAGTTTCCCCTTCACGGTAGTCAGATGCAGGCGTGATAGGAACTGATCCTAACTTTCTAACCAAAAGCAGGGCTTATATAAGTAAGGACTCTGAGCATGATGCAAACAAAAAGTAATACAAATCAAGCTATAGCTGCATTTTTTGATGTGGATGAAACACTTATAACGATCAAAAGTATGTTTAATTTTTTTGAATATCTGTCTGAAGTAAAAAAACTTCATGATCTCAAAGTTCAATTTGATGACGCATTCAAACAAGCAAGAGCTAACAATCGACCAAGAGAAGAACTCAGTTCCATGTACTACCAATTACTTTCGGGTATGAGCATGGATGAACTATTTTCAATCGGTAAGATTTGGTTTGAGCAAAATGTTGTCAACAAGAATGCCTTTATTCAAAAAACAGTTGATCGCTTACATCAACATCAAACTAGAGGCGAACGAACAGTATTTGTTTCTGGGTCAATGCTACCGCTTTTAAAACCGATTGCTGAATATTTAAAAGTAGATGACATTTTGTGTGTTAATCCGGTTGTTGACCAACAGCGAATTTTGACAGGTGAAATTACAGGGATACAAACTATTGGAGCGGGTAAAGCCACCGCAATCGAAAAATTTGCCTTAGAACAAGGAATCGATTTAAGCAGTAGCTACGGGTATGGAGATGATATTTCTGATTTAAATATGTTGTCTTGTGTCGGTCATTCTGTTTACGTCGGCGATCATCCTACGATGTTACAACTTGCCAAACAAAATAACTGGCAAGTTTTATGATTTAAAAAAAGCAATGTTAAAGATAATTAACATTTAGATTGGAGAAATTTTAATATGGAAGAAATTGTAATTGTAGCGGCCAAAAGAACCGCTATTGGAGCATTTCTTGGTAGTTTTGCTGACATACCAGCAACAGAATTAGGCGCAATGCTCATTAAAAATATGCTAAAAGAATCGAATATTCCTGCTAACGAAATCGATCAAGTCATTATGGGACAAGTTTTAACCGCAGGTTGTGGACAAAATCCAGCAAGACAAACAGCGATCAAAGCAGGTTTACCCGAAAAAGTAACGGGATTAACGGTGAATAAAGTCTGTGGTTTGGGTTTGGTGGCTATCAATTTAGCTGTTCAAGCAATTAGAAATGGCGATGCGCAAATGATCATCGCAGGAGGACAAGAAAGCATGTCAACCGCAGCGCATGCTGTTAAAGGAATTCGTAAAGGTAACCGTTTAGGGAATTCGGCATTAATTGACACACTCGTTCATGACGGATTAACCGATGCCTTTCATCAGTATCACATGGGGGTAACAGCTGAAAATATTGCAGAAAGTCATCATATTACTCGTGAAGAACAAGATATTTTTGCACTGTCCTCTCATCAGAAAGCCTTAAATGCAATACAGAATAATTGTTTTGCCAATGAAATCATTCCAATAACTTTAGCCACCAAAAAAGGTGAAGTCGTGATTGATAAAGATGAAGGACCGAGAGAAACAACACTGGAAAAATTATCAACATTAAAACCTGTCTTCAAAAAGGAGGGAGTTGTCACTGCCGGTAATGCATCATCCCTTAATGATGGTGCAGCAGCGGTAATAGTATGCAGTAAACAAAAAGCAATATCTTTAGGATTAACACCTATGGTCACGATATCTGCTTTTGCCAATACTGGTATCAATCCTTCTGTTATGGGGCTGGGTCCGATTAGTGCCATCGAAGCTTGTTTGAAGAAAACAGGTATGTCTATTGATGATGTCGATCTGTTTGAATGCAATGAAGCATTTGCTTCGCAATCTTTAGCTGTCCAAAAAGTATTAGCGTTAACTAACGATAAACTTAATGTTAACGGTGGTGCAATTGCATTAGGACATCCGATTGGTGCATCAGGTTGTCGTGTCTTGGTTACACTTATACATCAACTAATATCACAGAAACTCAATGTCGGTATTGCTGCATTATGTGTCGGTGGAGGTGAAGGGGTGGCAATGAGTATTCATCGAAATTAAAGAGGAATTAGATTATGGAATCAGGCATGAAATCAATACAGAAACAAGAACAATCAACTACAAGTATTCTTGTTTCTGCCGTACTTATTGTGCTTTTGGTCGGTTCAGTTTATATCAGCCAACTCATTTTTCAGGAAATTTCAAAAAGTTTTAACATTGATATTTTAGATGCAAGAAGTATATTTAGCTTATCTTGTTTTTTCTACGCTATTTCCTTTTTTATTTATGGTCCATTATCAGATAAAGTATCAACAAGATTTTTAGTGGTATTTGGGAGTATTGGGACCATTATTTGTCTTGGTTTATCTGGTATCGTCGAATCATTCAGTCTCTATTTAATCATTATGTCATTAATCGGTTTTTTTGCAGCATCAGTTCCGGCTGCATTATTTGCCTATACGGCTAAGAATACACCTAATGAAAAATTGCCTCAAGCAATGGGAGTGATGATTTCCGCCTCTATTGTCGGTATTATTTTTAGCCGTAGTGTAGTAGCCATGATGACTGATTATTGGTCTTGGCAAATTGCCTTCTTTATTTATGCATTGTTAATTGTTTTTGCTTGTCTTTTTATTCCAATGGGTATAAAAAACACGAACAACAATACTTCCAACATGAGTATCGCAAGTACTTATCTCACCGCGGCTAAGTTACTGCTAAATAAAACGGTACTTATTTTTCTGTTTGTTGGTTTTCTTCTGTTTTTTGTTTACCTTGGATTATCATCATTATTAACCTTCTATTTAAAAGGCTCGCCTTTTTATCTTTCATCAACGGTATTAGGATGGTTAAACTTTGCAGGAATCAGCGCCGTCATTGGTACTATCATCACAGGCAAATTATCTCAATTTATGACTAAAGGTAGATTATTAATTATTTGCCTTGTATTTGTCAGCATATCAGTTATCACTATCGGATTTAGTACCAATTTATTTTTTATCGCCTTAGGTATTTTTTGTTTATTTCTTTTTGTGTTTGGACTGCAACCTATAGTCATTTCAATACTTAATCAAATTGTACCGATTAATTCAAGAGGCGCTATTTCTTCTTTATATCTTTCATCTTGTTTGGCTGGAGGAAGTATTGGTACTTACGTATTAGGTATTTTCTATGAGAACTTTAATTGGAATGGGGTAATGATTACCAGTATTAGTCTGACGATCATCAATATAGCGATAGCGCTATTCGGTCTCAAATTAACAAAATAATAGGAAAAAATAAAATGGAAACTATCATGGTAACGGGTGGAACTGGGTCAATTGGCAAAGGGATTGCAAAAGTTCTTCTAGAAAATCATTATAAGGTTATCCTTGTCGGAAGAAATTCAGATAAATTATCCGCTACGCATCAAGAATTAGAGTTGTTAACAAACAATAAGCATATTCTTACTCAAATCATCGATATTACTCAAGAAGATCAAGTTGCCGAAAAATTATCGTCTATTTGGGCAAACACGCCAATTGACGGATTAATCAATGCTGCAGGTCTAGGGGAACCGATTGATTATTTTTTATCCACCAAAAATGATTGGGACGAATCTCTTCAAAGTAAACTTTGGGGCTCAATCAATATGACCAAACAGATCACAAAATTAATGGCAACCAATAAGCGTGAAGGAAAAATTGTCATTATTAATGGAACATTTTGTTACGATCCAAACCCCGATTTCATTATAAATAGTACCGTCAATGCAGCCCTATCAGGCTTTACTAAAGCTGCTTCAAAGTATTTAGGAAAGCATGGAATTCGCATCAACGTCATTAATCCTTGGATTACCGAATCTGAATCTTGGTACAAAACCTCAACCAGACTCGCACAATCTTTCTCAACAACTGCGGAATCATTAAATGATAATTTCAGAAAAATGAATCCATTAAACAAATTTACTGATGTCAATGATATAGGCAATGCCATTGTATTTTTATTCAGTAAAAAAGCTGGTTATATCAACGGTGCTTCAATCAATCTTGATGGTGGAGCATCAATCGGTTATTAAAACAATTTTAAGGAGAATACCTATTATGAAAAAATTTTTACTATCTACCCTCATTTTTATCTTTTCCACTTTTTATGGAGCGATGAGTATGGCCGAATTAAAAACTGTTTCTAAGTCATTTAATGCTCCAACTGGGATTGCCTTTGAAAGTTCTGGGGCGATGTATGTGACCAATTGGTCTGGTAATTCAGTGGTTAAAATAGATACTAAAGGCAACAAACAAACCGTTTATTCGAATATTTCCTCACCCGCTGGAATTGTCATAGATAAACAAGATAATATCTATGTATCTTCTTATAGTGATGATTATATTTTAAAAATTACCGCAAATGGAGAAGCTCAAAAAATTTCTGACGGTTATCATACTCCGACAGGCATTGCATTTTCAAATTCTGGAAATTTGCTTATTACCAATCGTTCGACGGGTGAAATCGTTTCACTCAATTTGAACAGTGGTCAGAAAGAAATTATCGTACGAGGATTATCTACTCCAGTCGGCGTCACACAACTTCCTGATAATAGTTTAGTGGTTTCTCAATATAGCGGTCGTTTAACAATGATTGACCCGAATGGCAATAAAACTGAGTTAGGTAGTGGATTTACTCGACCAGGTGTTGGTATTGTCACTGTTTCGCCTAGTGTGGTTGCGGTAATTGATAATGGAGCCAATATGGTACGTCAGATTGATGTAAAAACTAAAAAATTAGATACATTAGTTTCATCGTTATCAGGTGCTGTAGCATTAGCTTTATACAATAATCATTATTATATAGGAACATGGGGAGATGGAGCGGTATATAGGTTTAATAATGATTAATTATGACGGACAAATTGGAGAACTTTTAAATGCATAAATTACCACAAAGAGCGTTAGGCTCAGATATTAGTGTCAGTGCAATAGGTTATGGAGCTATGGGACTGAGTGAGTTCTATGGCCCTACTGATGATCAGCACTCAATTAGGTTGCTACATTCCGTTGTGGATAGTGGCATAACCTTGATTGATACAGCTGATATGTATGGTCGTGGGCAAAACGAATTACTCATTGGAACATTGCTAAAAGAATTAACTTCATCACAACGAGAACAATTATGTATTGCAACTAAATGTGGAATAGATAGAAGCAATACTATTGGCTATGAAAGAAAAATAAATAATGCTCCTCAATACATAAAATCATGCTGTGAAGCATCTTTAAAACGATTAGGTATTGAACAAATCGACCTCTTTTATATTCATCGAATCAATCCCGAAAACCCCATTGAGGAAACAATGGAGACGATGGCAACATTAGTAAAAGAGGGAAAAATTAAGCATGTTGGTCTTTGTGAAGTACCTAAAGATTTATTAATCCGCGCACATTCAGTCTTTCCAGTCGATGTTGTTCAAACTGAATATTCACTTTGGACTCGGGATATTGAAGATAATCTATTACCGCTATTAAAAGAGTTAAATATTGGGCTGGTTCCCTATTCTCCGCTTGGGCGTGGTTTTTTGACAGGAAAATATCAGTCAGGAAAAGATTTTGCAGACGGTGATTTTCGTAAAACTAACCCAAGATTTTTAGATGCGAACATAGAGCACAACAAACTACTATTAAATGCACTAAAACCGATGACAATTAAATATGATTGTACAAGTGGTCAAATTGCTTTAGCGTGGTTGCTTGCGCAATGGGAAGGTGTTGTTCCTATTCCTGGTACAAAACAAGAAAAATATTTGTTCGAAAATGTTAATGCCTGTTTTGTTACGCTTGAAAAAGAAGATCTTACCATTCTCAATGATTTAAAAAATCGTATTGATATTAAAGGAGACCGCTATACACCAGAAGGTATGAAAGGTATCTTTTAAAAATACTCTGACTGAGCATTGAACAATGAGAGCCTAATGTTGCTTTATTGAAACAATCAATCAGCAATATAGGTAACAGGTAATACACAATTATTGCTTAAATATTATTTTTATACCGCATAGAGATAATAAAAATCATAAAAAATAATCAGTTTGGAATATCCATAAACGCTATTTTATTTTGTTCATTATTAAAATTTTGATATTAGATATTAAATAAAAAAAAGCCCGAATAATTAGGGCTTTTTATGTGATTTATTATAACGATTAAGTTCGTTTTCTATTTTTTCTTGCCTTTGTATTCATCATAATACTCTTGAGCCAGTTTACGCATCGATAAGCCAATTGCCGCATATTGATATTCATTTAAGTTAGCTAATGAAGCACGAGCTGAAGGATGTTGTACAGCAAACCCTTTACCCGGTAATAGCACCACACCCGCTTCATCAGCAATTCTAAATAGCAATTCAGAAGGATTTTTATTTTTAAGAATCCATTTGGCAAACTTATCATCATAAAGTTCACGACAAATGTGTTCAAGGTCGATTAGCGTATAATAATCAACACTGTTTCCATCTGTTTTATGTTTCAGACCCACATGCTGATATAGCGAAGCCGCACGACGACGTATTAATGTTTTCAACGTTGTTTTATAGCTCTCATCCGTGTCCATCATTTCACAAAGTGCAAATAATACCATTTGCACTTGTTGAGGTGTTGAAAGTCCTGCCGTATGGTTTAATGCAACTGCACGACTGTCAGCAACTAAACGATCAATAAATTTAAGATTTTCAGGATCGGTAACAATTGAGCTATAACGTTTATTTAAAACTTGTTTTGCTTTACTTGGCAATGATCGAATTGTTTTATCAATGACATTATCTTGTGCGGTTGCAATTACCCCTAAACGCCAACCGGTTGCCCCAAAATATTTAGAGAATGAGTAAACTAAAATGGTATTTTTAGGGCAAATAGCAAACAAAGATTGGAAATCATCGGCAAATGTACCGTACACATCATCCGTTAAAATAATGAGATCAGGACGTTTTTTAACAATATCAGCTATAATTTTTAAGCTTTTATCATCAATTTTTACGGATGGTGGATTGGAAGGGTTAACAAGGAAGAAAGCTTTAATAGCAGGATCTTCTAATTTGCGTAATTCAGATTCAGGATACTGCCAATTTAAATTAGGATCCGAATTAATTAATACTTCAACTAATTGATAATCATTTAAGGCTGGAATTTCAAGATAAGGGGTAAAAATTGGTGCACCAATTGCAATTTTATCGCCATTATGAATCAAACCATTTTCTTTCATCGAATTGAAAACATAAGCCATGGCGGCTGTACCACCTTCGGTTGCAAAAAGGTCGATATCATCGATATTTAGATAGCTTGCCCCCATTTGTCTTAACACATAGGATTTGACGACTTTTTCGCTGAACCGTAGCATTCGATCAGGAACAGGATAGTTACAACCTAAAATTCCTTCTACCATTTCTTGTAAAAATGCATTTTCATCAAGACCAAGTTGATCACGAATATACGAAAATGCTTTACCTAAGAATGGAACACCAGGGGTATTGTAATTTTGACGAATAAAATGCTCAAAGCGCCCTGTTAATCCACCTTTAATTGGAAAACCACCTACCCCTTCATTGAGATAAGAATAAGACATTTCGGATTCTTGAATCGCAAAAACACCAAGCTGGAAAAAAGCTTGACGCGGCCAAGTTGCTAAAAAATTAGGATTACCACGTCCTGCATTTAACATAGCATGATCAGGATGGCTTTGGGCAAGTTTAATTAAGTTATCTTTTAATTCAAAAGGACTTAAATTAGCATATTTTGCGTAATCTGATTTGTTCTTCATAATCTTTTACCTTTAATTTGAGTTTTTGCTTAAACAAAAGCCACAACCAATGGACCTAATAAAGTTAGGAATACATTCGCCAGTGCGTAGGTAATAGCAAAAGAATTAGTCGGTGTTGAATTACCTGCTTTATTTAGCACTTCACCAAAGGCTGGGTTAGCACTTCGTGAACCCGCTAAAGCTCCGGCAAATACAGCGGAGTTTTTATAACCAAGCACATATTTACCAAAATAAATCGCCAGTAACATCGGTAACAGAGTAACCACAACCCCGATTAAAAACAGTGATAACCCTTGTTCTTTAATGGTATCGATTGCTTGAAGACCAGAACTTAAACCCACGACAGCGACAAAGCCTGCTAAACCAAAATCTTTTAAAAGTTGCAAAGCGCCAGTTGGAATATTGCCTACGGTTTGATGGAAAGATCGATACCAACCAAATAAGAGACCAGAAAGTAATGCACCACCACCTGCGCCTAGGGTAATTGGAATATCGCTAACACGAATTACAATTAATCCAATAATCAGCCCAACGACAAGACCTAAACCATGAAATATCCAATCTGTTTTTTCGCTTTTGGTAATCGGTGCACCAATTCGATCTATAACACGTCGAAGATCACTATCCGCCCCATAAATGGTTATCACATCACCTAGTTTTAAAACAATATCATTGTTTAATGGAAGGCTTTGACCATCGCGATGAATCGCAACTAAATAGATACCATGTTTTAAACTGATTACTTCGTCAGATGAAAGTACTTGTGTTAAATTCTCACCAACATAACGAGAATTACGCATTTCAACATCTTGAGTATTCATCACCACATCCATTCCTGATGCAGAATTAATTTCTGTACCCAAAAGATCATTCGCTTGAATCATGGCATCACGGTGACCAACAACTAAAATAATATCTTTAGCTTTAATCACTGTTTCAGGTGTTGCCTCAAGAATTTTATTGCCTCGTTTTATTCGTTCAATGCTAATGCCATTTACCGTTTTTTCAATATCAGAAACACTTTGATTGATCTTATTTGTCACCCGATACAAACGACCACTAATATCAGATAAAGCAAAATTTTGATTAGCACCTAATAACATCGAGCCATGAAGTTGTTCAGCCTGCGCCTTAATTGCATCATCGCTGATATCTCTACCCATGATTTTAGGTAAAATATTAACACAAACAATAATGGCACCAAGGGAACCAAAGATATAAGTTACAGCATAGCCAATGGTAACATTACCTTGTAAACGACTTAGCTCTTCTGCGCTTAAACCAAGCTGAGTTAACGCATCAGAAGCAGTACCCATAATAGCAGATTGTGTCAATCCCCCTGCGGCAAGACCGGCTGCCAACCCTTTATCTAAATCGAATATTTTTGCTAAAACAACGACAGTCACAAAACCTGCAACCGCAATGAAAAGTGCTAAAAAGATTTCTCGTAATGTTTTAATACCTAAAGATCGGAAAAACTGGGGGCCACTTTCAAACCCAACAGCATAAATAAATAGTGCGAAAAGTACCGCTTTAACGCCAGCATCAACAGTTACACCAAATACACTCAGTGCTACAGCGACAAGCAATGAACCGGCTACGCCACCCAGCTGAAATTTACCGATACGAATCCCACCAATTAAATAACCTAAACTCAATGAGAGAAATAATAATATTTCTGGTGAGTGTTTGAGTCCATCTAAAATCCAATTTGAAAGCCATTGAAACATAATCATTGTCCTCAAGTGCTAAAATGATGAATTAAGAATATATGAAAAGATATAAAAAGGAATTTGAAGAATATTCACTAATTTTTATGAATACATTAATATATTAAACTGCTATTTAAAGAATAGAAAGTTAATTTTAACAATTGATATCATCGTTAGAAAAATGGTAAAAAATTTTTTTTGTTCCTTTTTGAAAATAAGGAATTTTTACTGTAATAACTTATTTAAACTAATTCGAGAATACTTTAGAAGATTAGTGCGTTATCATTAAAAAATGATAACGCACTAAAATAGGTAATTATTAAGTTCACAATAAAGTGAGCTTAATTTTTATCAATTTTGGACAAATTTATGTTGAGATTAAATTCCATTCCAAATTGATTTTATTTACTGGACTTTGAAGATATTTTGGCGAATTCTATAATCTAGATCATTGACCCAACGATTATAGTTACGATGAACTTCACCCTTCTTATTAATTAAATTTGGGCTGACTGATTTATATTGAATTTTATAGCCTTCTGAAGAGAAATTGATATTCATGGTAGCTTCATATTTTTGATTTAATAGCGATGCACGAATATTGTTGTTATCAATTAAATCTAGTTTCCAAATACCATATCGAGTATCACGTTTTTTATTCACCGCTAAAATAGCATTTTTAACCTGCTCTTTACTCAAACCTTGCGATGATGACTCAACTGTTCTTGGTGCCTCATACTTATTGGCACAACCAAATAATAGACAGATAAAAAAAGTGGCTATTATCAACTTAAAAAACTTCATTTGTTTACTCCTTGAATAAAAGTGATTAATTTTTGATTTAACGTTTTTTACAAATTAACAACGTATGTCCATAACCTAAGCTATCAATATCTTTTTCAACATGAAACCCTGCTTCATTTAAACATTGATAAAATATTTTAGAATGGTAAAAACGACTATTGCCATTTGCTAAACAGGTGAAATATAAAGACGAGGCATTCAGACTTAATGCACCGGCCTCAAATGTCTGCCTATCCCAAAACAAATCCATAATGCAAACCGTTGCATCATCTTTCATACTGCGATGAATTAGTGTTAAAATGCGAGTAATTTGTTCACGACTAAAACAGTCAAGAAACTGACTCATCCACCAAACATCAGCTTGATTGGGTAAAATCTCATCTTTCAATAAATCAACTTCAAAGCCCTCAATCCGATCAGATAAACCAGCTTGTTGAATATTTTGCTTGGCAACATGAATTTGCTGCGGTAAATCCAAAAGCGTTATTCTAATATTCGGATTTTGTTTAGCACAAAAAAGTGCCCATTTACCGGTATTGCCACCCACATCATAAATATGCTTTGGATTTAATTGTTCAATATGTGAAAAAGCGGCAGGAAAGGAATGATCAGAATAGAAATGGTCAAATTCAAACCAGCTTTTTTTGGCTTTTTCAGGTAACACTTGTAAGGCAGGATATATGGTTGACCAATCACCAAAAACTTTTAAACCTTCTGGTTTTCCCGATTCAAGAGCAGATTGAAGATAGCGCATGCTTTCATAACAAATATCTTGAGTAAAATTAAGATTAACTTTCGTCATTTTGTCATGCAATAAATAATGACCAATTTTTGCCAAAAAATAACGGGAATGCTGTTGATAAATGACATGCATACTTAAACCAATATCGAGTAATAATTGAATTGCATATTCAGATAAATCAATCTCTTTAATGATTTCATCAACCGTTATTCCGTCAGTACTTGCTCGGTCTATACTTGCTAATATTCCTTTATCTCTCATACAAAGGACAGCTTGAAATAAAATAGGCGAAAATGCGATTTTTTGTGCTTCCGTTATCGCCTCTAACGCAGAGTATTTATCTTCGTTATATCCATATCTAATGTTTTCTTGTCCAGTCAATCTATTGCCTTTTTGTTGATTTAATGTATTGTATTAGTAAATTATCCGTTAAAGGATATTTTTTTGTAATAATATTACAAAATAGTGTTAAGTAAAGAATTAAATAATTAAAATGCTAAAAAATTGAAATAAAAATGAATTTTTCTTTTACCATTGAAAATTGGTTTGCTTTATCTTCTGGTCTCTCAACAAAATCTGACTGGGAATTATGGTCAACATCTTTTAATCATAATTGGGATATGCCCTTACCAAAAACGAAAAAAATACCGATGATGCAAGCCCGTAGAATGAGTATGGGCTCTCGATTAGCTGTGGATGTTGGACTTGAACTGATTGACAATCATCATTTGGATTTAGCGATTTTCACCAGCCAACATGGTGAATTGGAAAGAACCCATAAAATCCTAACTTCGATGAATCAAAATCATGATATTTCACCGACCGATTTCGCACTTTCTGTGCATAATACGGCATCGGGATTAGTCACTATCATCAGTAATAGAAGTATACCTATTAGCTCAATTTCTGCACACAATGACAGCTTTCAACAGGGGTTAATTGAAGCATTTTCAATCTTACATCATGGTAACAAAAAGGTCTTGCTTGTCGATTTTGATGGTTTTGTTCCAGAAACCTATCAAAAACAGATTAATTATCATGTTCCTGCTTATGCCGTTGGCTATATATTAACAAGCGGTGATCAATTAAGTTGTCAAAGCATCGATAAATCATCACAGGTCTACCAACCTATTTATCCTCAATCAATCGCTTTTTTACACGCTTATTTGTGTAAACAAAAACATTTTATTATTCAAGGAAATTCTCAAGATTGGCAATGGACATTAAATCAGTAACCTCAAAAAAAATCTATACTTTAAATCAATGTTGGCGATTATTCGCAATAGCATTTGGTTTCCTATTGTTTGGCGTTTTTGGTTTTGTTGTCTTATCAATTTTTTGGTTTAGTTTATTAAGACTAGCCATTTGGAATAAAAACGACCGAATAACAGTTGCTCAGTATAGTATAAGTATTTGCTTTAAAATTTTTATCGGCATTATAAAATCATTAGGGATTATTCAATATCAATTTGATGGACTAGAAAAACTGAAACAAGATAAAAATTGTCTGATTGTGGCTAACCACCCTTCTTTGCTTGATGTGGTACTGTTAGTTTCTGTTATGCCACGTTGCGATTGTTTAGTCAAAGGCGCATTATTAAATAACGTTTTTATTAGTCGTATTATCAAAACAGCCGGATATATATTAAATGCGGAATCGGAAAAGATATTACCACAATGCCAACAAATATTATCCAATAATGGGCGAATACTCATATTCCCAGAAGGAACTCGAACCGTTCCAGATCAACCGATGAAATTACAACGAGGTGCAGCAAATATTGCATTACGTTGCCATGCCGATATTCGGCTTATTCATATTCAATGCGATCCTCCTTTTTTGATAAAACAACAAAAATGGTATGACATCCCTATCAAAAAAACATCATTCAACGTTACGATTGGTGAAAAAATTTCGATTGATGATTTTGTCGAGCCAAATACAACTGTCGCAGCAAGAAAATTAACACGATATTTAACCTCTGTCCTGATTAAGGCTGAGAATAGTTAAGTTATAGCAAAGATAAAGGTACTTTAATGGAACAACTACACAATGAAATTAAAACGTTAATAATTAATGTATTAAATTTAGAAGACATCACTCCTGAGGATATAGATACTGAAGCCCCCCTATTTGGTGAAGGCTTAGGCTTAGACTCTATTGATGCGTTAGAACTGGGTTTAGCAATCAAAAACCAATTTGGTATTGTATTATCCGCTGAAAGTGATGATACCAAAAAAATGTTTTATTCTGTTAAAACATTAGCTGATTTTATCGTGTCTCAACAACAAGGAGCCTAAATATATGGACAAGCAACAAATTTTTGAACAAGTTCAATCTGCACTTGTACAACTTTTCGAATTATCGCCAGACGATATTAAACCCGAATCAAAACTTTTTGAAGAGTTAGATCTTGATAGTATTGATGCTGTTGATTTAGTCGTTCATCTACAAAAAAAGATTGGTAAAAAAGTTGATCCTGAGACATTTAAATCGGTAAGAACAGTCCAAGATGTTGTTGAAGCAGTAAACAAACTAGTTAATAATCAATAATAAAATAATAATATGAACAAAGTTAAGTCAATAATAAACAAGATAACCAATATTTTATTTGTCTTTTATCCATTTATTATTTACTTATCACTACACTACCAACATGTTGAATTAGCTATTTTTTATTTGATATTTTTATTTGTTTTTAGGTTAATCACATTACCAAAACTATTTTCAAATATTAAATGGCTAAGTATAGTTGTAACATGTTTTGGGTTATTGTTGACCGTAATTAGCTGGCTATTTTCAAAATATCAACTCCTACTGTTTTATCCAGTAGCCGTTAATTTGATATTTTTTATTGTATTTAGTTACTCATTAACTCAACCACAAACAATAATTGAAAAATTTGCCAGAATGAACAATCCACAATTACCCGATCAGGCTATACGTTATAAACGTAATGTGACTATTTTTTGGAGTCTATTTTTTATTTTTAATGGCTCTGTCGCCTTAATAACATGCTTACTTGAAAACATGTATTGGTGGACAATTTATAATGGCTTAATTAGCTACCTTTTAATCGGAATTTGTATGGGAATGGAATGGCTAATCCGTCAAAAATTTCAACGTTAAATCTATTATCACAGCAGTTACTGCGATCAGAACAAGAAGTTATCGCATTTAGACACAAACAACCTTTAACCGTTGCGGATCTTAAAACCAAAGTATTCGAAATTTGCCATGCATTAAAACACGATAATAACCAATTATGGGCATTATCAATGCATGATAGTTTTAATTTCGTAGCGGGATTATTGGCATTATTTTATTCAGGAAAACAGCCTCTACTCCTTAATCCATCTCATCAAGAGATGCACCAATACTACACCGCTCTTTTAACCGATAACGAGCTGAATAGCAGTCAATTTATCGATAAGAAGATCATCAATATTAATCAATTACCATTAGCAAATTTTTGCAATGAAAAACAGCAATTAACTTATGATTTTAAACAACAGACATTAACGCTCTTTACTTCTGGCTCAACGGGTCTGCCAAAACCTATTGAAAAATCGGTTTATCAGTTACAACATGAAATTGAAATACTTAATAAGGATTGGGGAAAATCAACTTCTGATCTTGTCATTGCATCTGTGTCACATGAACACATGTATGGATTAACGTTTAAAATCATGTTATCACTGTGCTGTAAAATACCTTTTGTTTGTGAACCCGTGCTTTATCAAGAACATTTGGCAACATTCAAGCATAAACGTATTATTTACATCACAACCCCATCGATTATTAAAACGTTAGATAATCATTTACCCGTGATAAATTGTGATAAAGTGATTTCATCAGCAGGTAAATTAAGTTATCAAGAATCACAATTTTGTTTCGAAAATTTAGGCGTTTTACCAAATGAAATCTATGGTTCAAGTGAAACCGGTATTATCGCTACTCGACAACAAACCCAGCCTGATACGCCATGGACGCTTTTTTCTTCTATGCGAATTGAGTATGATCAACGTTGGCAACAAGCCATTTTATACACGCCATTATTAGATCAACCTGAAGTTCTGAATGATAAAATTAAAATAGTCAGTAATAAGTACTTTCATCTATCGGGACGGAAAGACAAAATAATTAAGATCTCTGAAAATCGAGTATCACTTACCCATATAGAAAATAAAATTAATCAACTTAACGAAGTTGAACAAGTAATAATTATTCCATTAGAACAAAATAATCGAACAATACTTGGTGCCGTAATTCAATTAACGCCAAGCTATAAAAAACTTTTGCAAACCTACAATCACTTAAAATTAACACAATATTTTCGACTTTTATTAAAAGATACATTATCATTAATTGAAATGCCCAAAAGATGGCGATTTGTTGAGTTTCTTCCTAAGAATTCTCAAGGAAAATCCAGTTACATTGAATTAAAAGCATTGTTTAATGCGTTAAAGAAGAATAATGAATAAAAAATATGTAAATGAAATAATAACCAATGTTAGCGAAATAGATCATTTGACTAAAACTGAAGCAAGCATTGAATTTACTATTCCAGATGATCTTTTCTGGTTTAAAGGACACTTTCCGTCTCAACCATTATTACCGGGCGTTGTTCAACTAAACTGGGCGATTTATTATGCTAATCAAATCTTTGGCAGAAAATTTAATCTAATATCAATCGATCTTGTCAAATTTCAATGCCCTGTTTTGCCTAATGATCCTATTATTTTAAATTTAGTTTGGCATAAACAATCCAATAAACTTGAATTTAACTATACTATTACCAACAATGATAGTCATAAAGTTGCTAGTTCAGGAAAGCTAACCTTATGTCAGTAGCGTCATTACATCCAGCAACAGATTATTGCTTTGTTATTCCTTGTTATAATCATAGCCAAACGCTATCAGACGTACTTAAACGCATTGAATCTTATCAATTAACTTGTATTTTAGTCGATGATGGTAGCGACCCCGATGCAGCGCAGCAACTTAAACAAATCACGAGCCAATTTACGTGGGTAACCTTAATTCATTTACCGATTAATCAAGGTAAAGGAGCGGCGGTTATGGCGGGGCTCAATTATGCTTTAAATCAAGGCTATACCTATGCGATACAAATCGATGCAGACGGACAGCATGATACCAACATTATTGCCGAATTGATTCATCAGTCACAATCAAATCCGTATGCACTTATCTCGGGTTGCCCTGTTTATGATAGCTCTGTTCCTAAACATCGGCTCATTGCCCGATATATTACTCATTTTTGGGTCTGGGTTGAAACCTTATCATTTTCAATTAAAGATAGCATGTGCGGATTACGTATCTATCCTTTGCAACAAACATGTAATTTAATTGCGCATTATCAAATTGGCAAAAGAATGGATTTTGATACCGATATTATGGTGAGGTTGTACTGGCAAGGTATGCCATCGATTTTTGTTCCTACTCAAGTCACTTATCCTAAAGATGGCATTTCACACTTTAAACCATTAAAAGATAATTTACTCATCACATGGATGCATACCCGATTATTTTTTGGTATGTTGCCACGTATCCCAACATTAATTAAACGAAACACATCCCAAAAGGCTTCACCGTCACATTGGTCACAGATAGAAGAAAGAAAAGGTCTTTGGGGAATCAAATTGATCCTCAAACTTTACCAAATTTTTGGTAAAAAAGTGGCAAAAACGATCATGTTTCCGGTTATAAGTTATTTTTGGTTAACCGGAAAAAAACAACGTCAAGCATCAAAAAACTATTTGCAACAAGTTAAACAATTTTATGAAAATGTCCCGTTAGTTGATAAAAAACAACTGACTTCTTTTCGGCATTTTCAGCGTTTTGGCGATTCACTCTTAGATAAATTAGCCAGCTGGCAAGGGGATATCAACATTCAAGATATTTATTCATCCAGCAAACAAATATTTTTCGATTTAATAAATGAAAAACAAGGCATAGTATTAATCTGCTCACATCTCGGTGACATAGAAATGTGCCGAGCCATTGCAGAATGTTCACATGATGTAAAAATTAATGCATTAGTGTTTAAAAAAAATGCCGCACGATTTAACCAAGTATTAAAAGAAGTCAATCAAGCCTCAACCTTTAATTTAATTGAAGTTGATAGCTTAGGGCCAGATACAGCAATCTTACTTAAACAAAAGCTTGAAGCCGGTGAATGGGTCGCTATTGTGGGTGATAGAACATCAAGCAATCCTCACCAAAGAATTCAAGAAAACAGCGTAATCTGGGCTGATTTTTTGGGTAAACCAGCGCCATTTCCTAAAGGTAGTTTTGTTTTGGCATCAGCTTTAGGTTACCCTGTCTATTTAGTTTGGGGACTGAAACCCAATGGGCGTTATCAAGTCTATTTAGAGCATTTTGCCGATAAACTGATTACATCAAGAAAAAATCGCCAAGCTGAACTTGAAATGATCATTCAAAATTATGCAAAAAGATTAGAACATTACTGCCTTTTATCCCCTTTAGACTGGTTTAATTTCTTTGATTTTTGGCAATTCAGTCAACCCGATCCCAATAAATTAAATATAAGAAATAAAAGCAATGAACAATGATTTGAAACACAGCGTAACAATTGAATATACCACTTCATTCCATGATACAGATGCAATGGGAGTGGTATGGCATGGTAATTATCTAAAATTTTTTGAAAAAGCAAGAGAAGCCCTATTCCAAAAATTTAATTACGGTTATCAAAAAATGATCGACTCTGGCTATTTGTGGCCGATTGTTGATACACGAATAAAATACATATCGCCGTCGATAGCAGAACAAACATTAAAAATTGTTGCTACCTTGGTAGAATACGAACATCGGATAAAAATTAATTATCTCATTTTAGATGCTAAAACCGAAAAAAAAATGACATCGGGCTATACCATACAAGTTGCCGTCTCTGCTTCAACACAAGAAATGAGCTTTATCACCCCTCAAATTTTCTTAAATCAATTTGGATTATAAAAATGAATAAATTTATTGCGCTCCTATTGACTACCCTTGCAATATTTTTTTCAAGCCTAACTTATGCTATCACACTTGATGAACTACAACACCAATTCAGTAAAAATGAGGTGATTCGAGCGGATTTTACACAAAATCGTTATATAAATGGATTATCCAATCCGCTTCATTCAACCGGAAAGATGATTTTATCCCAAAAACGGGGATTATGGTGGCAACAACAAACGCCTTTTACGATGACTTTGAAAATGAATAATCAAAGAATGGAGCAACGCATCGATGATCAAACGCCTCAAATTATTACCGCTGAAAATCAACCTCAATTATTCGAATTTAACCATTTGCTAACAGCTATTTTCACTGCTGATAAACAAAAGTTAGAAAATAACTTCATGATAAATTTGTCTGAACAAGAGCATCAATGGACACTTATCCTTACCCCCAAACTTGCGCCATTGAACAAAATATTTAAAGAGATAATTCTGACTGGTCATAAACATTTAAATACGATAACACTCAATGATATGCAACATGATAAAACAGTGATCACTTTTTCAAAACATCAAACGACTAATTTGACAGAACATGAACTATCATTATTCAAATAATTCAATGAAATCAAAAAAACGAGCTTTTTGGTGGCTGTTAGTCGTTATGGGTTTGATGCTTGCGCTCGGTTATCTTATTTTGAATAGCAAACTTAACAGTAGTGTCTTATCACTGTTACCGAAAGAACAAACTCACGATGTGCCGACAGAACTTATTAATGGATTTCAAGACAGGCTTGATAAACAACTGGTTTGGTTAATCAAACCGACAGATCCCCATAATTTAGCCCCCATAACATGGTGGTACCAAAATCTAAAACAACAGTCTTTCATCGCTCAAGTTAATGGGCTAATTGACGAAAATTTTCAGCAAAATTGGGGGACTTTTACTTATCAATATCGTTATCAATTATTGGATGCAAAAACCATTGAACGACTTAAAACTGGTACTCAATTTAGTTGGATTCAAAGCCAACTTTATTCGCCATTTAGTGGTGTTAGTGCAGCCGAACTTAACCACGATCCCTTATTACTTACCCGTTCATCTCAACTAAATCAACTAAGTGACACGCATCATTTAACAATAAAAAATAATTGGCTAGCAGCCCATGATGCACAAGGTGACATTTGGTATATGATTTATGCCGAATTAAACGGTTCATCGTTTAATATGAACGCTTCACATCAAATGGTGACACAACTTAATTTGTTAGCTGAACAGTTAAAAACAAAGTGGCCTGATACTCAAATTTTAAAACGGGGCGTACTGTTCTATAGTGATCACGCAAGTACTGAGGCAAAAGCAGATATTACCACGATTGGCAGTTTATCCATTATTGGCATTATTATATTAATGATTACGGTATTCCGCTCTGTAAGACCTGTTTTTCTTTCATTGTTATCAATTTTTATTGGTATGATTTGTGGATTAGTTGCGGTTCTCTCAATATTTGGTGAAATTCATATTATGACACTTGTCATGAGTACCAGTATCATCGGCATCACAATTGACTATTCTTTGCATTATCTAACCGAGCGTTTGCTTCATGGCAACCGTGAATCAGCAATATGCAGTTTAAAAAAATTAATTTCTACATTGTCCATTGCATTATGCACCAGCTTTATTGCCTATCTTATTTTATTAATTGCCCCATTTCCTGGTTTAAAACAACTTTCTGTTTTTGCTGTATTTGGGTTAACCGGTGCATTTTTAACAGTCGTATGTTGGTATCCTTTTTTAGTTAAAAAATTACCTGTTCGTGAACAAGTTGGTCAACATTTATTAACATTTTGGCTTCAACTTTGGCAATCGAGCGTGATGCAATGGGGCATGATTATTTTTGCGTTAATCTTTATTGCTTATGGATTAATACATTTAAAAGTTGATGATGATATTAGTAAATTACAAACTTTGCCAGCCGAACTACAACAACAGGAAAAACAGATAGTGAGTATTACACACCAATCAAACGAACAAAAGTGGTTTATTGTTTTTGGCGATAATGCTCAGCAAACATTACAGCGGCTTGAAAATTTTATCCCGCAATTAGAACATGCAAAACAACAAGGCGTATTTACACAATATCAAACGATTAATTTGCCTTCTATTAAAAAACAGCAAAAAAATGTTGCGCTAATTCAGCAAAATGCCCCTAAAATCCTAACTTCATTGCAACAATTAGGTATTAATGCAAATCCACCAAACATTGTGCAACCTATTGATGTTATCACTCCCGAACAATGGCAACAAAGTGTAATTAGTCAAGGTAGAAAGTTACTCTGGTTATCATTGAAAGATGGGAAAAGTGCAACATTAATTCCCATTAGTGGGATTGAGCAATTAACTGAACTTAAAGCGTTATCCAAACCAGATCAAGGTATTTATTGGTTAGATCGCCGTTCAGAATTTAATACCATGTTTACCCATTATCGAATCCATTTATCACAATTAATGACTGGAGCCGTATTATTTATTTGTTTGTGCTTTATTTTTTATAATATCAAACAAGGTTTAAAATTTGCGTTAAAAAGCACATTACCTACACTGTTATCAATTGGTATCGCGCTATCGGTACATGGTATAATAGGGCAAACAATAAATTTATTCTCAATGTTAGCACTGATTCTTGTCATTGGCATCGGTATCGACTATAGTCTATTTTTAAGTAATGATAAAAGCCAAACTCAAAGTGCACTATTGGCAGTGATTTTGGCTGCCTTAACAACATTATTATCGTTTGGTCTACTCATTATTAGCCATACTAGTGCAATTATGGGATTTGGTTTAGTTTTAACAAGTGGCATATTTGGCGCTTTTTTATTTGCTCCACTTGTTATAAGAAATAAAACATAAAACACAAATAAATAGAAATATCAGGAATTTTTGGATGAAGAAATATTTAGTTTTACTGATTTTAGCACTAACAACACTCATTTCAGCGTGCGCACATCAATCTGAACAACCAAAAGCTTGGTTAACTAAGCAAATTAATATCAAATTGCCATCGCCCAAATTTAATCAACCTTATCACGACCAACAACTTCTTAAATTTAAATACCACAATCACGAAAATTCAATTATTACGTTAGTGGATGCGAATCAAAATCAATTGAAAGTTGTGGCATTATCTGCATTAGGAGTGCGGCTATTTGAACTTGAATATGACGGAAAAAATGTTAAAACTAAACAGAACATTTTTGTTAAAGAACTGCCTCCTCCAGAGCAAGTTCTATCAGATATTTTGTTTAGCATTTTACCAACCAAAGAGTGGCAATCTTCATTACCGAAAGGTTGGATTCTGGTTGATAATGAATTTAACCGAATCTTATCAGATGATAAAAATGAACCTATACTGACCATAACTTATCAAGAAAAACTGTCTGATCAGATCCGCAAACCGATCCGAATTGAACATCAAATATTTGGATATCAAATTATTATACAAAGTATGGATACAGCTAAATGATATATATAGCGGCACTTGGTGCAATTAATGCTTTAGGTAATAACCTTACAGAGATAAAACAAAATTTAACAGAAAAATCTGGCGCCAGACACTGTCTGGTTGAAGAAAATCACTGGTTATTAAATGGTAAAAAAACCTGGTTAGGCAAAGTGAAAGACAACTTGCCTGATATTCCAGAACATTTATCCCAATATGGAACACGCAATAATCAATTATTGTATGCAGCTTATTTACAAATTCAGCATGAAATTCATCAAACTATCAAAAAATACGGTACTCAACGTGTTGCTATCATAATGGGAACCAGCACATCAGGAATTCATGAAGGTGATATTTATATTAAACATTGTTTAACCAATAATAACCAACAAAACTTATTTACCTACAATCAGCAAGAATTGGGGGATCCTTCTTCGTTCCTTAAGGCTTTACTAAAATTACAAGGCCCAAGCTATACCATATCAACTGCTTGTACGTCTAGCGCAAGAGCAATTATCAGTGGTAAGCGACTTATTGAAGCAGGTATTGTTGATGCTGCAATAGTGGGCGGTGCAGATAGTCTTGGCAGAATGCCTATCAATGGTTTTAATGCCCTAGAAGCCCTATCAGAAAATCCTTGTATGCCTTTTGCCCAAAATCGTAATGGAATAAATATTGGTGAAGCAGGCGCAATATTTTTATTAACGAAAACTGAAACTAGTGACATTGCTGTTTTAGGTACTGGCGAATCCTCCGATGCTTATCATATATCTTCACCTCATCCCGAGGGCATTGGCGCTGAACAAGCGATGCAATTAGCGCTGGATGATGCCAAATTACAACCAAGCCAAATTGGTTATATTAATTTACATGGTACAGCAACCATATTGAATGATATCGCTGAAAGTAAAGCAGTCTACCGATTATTTAATCAAACATTACCACCCTGTAGCTCAACAAAACATCTGACCGGGCATACTTTAGGTAGTGCGGCTGCCACCGAATTAGCTATTAGTTATTTATTACTTGAACAAAATATTTATCTACCTAAACAAGATTTTTCAATATCGCAATATGATGAAAATCTGGATAAAATCAACATAGTTACTCAAGAAATGATGTTAAAAAAACCTATTATAATGTCAAATTCTTTTGCATTTGGAGGCAATAATACATCACTTATAATTGGAAAAGTTTAATGCAATATCATTTAGCAAGTTATTATTTACCACACGAAAAACCAATGGTCATGATTGAAAAGGTTCACTTTGTTGATGCACAGCAATGCATTTGCAGTGTTGAGGTAAATAAACAAGGCATACTATCCCCTTTTTTAAATGAAGATGATACGTTACCAAATTTTTATGCCATTGAGTTAATGGCTCAAACTATAGGTGTATGGAATGGTTATCATGGCATGGTGAATGATAAAAAACCCACACTTGGTATGTTATTAGGCGGACGCGCAATTAAAAGTACGTTAAACGCCTTTCCATGCAATAGTCATTTAATGATTCATGCAAATTTGGTACTTAATGATGCCAAATTGGCTAATTTTGAATGCAAAATTATGATCAATCAAGAAATCGTTACAACCGGAAAATTAAATGTTTATGAACCAGATGAATGCGAATTAGACAATTTATTTGGTCAACAGCGATTTGGATAGGAGAAGAACAATAATGGAAAGAACAGTACTTGTCACTGGGGCAAGTAAAGGAATTGGTCAAGCGATTGCTTACAAACTTTCACAAGATGGTTTCACTATCGCCGTTCATTACCACAGTGATAAGCAAGGCGCACTTGATACTCTAGCTACCATTGAAAAATTGGGTGGTAAAGCACGTTTAATACAATTTGATGTCAGTAACCATTCGCAATGTCAACAAACGATTGAGCAAGATATTGCACTTAACGGCGCCTATTATGGTGTTGTGAACAATGCAGGAATCATACGAGATGGCGCCTTCCCTGCACTAACAGAAAATGATTGGAAAGATGTTATTCATACAGATCTCGACAGTTTTTATAATGTTCTTCATCCTTGTATTATGCCAATGATTGGACTACGCCGTGGCGGGCGTATTATTGTTATCTCATCTGTCTCTGGCATAGCAGGCAATCGAGGGCAAGTTAATTATAGCGCAGCAAAAGCGGGGGTAATCGGCGCAAGTAAAGCATTAGCACTTGAACTGGCTAAACGAAAAATCACTGTTAATTGTATTGCTCCGGGATTAATTGATACTGGCATATTAGATATGGAGCCCATTGCACTGCAAGAAGCAATGAAAATGATTCCATTAAAACGAATGGGACAGGTTGAAGAAGTTGCGGGGCTTGCCAGCTATTTAATGTCAGATTTAGCAGGATATGTCACACGCCAAGTCATTTCAATCAATGGAGGAATGATATGACCAAAAGAGTCGTTATAACAGGTATGGGTGGTGTCACGGCATTTGGCAATGACTGGTTAAGTGTACAAACAAATTTAAAGCAATTAAATAATGCCGTCAGATATATGCCTGAATGGGAAATTTATGACGGACTGCACACAAAATTGGGTGCCCCTATCGACAATTTTACCTTGCCAGAACATTATACCCGTAAAAAAACTCGCTCTATGGGTAGAGTATCATTACTGTCTACTAAAGCAACAGAACTAGCGTTAGAAAAAGCAGGATTATTAGATGATCCAATCCTAACGAATGGTGAAACAGGTATCGCTTTTGGTTCTTCAACAGGAAGCACTCAGCCGGTTGCTGAATTTGCAACTATGTTAAACGAAAAACATACTAACAACATAACGGCGACCACCTATATACAAATGATGCCACATACAACAGCGGTAAACACTGGCTTATTTTTTGGATTAAAAGGTAGATTGATAACAACCTCGAGTGCTTGTACTTCCGGAAGCCAAGCTATTGGATATGCTTATGAAGCCATTAAATACGGGATGCAAACTATTATGGTTGCTGGAGGAGCTGAAGAGTTATGCCCTTCCGAAGCTGCTGTATTTGATACTTTATTCGCAACAAGCCAATTAAACGATCAACCAAAAAAATCACCACGACCTTATGATCGGGATAGAGACGGACTAGTTATTGGTGAAGGAGCTGGTGCACTTATACTGGAAGAGTATGAACATGCCAAAGCCCGAGGTGCTAAAATATATGGTGAAATTATCAGTTTTAAAACCAATTGCGATGCTAGTCATATTACACAACCACGCCAAGAAACAATTCAAATCTGTATGGAACAAGCTTTACAACAAGCAAGATTAGATCCTAAACAAATTGGTTACATTAGTGCTCACGGTACAGCTACCGCCAGAGGTGATATAGCCGAAAGTAATGCTGTTGCCAATATCTATGGTAACCAAACCCCAATATCGTCATTAAAAAGCTATTTTGGACATACACTTGGGGCTTGTGGTGCAATTGAAGCTTGGTTATCTGTCGAAATGATGCATAGTGGTTGGTTCAACCCAACTATTAACCTTGAAAATGTCGATCCTGCTTGTGGTGACTTGGATTATATTGTCGGTTCAGGCCGAAATTTGGATATTGAATATATGCAAACCAATAATTTTGCTTTTGGCGGTATCAACACTTCAATTATTATTAAACGTATTTAGTTTTTCTAAAAATAACAACTGTATAACTTAATTACAGTTGTTATTTTCTAGGGGGAAGTAATTAATACTCCGTTTCAAGCGAATAAAAAGGGCATTACAGCCCATTTCCTTGTCTGAAAAACAATTTTTCAACGCTTTTTACCACATTTTTTGAGATTTTCTCAGAAAGTTTTTGTCTACGTTGATAACTGACAGAAATAATCTTATGCGAATCTAAATGAGATAAAATAAAATCATCACTGGTACTGATTTGATCCACCAAGCCTTTATCTTTCGCTTGTGTTGCAAACCAGTGTTCACCCGTTGCCACTTGATCGATATCGATATTGGGACGATACTCTTTAACAAAATCTTTAAATAACAGATGAGTTTCTTCAAGTTCTTGTTTGAATTTTTGGCGACCTTCATCAGTGTTTTCACCAAACATAGTTAACGTCCGTTTATACTCCCCTGCTGTTTGTAACTCAATATCCACATCATGCTTTTTAAGTAAGCGATTAAAGTTAGGAATCTGAGCAACCACGCCAATCGAACCAACGATAGCAAAAGGTGCTGCAACAATTTTATTGGCAGTACATGCCATCATATATCCACCACTTGCGGCCACTTTATCAACGACAGCAGTAAAAGGAATATTACGAGTTCTGAAACGTAATAACTGTGACGCAGCTAATCCATAACCATGTACAACACCACCAGGACTTTCAAGTTTAATCACAACTTCATCTTCAGGTTTAATAATCGCTAATACCGCCGTAATTTCTTGACGTAATTCTTCAACTTCGTGCGCATCCATACTACCATTAAAAGATAACACAAATAGTTTGGGTTTGGTCTTTTCGTCCGTTTGGTTAATGGTCTGTGAATCAGACGAATCTTCGGAGATCCCTGCTTTAGGCTGTTCGCCCGCTTTTTCCTGTTTCTTTTTTTGCTTAGCGGCTAATTTTGCCTGTTTCTTCTCAAGCTTTTTCTGTTTTTTGAGATCTTTCATAAACTGCTTAGCTTCGAGCTCGTCCATGCTCGACATTAACATTTCATCTTTAACTTGTTCATACTCTTGACTGACATCTTTTACCGATAAGCGACCAGCAATCGTTGCCGATTTGCGACGCTGACTTAATATGAAGATCAGCACGGCTAAAATTGCAACAACAACAGTAGCTGTTTCAGCTAAGAAAAGAGAATATACTGAAAACCAATTCATTTAATAATTATCCTTTGATTGAATGTTTTATTTATTATAACAATATAATTGAGGATTGTGCCGAAAATCAACAAAGATAAAAATTGTCGCTTTATTCGGCAATTCAAATTATTTATACTGTTAGCCCAATTTATTGTTATATGAGAACGAATATGTCTTTACGCCCAATTACCGAAATTGCCAATCACTGTAATATACCTGAAGAATTTGTCCTTCTTTATGGTAAACATGTAGCCAAGATCGATTTATCCATTATCAAAGAAAATCAAAACAAAACAACAGGAAAATTGGTACTTGTTACTGCTATTACGCCAACTCCCCTTGGAGAAGGTAAAACGGTCAATACCATTGGGCTAAGTGAAGGATTGAATTACTTAGGCAAAAAAGCGATTGCTTGCATTCGTCAACCCAGTCTTGGACCGGTATTTGGTGTAAAAGGTGGCGCAGCCGGTGGTGGGCAAGCCGAAGTATTACCGATGGAGACATTAAATTTACATTTAACGGGTGATATCCATGCGATAACAGCAGCGCATGATTTAGCATCGGCAGCATTAGATTCACGACTTTATCACGAAGATCGTCTTGGTGATGAATTCACAAACGAAACGGGATTACCTCGTTTAAATATTGATATTCATCGCATTGTTTGGAAACGCGTCATTGATCATAACGATCGAGCATTACGTAAAATTACTGTTGGCGTCGGTGGCGGTGTAAATGGCGTTGAACGTCAAGATGGATTTGAAATTACCGCTGCTTCGGAGCTTATGGCAATTTTAGCTTTAGCTTCGGATTTACAAGATATGCGGGAACGCATTGGACGTATTATTTTAGCTTATAATACTAATGGCGAACCGATAACGGCTGAGCAACTTGAAGTAGCAGGTGCAATGACAGTTCTACTTAAAAATGCCATTAACCCAAATCTGATGCAAACTGTCGAAAATACACCGGTTTTAATTCATGCCGGCCCTTTTGCCAATATTGCGCATGGTAACTCTTCTGTTATTGCGGATCGCATTGCATTAAAACTTGCTGACTATGTGGTGACTGAAGCAGGATTTGGATCGGATATGGGGATGGAAAAATTCTTCAATATCAAATATCGCCAAGCAGGAATCAAAGCTGATTGTGTTGTATTGGTAGCAACTGTACGAAGTTTAAAATCTAACAGTGGTAAATATAACATTAAACCGGGTCAACCCATTCCAAAAGAGATATCGGAATCTAATGTTGAATTACTTGAAATTGGCGCAGCTAACTTGGCATGGCATATTAATAATGCCAAAAGTTATGGTTTACAAGTCATTGTGGCTATAAACCGCTTTCCACATGATAGCGAAGAAGAACTTGCTTTCTTACAAAAATACGCGGTTGAACATGGCGCATTGGCGTGTGAAATTAGTGAAGTCTTTACACAAGGTGGTAAAGGTGCTGAAAAACTGGCTGAGCATGTTATCAAAGCTTGCGCTATGCCGAGTACAATTCAATTGCCCTATCCAGATAACATGCCATTGATTGATAAGATTCAAACTATGGTAAAAAAATATGGCGCTAACAAAGCAAATTTATCAGCTAAAGCATTGGAAAACATTAAAGAGATCGAAGCATTGAAACTGGATCATCTGCCACTTTGTATTGCTAAAACACCTATGTCAATTAGTGCTGATGCCAACTTAAAAAATGTCCCTACGAACTTTGATGTCGATATCAGTCATCTAGCCATATCCGCTGGTGCTGGTTTTATTCGAGTTTATGCAGGAAACGTCATGACCATGCCAGGACTTGGTACCAATCCAGCTTATAGGCAAATTGATATTGACAAAGATGGTAATATTATAGGTTTAAGCTAATGCAAGAAGTGATTATGCAAACCAAACAACAATATAAAGCATTTATAGATGAACAAAACTGTATTGGCTGTGGCAAATGTATTCGCGTTTGTCCAACCGATGCAATTGTTGGCAGTAAACAAGTTTTACATACCATTTTGCCACAATTATGTACCGCATGTAGTAATTGTATTAATACCTGCCCAACGGACTGTATTACTTTAAGCACATTAGGCGTGAGACTAAGTGACGCAGAAGAGTTACAGTTAACGCAGAAAAAACAGCAACGGCTCAATCACAATCAGTTAGTCCCACCGACAATATTATTTCCTCGCACTGTGCCAGCAAGTAATACTCAAAAATCGGTCAATCAAACCGATCGTAAACAGTCAATTGCTGATGCGATTGCCAGAGTAAAAGCTAAAAAAAACCTCGCTAAGTAGCGAGGTTTTTATTTAAGACTCAATGCCAACCAATTATTCATTCGGTTAACATCAAACATGTATTAGTCTTTATTGCCACTTCTGAATGCTCGTTTACGATCATTTTCAGTTAAATGACGTTTACGAATACGAATCGATAATGGTGTAACTTCGACTAATTCATCATCATCAATAAACTCTAATGCTTGTTCTAATGACATCTTAACAGGTGGTGAAAGCGTTGTCGCTTCATCGGTACCTGACGCACGCATATTGGTTAATTTTTTACCTGTTAAACAGTTAACCGTTAAATCATTTGATCGAGTATGAATACCAATAATTTGACCTTCATAAACTTCAGCACCATGACCTAAGAATAATTTACCACGATCTTGCAAACTATAAAGCGCATACGCTAATGCTTTACCCGTACCGTTCGAAATCATTACCCCGTTATTACGTTGTCCAATTTCACCCGGACGCACATCATCATAATGACTGAATGTAGAATAAAGTAAACCAGTACCCGAGGTCATTGTCATAAATTCAGTTCTAAAACCGATAAGACCACGGCTTGGAATCACATAATCTAAACGTACACGTCCTTTGCCATCAGGTAACATATTAGTTAAATCACCTTTACGTAAACCAAGTGCTTCCATCACTGAACCTTGATGCTGCTCTTCAATATCAAGCGTCACTTGTTCAAATGGTTCTTGTTTTTTACCGTCAATGTCACGATAAATAACTTTCGGGCGTGATACCCCTAATTCATAACCTTCACGACGCATATTTTCGATTAATACTGATAAATGCAATTCACCTCGACCAGATACTCTAAATGCATCCGGATCTGGCGTTTCTTCTACACGAAGCGCAACATTATGCACGAGTTCTTTTCTTAAACGTTCCAAAATTTGACGTGAAGTGACATATTTACCTTCTTTACCGGCAAAAGGTGAACTGTTGACATTAAAGAACATCGTTACAGTTGGTTCATCAACACTTAAAGCAGGTAAAGCTTCAACACAACTATTATCACAAATCGTATCAGAAATACCTAACTCACCTAATCCGGTTAAAGCAATAATATCACCAGCTTCAGCAACTTCTGCTTCATAACGTTGCAAGCCTAAATGACCTAAAACTTGCCCTACTTTACCCGTTCGTTTATTCCCTTCACTATCAATAATAGTGACTTGTTGATTTGGTTTTACACGACCTCGTTTAATGCGACCAATGCCTATAACGCCAACATAATTATTATAATCAAGTTGTGAAATTTGCATTTGGAATGGGCCGTCTAAATCAACTTTCGGTGGCTCAACATATTTTACAATCGCTTCGAATAATGGAGTCATATCTTCAGCCATATTTTCATGGTCAAGCCCTGCGATTCCCATTAAAGCTGAAGCATAAACAATCGGAAAATCTAATTGTTCATCAGTCGCACCTAAATTGACAAACAAGTCAAACACTTGATCGACAACCCAATCAGGACGCGCACCCGGACGGTCAACTTTATTAATAACAACGATTGGTTTTAAACCATGAGCAAACGCTTTTTGTGTCACAAAACGTGTTTGTGGCATTGGGCCGTCCATTGCATCAACCAGCAATAGCACAGAATCCACCATAGACATAACACGTTCAACTTCACCACCAAAATCAGCATGTCCTGGGGTGTCAACAATATTTATTCGGTAACCATTCCAGTCAATCGCTGTGTTTTTAGCTAAAATGGTAATACCACGCTCTTTTTCAAGCGCATTTGAATCCATTATTCGCTCGTTATCGTCACCACGCAAATTATCAAGCGTACCTGACTGTTTCAACAATTTATCAACCAAAGTTGTTTTACCATGGTCAACGTGAGCAATAATGGCTATGTTTCTTAAATTTTCAATCACAATTAAAATCCCAATTAGGAGACAGATTCTTTAGGCGCAATATTGTACACCTTTTTGATCCAAATGTTGATCTATATCATAAAGTTTCTTTAAAAGAGTGCAATAAATTGATAACCATTTAGAATTTTTAAATTATATTACAAAAAATTAGATTATTAACACACTTCGGCATAAAACTGATCAGCAAACTCTTCTACTTTTGACCAATCTGTATATTCAATCATGGGTTTACTTACATCGGTATCACCTTTTCCAAGCCACATAATAAAACGGATCATATTACGGTCAAACCAATTATATTGTGGATAATAAAGTGCCCCGGCAAAGACAGCTTTGATGGTCGGTTTCCATAATATTTTAGCTAAAAACTTTCTGGTATATAAATTGGTTTCAGGGGTATTTTTATTGGGCTTTCTTGCCACCATATTCACCCCAAAAAATCCAGACTTTATTTGATTTAATTGCTGATAATGAGCATCAATAAATTTTTTCATTATTTTACTGTAAAAACCATAACGAATTGAACTTCCAAGTAGCACAGCTTGATAGGGTGTTAAATCGATTTTGGTATCCGGTAATAACTCAATCACGTCACAATTACACTTGTGACCCAAACGATTTTTTATTCGCTCCATAATTTTGAGTGTTTGTTTTTCGTGCGTAGTATAAAGTAACAAGACTTTAATAGCAGTGGTCATAACATTGCCTCTTTATTTTAAATATCGACTAATTATCAATATTACTTTTTTTATGATAAAAATTAACAAATTCGGGATGATTTCATGCAAAACTTTGATTATAGTATTAAGCTAATTTAACCAGACCGGAACTGAATATGACGATTTCACCTCCAAAACTGAGTGCAATTATTTTGGCGGCAGGAAAAGGCACACGGATGTATTCCAACCTTCCTAAAGTTTTACACAAAATCGGCGATAAACCGATGTTACAACATGTTATTGATACTGTTCAACAACTTAATCCCCATTATATCAATATTATCTATGGACATGGCAAAGATCAGCTTGAAAAGGCACTGGAAAATCAATCTGTAAATCTTGTTTTTCAAGCTGAGCAACTTGGAACAGGACACGCAGTCCAGCAAGCCATACCTTATATTCAAGATGAAGAAGATATTTTGATTTTATATGGTGATACGCCACTTATATCGGTTCAAACATTGCAAACTTTAATTAACAATAAACCCAAACAAGGTATTGCACTGTTAACCGTTAAACTAGATGATCCAACTGGTTATGGACGTATTGAGCGTAATAATGGCAAAGTGACCGCCATTGTTGAACAAAAAGATGCCACGCCAGAACAGCAAAAAATTAATGAAATTAATACGGGTATTATGATCGTAACAGGAAAACTATTGAAAAACTGGTTATCTCGTTTAACAAATCATAATGCACAAAAAGAGTACTATCTGACTGATATTATCAATTTTGCTTATCAAGATGGATATGACATTATTACTGCTCACCCTATTGAACAATTTGAAGTTGAGGGAGTCAATAATCGTCTACAATTGGCCACACTAGAGCGCCACTATCAACAGCGACAAGCAAAACGTTTACTTACCGCTGGCGTGACTCTACTTGATCCCGAGCGATTTGACTTACGAGGTACACTTTCACATGGTATGGATGTCACCATTGATTGTAACGTCATCATCAATGGCAATGTCAAATTAGGGAATAACGTCTTTATCGGTGCTGGATGTATCTTAAAAAACTGCATCATTGGCGATAAGAGTGAAATTAGTCCTTATAGCATAATTGAAGATTCAATCATTGCTGAACAATGTACGATAGGGCCTTTTGCTCGATTACGTCCAGGCTCAAAACTCGATGAAAAGACACATGTCGGCAACTTTGTTGAACTTAAAAAAGCCCATTTAGGCAAAGCCAGTAAAGCGGGTCATTTAAGTTACCTTGGAGATAGTGAAATAGGGAGTAACGTTAATATCGGTGCAGGCACTATCACTTGTAATTATGATGGTGCAAACAAATTTGAAACCATTATTGAAGACGATGTCTTTGTTGGCTCTGATACACAGTTAATTGCTCCAGTGAAAATTGGAAAAGGCGCAACCATTGCAGCAGGAACAACGGTTACTAACAACGTGGGGGACAATGAACTTGTGGTAAGCCGTGTTAAACAAAGACAAATTAGTGGCTGGAAGCGACCTACAAAATCAAAATAGCGAGGAGTAAACTGTGTGTGGAATTGTCGGTGCCATTGCTAACCGTGATGTAGCAGAAATTCTGTTAGAAGGCTTAAAACGATTAGAGTATCGGGGTTATGATTCGGCTGGTCTTGCCATTATATCGCCTCAAGGTGAATTACAAAGAGTAAGGCGAGTTGGAAAAGTCAATAAACTGAAAGAAGCACTTGATAGCAAACCATTAAAAGGCTCGATAGGCATTGCGCATACACGTTGGGCTACACATGGTGAACCGACAGAACTCAATGCGCATCCCCATATTTCCGATTATATTGCCGTTGTTCATAATGGTATTATTGAAAACTATGAACCACTCCGTGAAAAGTTGATTGCTAAAGGCTATCAATTTCGCTCAGAAACAGATACGGAAGTTATTTCCCACTTAGTTCACGATATTATTTCAACTGATAATTGTTCATTAATTAATGCGGTAAAAAAAGCCATACCATTACTACGAGGAGCTTATGGTACCGTAATTATGGACATACGAAATCCTGACCAACTTGTGGCGGCTCGTTCCGGTAGCCCGTTAGTAATTGGTTGTGGTATCGCTGAGCATTTTATTGCCTCAGATCAACTTGCTTTATTACCCGTGACCAATCAGTTTATCTATTTAGAAGAAGGTGATATTGCACTGATTACACACAAAACCGTTTCTATATTTGATAAAAATAACAATCAAGTTAAGCGCCCATTTGTCACCTCTGATGTTAAATATGATGCAGGAAGTAAAACAGGCTATAACCATTACATGCAAAAAGAGATATACGAACAACCTAATGCAATTAAAAATACATTGGAAGGTCGTATACAGCATGGCAAAGTCAATTTATCCGAATTAGGCGAACAATCTAACACGATACTTAAGCAAGTTGAGCATATCCAAATTGTTGCTTGCGGTACCGCGTATAATGCTGGTATGGTTGCTCGCTATTGGTTTGAAGCATTAGCAGGGATTCCTTGTGATGTTGAAATAGCCTCAGAATTTCGCTATCGTAAACCTGCTAAGCGTAAAAATAGTTTATTTATTTCACTATCTCAATCGGGTGAAACCGCTGATACACTTGCCGCATTAAGGTTAGCAAAAGAAAATCACTATTTAAGCACCTTAGCCATATGTAATGTCGCTGCTTCAACGTTAGTACGTGAAGCCGAACTGGTATTATTAACCAAAGCAGGGGTTGAAATTGGTGTAGCTTCAACGAAAGCATTTACCACTCAATTGACTATATTACTACTACTTGTTGCAAAATTAGGTCGATTAAATCAGATGGCTCAAAGCACGGAACAAGCAATTGTCCATGCTCTTCAAACCTTGCCCAATCGTATTGAACAGGTACTCATTGCGGAACCGAAAATCAAAAAACTGGCCGAACAATTTGTTAATAAACATCATGCGCTCTTTTTAGGGCGTGGCGAGCAATACCCGATTGCCATGGAAGCATCATTAAAATTAAAAGAGATCTCTTATATCCATGCAGAAGCTTATGCAGCAGGTGAATTAAAACATGGGCCTTTAGCCCTTATTGATGCCGATATGCCCGTCATTGTGATGGCGCCCACAAACGACATGCTAGAAAAGTTAAAATCAAATATTGAAGAAGTTCGGGCTCGGGGCGGTCAACTTTATGTTTTTGCCGAACAAGATGCAGGATTTATAAGCGATGATACAATGCATATCCTTAACCTGCCTTATATTGAAGAGTTAACGTCACCTATCTACTACACCGTACCGACACAATTATTAGCCTATCATGTGGCTTTAATAAAAGGTACAGACGTTGATCAACCTCGTAATTTGGCAAAATCGGTGACTGTTGAATAGCTTTTTAAATATATTATCTAACAGTCTTAAATTTTAAATTGACCTATCAGACAAGCCTCTTTTTTAACGAGTTTAAATAACCCAATATTATCCTTAGACTGATTGGGTTAAGTAAAAATGGATTAATTCAAAAATTATTTAAGTTTAAGCTGTAGCTTTTTTCTTTTTGAATATAAAGAATAGAATGAATGCGATTAGCATTAAAATGACATGGAAACCTACATAGAAAAAATAAACACCGCTATTTCCGCCATTATTAGCTGCACTTGCTAGTAATAATGAAGGCGATAAAAACGCAGTACTAATAATATTGATTCCGAATGTAACGCCTGAAAGTGTAGGGAATTGGACAAATGTGATCAAAGCTAAAATGCTACAACCCATAGCAATCCATAAACCACCAACTGGAATAAAAATAGATAATGCTGCAAAGATTAATGCAATAATAGATAATGCTTTCATGTATACCTCAATGTAAAAAACTAATCCTAAAATGAATATTTCATTTTCGAAATTATAAATATTAAAACTGCCTTGTAAAGGCAGGTAGTAATGATAACAGAAATTAACTTTACATCAAGTTAAAAGAATCAAATGGTTATCTAAAATATTTCGCTAAAGACCCACTGCAAAGCTTGTTTGAATTGTAATTCAATGACAATCAACAACCGATAAACGGAGTTATACAAAAGGTGACAGCAAAAATTTACTTAAAATATCCTTCTGATTAAATTCATATAAAAATAAGAAAAATTATTAAACCATATAGCGAAGTTAATTTTTCTTAACTCATTTAAAGCTATTTAACATATTGATTAACTACAAAAATATAATATCATTTCTAATTCAAATAATTATTTCCCACGATTGAAAATTAAATTTTTACCTATAATTAACGAATAATTTAAATTTTCGTTGACTTTAAAAATTTAATAACTTAGCATTTATTTTACTTTGTTAACATTTTCTTTACGAATTAATTATAAGAAGCTATTATTCATATAAAAAAATGCGAGACACATCTAAACTCAATGGGTCTCAAATAATCGACCTTAACGAAAATGAGATTAATTTAGTTAACGGTAGTCGTCGAGGAGTCATTAAAGATGGTTATCAAATTTCAAGGGGAAAAAGGTATAGATAAGTGGCATTATGATATTAATATCTGCACGTCATGGTAAATTCTAACTGAGTTTCACTAATATTTATGCAGTAATATAAACTTTTACTGCATAATTTTTTGTCATACAAATTATAGAACAGTTAAAATGAAAAAAATATTATTAAGTGTAGTTTTTTTTGCAATAATTCCATTTTTATCACAATCCCAAGAATTAGAATGGTTCTTAGATGAAGATGAGCAAGGTCTACTATTTATAGCATTAAAAATTAATGATCTTGATGAAGAACTTGTATGTATACTAGATACAGGAACTACAGAGGTCTTAAATTTACCAATAGATACTATTAATAAAATAGAAGATAAAGTTGAAAAAGATGATAAACGAAAGCGTACTGATATACTAGGCAACTTCCAATATTCTCGTCAATTCATGTTACGAAACGTTAAAATTAATAATTTATTTTATGAAAAATTAGAAATTGAAGAGTATAAACCTTGGGGAGCTATTTTAGATATAAATACTGGAGAGAAAAAAGCAAAAAAAGAGCAAAATTTTGATTATCAACATGTTGCAGTAGCTGGTTTAGGCTTTTTTGTAAATAAAGTCGTTACTTTTGATATCATAAGTAACAAACTCATTTTATCTGATAATTTTACAAAACAAATTGAAAACGATTGGTTAGAAATACCTTTCACTAAAGGTTCAAAAGGACATTTAATATTAAATGCTACTGATGATGTCAAAAGTTATGCATTAATATTCGATACTGGTGCAGGAAAAAATATAATTAGTTCTAAAAAACTTTCTAATAACAAAGAATTAATAAAATTAAAGGAGTTTCCTTTTTATATTACGGAACTATCTTTTGTCGATATTCCTAATTTCAAAGATGATTTTATAGTACTTGATGGGTTAACTGATGATTTGCCTGCTGATGGCATACTTGGCAATGATTTTTTATATAGTTATATCGTTAAGATTGATTTTAAAAATCAGAAAATGTGGATAAAACCTCAACCGGAAGAATAATATATCGTAAATTTACGGTATTTAAACTTACTACTCTATCAACATATGCAATATATGAAACAAGAACCAATTTTAAACAATAAAATTGGCATTAAATAAAAAAACTCCATCATAACTAAATTTATAGTAATAATGGAAAAAATTGAATAAGTTAAGAATTAAATTAGAAAGCATGACAAGCAAAAAATATAAATATTTATTTCCATTTTTTCTTTTTGTTAAATTCTTTAGGGTATTCAACCCACCATATCGCAAAAAAATCAATAAAAAACAATACAAATGTTGACCATATTAAAAAATTATAATCTGAATTATACTTGGAAATATCTCCCCCTTTAGATAATAAAAAACCATGAGAAATAGTGACAATATAGCTATAAATTAGACTGATACGCCTCTTCCATATTAACTTAGCATTATATCGATAATCATTAACGGTATATTTTCTAAATTGAAAAGAAATAATAATTCCGAGAAAAGAATACAAATAAAATAAAAAATAATTTAAAAACACCACGTTTATTCATTAACCTCTTCATTATTTTCATCGGAATATATAGGATATGTTGAACCGTCTGGTGTGATACATTTGTAATAACCCGAACTTTTATTAGGATCCGAATTGTCTGCCATAACAAAATTACATGAATGGATTATTTCACCTACATTATTAATATTTTCTGGTTGAGGAATATATAATGCAGGTTCATCAGTCTCTTTATTTTTAAAGAAAATATTTTTAGCTTCATCTACAATGTCAGTTAGAGATATAGCATCACTCACTATCTCAACCGTTAGCCATTTTCCACTCATCTTTTTGAATGCTCTTTGCAAATCCTGAACACCATAATAATATAATTTAAAAACTTCTTTATTTACTGGATTAAATTCATTGATTTTTAATGTTTTATCTAATTTAGGTTCTAATTTTAGTTTACCATGAACTGAAATGCCCAAATCGACGAAATCATAAGCAAGCGAACCAACATATTTAGACACACCCAACACTTGAGCAAATTTTGATCGTGATGATTTTATAAATATTAAACGATATTATCAAGGCAAATAATTTAATTAACTTTATGATTTAAAATTTCTTTTTTTATTATTGGTTATATTTTAAACCGATTACATATAACCATGATCAACTATAATCAGTCTTTTTGATAATCATTTTTGTTATCGTTTTAAATTATCAATTAAAAATATTAAATACTGTTTTTTCAAAATTTTTCAGATTTTTTCCTGCTGCTTTTGAATATTTTTAATTCATCACTCTTAAAATGTGATTTATATCACAAATTTTAAAAATACCCCTCCTTTTGCAACGTGATCTTGATCACGTTTACTGACATTTTCTAATGAATCCACGCCATGAACGTATCTAAAATAATGTTAATTCAATGACATCAATCAATAAGGAAGGTAACGAAAATGAGTCGTTCAAACATAAAAGTTAAAGTCCAAAATTTTGGGCGTTTTTTAAGCAACATGGTTATGCCAAATATTGGCGCATTTATCGCATGGGGGTTGATCACCGCTATTTTTTTATACAATGCAAGGGATCCCAGTGCTGGGGGCTGGTTTCCAAATGAACGTGTATCAACATCGTTTATTGGACCGATGATCACTTATTTACTGCCACTATTAATTGGTTATACCGGCGGTAAACTCATGTATAACGACCGTGGCGCCGTTGTTGGTGCGATTACGACTATTGGCGTAATTGTCGGGTCATCTATACCAATGTTTTTAGGCGCAATGATAGCGGGTCCTTTAGGCGGCTTTATGATCAAGCAATTTGATCGCTTAATAGATGGTAAAGTTAAAAGTGGTTTTGAGATGTTAGTCAATAACTTTTCAGCTGGCATTCTTGGTATGATGCTTGCACTAATTGCTTATTTTGCTATTGGTCCAGCCGTGGCTTGGTTAACCAATATATTGATTATCGCCGTCCAATTTATGGTTGATCATGGATTATTGCCACTCACCTCTATTTTGGTCGAACCGGCTAAAGTTTTGTTCCTCAACAATGCCATTAATCATGGTGTCTTTACCTCATTGGGTGTGACACAAGTAGCAGAAACCGGTAAATCGATTTTCTTTTTAATTGAAGCCAATCCTGGTCCCGGTTTAGGGCTTTTATTAGCCTATATGTTTTTTGGTAAGGGTGTCGCAAAAGGATCGGCTAGTGGTGCTGCGATCATTCATTTTTTTGGCGGAATTCATGAGATCTACTTTCCCTATGTGTTAATGAATCCCCGCTTGATTATTGCCGTTATTATGGGCGGAATGACCGGAATATTCACGTTAACAGTTTTTCATGCAGGTTTAACAGCTCCAGCTTCGCCCGGTTCGATTTTTGCTGTAATGAGTATGGCAAAAGGTTCCTATCTTGGCGTAATGCTTTCGGTCATGGCGGCGACGGCTGTCTCTTTTGTTATGTCAGCGATTTTATTAAAAACAACCAAAACATCGTCTAAAAGTCTTGATGATGCCAAATTAAGTCTCTCAAGCATGAAAGATGAGGCTAAAGGAAGAAAAAATGAAAAGTTTGATCTAACTAAAGTCAAAAAAATAATCGTGGCTTGCGATGCTGGCATGGGCTCAAGTGCAATGGGTGCCGGTGTTTTACGCAAGAAGATTGAAAATGCCAACTTGGCAATCAATGTTAGCAATCTAGCCATTAATGATCTGCCCGATGATGTAGATATCGTCATTACGCATCAAGATTTAACGCACCGAGCCAGACAGTATGCCCCCAATGCTTGGCATATTTCGTTAACTAACTTTTTAGATAGTGAGTTATACAGTCAATTAGTCGACCAACTTAACCAGGCATTAGGAATTGAACAAAAGATAACGACAAAAAATGCCCCCCAAACTTCCGATAATTCCCCTCTCTTCCAATTAACCGACAAAAATATTTTTTTAAATTTAACCGCCAAAACAAAAGAAGAAGCAATCCGTTTTGCCGGTCAAAAATTAGTAGAAAATGGCTATGTTTCCCCTGCCTACATTGAATCGATGCTAGAACGTGAAAAATTGACTTCAACCTATTTAGGTGAATTTATCGCTGTCCCTCATGGCACTATTGAATCTAAAAACAGTGTAATTAATACAGGTATCGTATTTTGCCAATACCCCTCAGGTGTTCAGTTCGGTGATAACAAAGAGGATTACGCCAAAATTGTTATTGGGATAGCTGCACGTAACAACGAACATTTGGACGTGATTGCAAAGCTGACCAACGCTCTCGATAACCCCAATACCATTACAAAACTCACAACAACTCACAGCGTGAAAGAGGTTTTAGCCTTATTAGGCTAATGCTGTTTTTGTACGCCTTACGTTTAGGTAAGAAAACTCGAACATTATTGAAATTCACAAGATATAAGGTATAAATTATGAAAGCATTACACTTTGGCGCGGGTAATATTGGACGCGGTTTTATTGGTAAATTATTATCTGATGCAGGATTTCACGTCACTTTTACCGATGTCAATCAGCAAATCATTGATGAATTGGCACATCGTCATCAATATTCGGTCAATGTAGTTGGAGAAGAAGCAAGTACTGAGATAGTCTATCACGTCGACGCCATTAACAGTACATCACCTAACATTTGCCACCACATTGCAACGGTCGATTTAATCACTACCGCTGTTGGTCCACAAGTATTGAATAAGATTGCCCCAATTGTTGCTCAAGGTATTTTGAAAAGATATCAACACGATAATCAAGCGCCGCTAAATATTATTGCCTGTGAAAACATGGTTCGTGGTACCACTCAATTTAAGCAAGCAATCTTTGCACTATTACCTAAAACATTACATCAATGGGTAGAAACTCATATTGGTTTTGTTGATTCCGCAGTCGATCGCATTGTGCCACCGACCCTATCACCATCAGGTGATATATTAGCCGTAACGGTTGAAACCTTTTCAGAATGGATTGTCGATAAAAAACAATTTATTGGCACTATTCCGAATATAGCCGGTATGGAGCCTGTCGATAATCTTATGGCTTTTGTTGAACGTAAATTATTTACGCTCAATACTGGGCATGCCATTACGGCCTATTTGGGCTTTTACTACAATTTCACAACTATTCGTGATGCAATATTGAATGATCAAATTCGTTTCATTGTTCGTGGAGCAATGGAAGAAAGTGGGCAAGTATTGATTCATCGCTATAATTTTGATGATCAAAAACACATGGCATATATCGAAAAGATTTTATCCCGTTTTGAAAATCCCTATTTACACGATGATACCGCCAGAGTTGGACGTCAACCCATACGAAAATTAGGAGCAAGTGATCGTCTCATAAAACCACTACTTGGCACATTTGAATATCAGATTAACAATTGTAATTTATTGATTGGTATAGCTGCTGCTCTTAACTATCGGAATAGTGATGATGAACAAGCAGTGCAATTGGCAAAACAGATTATTAATCATGGTGTGATACCCACTTTTTGTCAAATTTCGGGCATTGATAGTCATAATTCAGTTGTTCAACCAATCGAAGAACTTTATACTGCAATGCAAAATCATCAATTTTCATTAAAAGATGTCCAATAAAAGATTACAAGAAGATAGGATTCTGGAAAAACTCAATCAGCAAACTGATATTCACAGTTTGCTGACTGTTGCTATTAAACTAATCAACAAAAGTGTGAATCGGTTGATTCTCAATATTTTTTGTAAGGAACCCCATGCTATTAAATTCGTGATTCCGTCACTTGTTGGTAAAAATGGACCTTTAAATGATACATCTGTTTGTTTGAAATTGCTTTTTGCTTTGGGCATTTTAAGCCGTGCAGATTATGAAGATATCGAATTACTTATTGCCATTTTAGATGAACTGGATCTTAGTGATAAACACTATCACTATAGTGACGACGAAATTCTTGGCCCGATAAGCTTATTGCATGATATGGTTTTACCTCAAAATTGGGCATTACAGCAGGATCAAGCAACCGAACTCGGGATTGTCGATAATTTTAAATCATCCATTTTACAAAATCGTTATCAGCAAATGATCCGTTCAGCGCTGATTATTGCGATCACCGCTCTTATACTTCGAATAAGTAATAAATCCAAACATAAAGATCATGATTAACTGTCTATTACCGACTTTTTAACGTAAAAATTATTTTAAGTGGGTAAAGTTAGCGGTAATGATCGGCTTTATTTCCCACTCTTTCATTTAGTCGGTATAATGCCACCATTTTATTGTAAATTGGGTTATTCATGAAAACGTTATTTGCCAGCACCTCGCGCGGACTTGAGGAGTTACTTAAGAAAGAGTTAGAAGAGTTAGGCTCGATCAATTGTAAAATTACTCAAGGTGGTGTCTATTATGATGCCGATGAAACAACGTTATATCAGTCTTTATTATGGTCTCGTTTAGCATCACGCATTCTATTACCTCTTGCTGAATTTGATATATATAGTGATTTGGATCTCTATTCTTGCGTTTTTAATCTAAAATGGACTGATATTTTTGCCGTCGATAATTCATTTGTCATCAATTTTGTCGGGGTAAATGATTTTATCCGTAATAGTCAATATGGTGCATTGAAAATCAAGGATGCAATTGTCGATCATTTTGTCCGACAAACAAATACACGTCCTAATGTTGCAAAACACGATCCCGATATTCGAATTCATGCTTATCTTCATAAAAATCGTGTTACGCTATCCCTCGATTTAAGTGGAGAGAGCCTGCATCAACGTGGTTATCGTCAACAAACAGGTCAAGCACCACTAAAAGAGAGTTTAGCGACAGCAATCATTTTACGATCAGGCTGGCAAATTGATGAACCGCTACTTGATCCTATGTGTGGTTCGGGTACATTGTTAATTGAAGCAGCCATGATTGCAGCTAAAATCCCACCAGGATTTCATCGAAAACAATGGGGCTTTTTAGCATGGAAAGGGTTTAATCCTACACTTTGGAATGATCTGCTATTAAGAGCAAAACAGAATATTTGCCACCCCAAAGGCGTTTTTATTGGTTATGATAATAATGCAATAGTGTTGGAACGTGCACAACAAAATGCACGTTATGCAGGCGTGAGCGATTATATTAGTTTTGCCAAACAAGATGTAACTCAATTAATCAATCCACTTTCATCCGAATCATCAGGCATGATTATCAGCAATCCGCCTTACGGTGAGCGTTTAGAAAGTGAACCTGCACTCATTGCCCTACATACTGCGTTAGGTCAACTTATTAAACAACATTTTGGTGGTTGGCGCCTATCACTGTTTAGTGGAGCCCCACAACTATTAGATTGCTTACAAATGCGTGCAGATAAGCAATTTAAGGCAAAAAATGGCCCACTGGATTGTGTGCAAAAAAATTATGTCATCGCCAAACGTGATAACACGCTACCGGTTTCTAATCCTAATTTACCGGCAGCGGATTTTGCGAATCGATTACGTAAAAATAAGCAAAAACTGGAAAAATGGGCTACTCAAGAGCAATTGGAATGTTATCGTCTTTATGATGCTGACCTGCCGGAATATAATGTTGCCATTGACCGTTACAAAGACAAAGTTGTCGTGCAAGAATATGCAGCGCCCAAAAATATTGATCCTCAAAAAACACGGCAACGGCTATTTGATATCATTAATGCGACTATGTCTGTATTAGAATTAACAGCCGATCAACTGATCTTAAAAACACGGGAAAAGCAAAAAGGTAAACAACAATATCAAAAACTTGCTCAAAAGCAGGATTATTTTTTAGTGCATGAATACCCCATCAATCACCGTAAAACCCAATTTTGGGTAAATGTGACTGATTATTTAGACACAGGCCTGTTTTTAGATCATCGCTTGGCACGTAAAATGATAGGTGAAATGAGTGATAATAAAGATTTTCTTAATCTGTTTGCTTACACAGGAACTGCCACCGTTTACGCAGGGTTAGGCAATGCAAAATCAACTACCACCGTGGATATGTCACGTACCTATCTGGAATGGGCAGATCGCAATTTAAAACAAAATGATTTAACGGGTAAAAAACATCGCTTAATTCAAGCTGATTGTTTGCTCTATCTTGCACAATGCAATGAACAATTTGATCTCATTTTTATCGATCCCCCGACATTTTCAAATTCTAAACGCATGAATGAGACATTTGATGTTCAACGTGATCATCTTAAGTTAATGAGCGATCTAAAACGATTATTAAGACCAAATGGCGTTATTGTCTTTTCGAATAATAAACGAGGTTTTAAAATGGATGCGCAAGGTATGCAAAAATTGGGCTTAACCTTTCAAGAAATCACTAATAAAACACTCTCATTAGACTTTAAACGCAATAAACAGATTCATTGTTGTTTTATTGTCAAACATCTATAATTACAAACCCTCTTACGAGGGTTTGCTTAATCCCTTAGTGTCTGTTTTGCTATTTGCTTAAATTAACTGTTTTTTGGATTTTTTAGCGCACCACTAAAACCGAGGTTTGTGCGCCACGAACAACACCTGACGCATTCGATCCAAGCAGGTGAGTCGTGATATTAGGACGTCTGGATCCTAAAATAATTAAGTCTGGCTTGATTTCGTTTGCTATTGATAAAATTTCGTCACGTGGATTACCAAATGCAATTGAAAAGGATAAATTTTCGCGCGGAAGATTGATGGTATCGAGTAACCGGTGAAATGCTTGTTCTGTTTGCACCGTTGCCTTATCTTTAAATTCATCAAAACCAAATGAATAAGCATTTACTATAGCGGATGCAATAGGTAAAACGTGGAAAAAAATAACGTCTGCATTCGATAATTTGGCTAAACATTCCAAATGTGGGATCACTTTTTTGGTTAGATTATCTTCAAGAATATCAATCGGAACTAGAATTTTTTTATACATAATAAGTACCTCGCAAATAACATCTGATAACATATCTTTTATGTTAAAAAATAGAGTTAGTGAAAATTATCATACTAGTTTTAAATTTATTCGCTAATGTTTTTTCGATAAATAAGCTTGAAGAAACTTGCCACTGTTTTAACTTGTTTTCGATAAAACTAAATATTAGGTACTATGGTATCAATCTTGTTCCTAATCGTTAAAATGGTTTACCGTGGTGATCTAAATCAACTTATCGTAAGCAATAAAGTTATTTCAAAAATGTAATTTAGGTGAACGCTGAATCATTGATGATACTTTACACTTTCAATCAATGTTTGATAATGTTAATTTTATGATTACTTTATCGGGGGAAAAGAGACTAATTGAGATCATCTATTGTCCAGACCAATTCAGCCGATGTTACAATTAATGTAAACAATCAAAAAAAGCGTAGAAGTAAACAATTAATAGAAGAAGTCCCCCAAAATTCCAATGAATATTAATTTATTACATTATCCGCAACGCAACCCCTAAGACTATTGATTATTAGGAGCATATCGGGTTTAATGCTCTTCCTTCAGCTTGGATTTTAGAAGATAACTTAACATGAAAATCATATTAGCATCCACATCACTTTCACGAAAAAAAGTACTGGAAAAATTAGCCATTCCATTTGAGTGCGTGGCCCCTATTTGTGACGAAACTCCACTCCCAAGAGAATCTGCAAAACAATTAGTTGTGCGTTTAGCAAAGCTTAAAGCCCAATCATTAGTAGCTCAATACCCAAATAGCTTAATTATTGGTTCTGATCAAGTAGGCGTTTTAGATGATCACATTGTTTGTAAACCCCATACTGTCGAAAACGCCCGTATGCAATTAAGAAATAGCAGTGGTAAAGCGTTTTATTTCTATACTGGTATGACTGTTATCAATACCGTCAATGGACAATCCACCACAATTTGTGAACCTTTTAAAGTTACTTTTCGCCAGTTAACCGATGCTGAAATTGACGCATATATTTTAAAAGAGATGCCATTACAGTGTGCTGGTAGTTTCAAATGTGATGAGCTCGGCATTACTTTATTTGATAAATTAGAGGGTGAGGATATCAATTCGTTAGTGGGTTTACCCTTATTAAAATTGAATAAAATTATGATAACAATGGGATATAATCCGCTTTTGATCTCATAAGTCAGTGTTCACTAAGTAACACACTGACTTATCTTTATTCATCGGTCAATCGACCCGCTGACATTTTCATGATTTTTTGGCTATAACTTGCCACATCATTATCATGAGTGACAATTAATAACGCAGTACCTTGATGATGTATATCGGATAAAAGTTGCATAATATCGGCGGCGCTTTCGTCATCCAAATCACTTGTTGGTTCGTCTGCGATAATGATTTGAGGCTGGCAAATCAGTGAGCGTAAAATAGCAACACGTCGCATTTCACCGCCTGACATATTAGCAGGATAAGCATCTTGCAGATAACTGACCTTCGCCTTTTCAAGTAGGCTTTGTGCATAACTTAAACACTGTTGATTTTGGCGTTTGGTTAAATAAAAAGGTAAGCGAATATTTTCTAATACTGTTAAATTTGGCAATAAACTGCTACCTTGTGGAATGTAACCAATCTGTTGATTACGGAACGCAGACACTTGCTGATCATCCAGCTCAAATAAATTGGTCTTATTAAGTATGATTTTACCTTGAGTTGGCGTAAGTAAACCGGCAATCATGTTAAGTAAAGTTGTCTTACCACTGCCTGATTTCCCCATTATGCAAACAAACTCATCTTTATTCATTGTAAAACTTACGTTATTTACTGCTGAAAAAGTTTGCTTACCTCGTTGATAATCCTTGCGTAAATTTTTAATCTCCAACAACATTACTCACCCTCTCTTAATGTGCGATAAGTATCAAATTTAGTTATGGATAACGCAGAGTAGATACATGAAAATGGCCCTATAATTAAAGTAAGAATAAACACTATTGTGGCATAGATTAATGCATCTAACAGTGAAATGCTCATACATGGCAAACCAATAGACTGGCAAATCAATAAGCTAAACGCATATAACAACACCGCAGCAATGACAATTCCAGCGATAGCGCCTAATGCACTAATAATTAATGATTCACGTAGTAACATGCTGACAATATCACGACGTGAGGCGCCTAAAATACGCAGTAGTCCAATTTCTCGTTTACGCTCATTTAATGTCGAAGAAAAAATGATAAAGATCACCGCAATAGCCAGTATCCAGAAAGTAGCAGACAGACTATACACAATGGTCGAAAAGCTGTTTAAATATTTAGCTATATTGCTTAACATACCTTTAGTCATAACAAAGTCAATATTATAATCTATAGCATATTTGGGCATGATTTGATTGACGACATCTTTAGGTTGAGAATCGGGATCAACCTTGATAAAAATCGACGAGGCATAATTGGCAAAATGATCGACATCACCTTCAATTAATTTTGCTTCTTTCATTAAAGACTGTGCCGCTGACATGGTCATAAATACCGAGGTGTCAAACCCCATACCTGTTGAATCCATTTTTGCTGCCACTTTATAGGGATGATTATAAAACATAATTTCATCCCCAATATTTGATGTAATTTTTGCGCCGACCACGACTTCATTATCGTTTAATGGTTTAGTTAGCTGGGTTTGCAACCAAGGTTTTATAACAAAATCGCTATGTTGATCAAAACCAATTAATTGCACTTTAGAACTGCAACATCCAGCGTTTAGCGAAGCAATAAAAAGTTGCGGTGAAATGGACTGTATTCCTTTAATATTTTTGATTTTTTCCATTAAATCAACTTTCAAATAAAAGCTACTCGGTTCTCCACGCAATAATGCAACTTCAAGATTTTTTTCATAGCCATAAGGGACAATCAGGATATCCGCACCTAGACGATCGGCCATACCCGAAATCCCTAAACTCAGGTTTTTCATTAAGACACTACCACCAAACAACGTCGCCGAAAATAGCATAATAATGATAATTAAACTACAACTACGAAAAGGTCTACGCTGTATATTTCGCCATGCTAAATTAGCAATAGTTATTGGGGTTTCTTGCATGTTTTAAATCCATCTATCTACTATTTTTTAATATTCTTATAATTCACACTCAAATTTTTTTAACGATTTTATTCAAATAGAATACATTAATTAAAGACACCAAAAATAAAACACCAGATAGTAAAACTAAAGCTGGTTTAGCGCCCATATTACAACGCATCATCTCGTTTGAGCATACCCCAATTAAAACAGTCGGAATGGCGATAGCCAAAAGTGAGATACAAGCTAACGCCATACTTAAACCAAGACGAACAAACATTGTCCGACTTAGTAACATTAATGTGCCAATGGCGATAATCAAAGCACCAATACCTAATTCGGCTCGGGCTGTCCAAAAGCACTTCATAATTTTACCAGCTCCTGTATGACTATGTCCGGTATTAGCAACCTGATTATGTATGTCGTTAGCCGTATTTATTAGGGTATCGGGATGTGGACAGACAGGTAAAATATACAACGGAAATAGGATAATCATCAATCCAAGAAACATAATAAATAGTGATAAAATTATTCGATTTTTCATATCATTGAAGCCTTATTCATTATTAATCACACGGGCAACTTTGCCATGCTCTAAAACAACCGTGGTTTGTGCATGTTTTGAAACTTCAACAGAATGTGTTACAACAATAATAGTGCTGCCCTCTTCATGTAGTTGATGAAGTAAGTTCATTACCATTGCTTCATTACTTTCATCTAAATTGCCAGTAGGTTCGTCAGCTAATATTAATTTTGGATAGTTAATTAAGGCTCGCGCGATACATACACGTTGTTGTTCACCACCAGACAACTGACGCGGTAAATGTTTAGCTCTTGCAGCCAACCCTACTCGTTCTAATGCCTGCAAAGCTTCGTTTTCGTCAACCATACTATGATAATATTGCGCTACCATCACGTTTTCGAGTGCCGTTAAATAAGAGACTAAATGAAACTGCTGAAATATTAATCCAATTTTATCTCGGCGAATTTCGGTTAATTGTGGTAATGAGAGTTGAGTAATATCCTGACCATCAAGAATTACTGACCCAAGTGAAGGTTTATCCATGCAACCAATAATATTCATCAACGTGGTTTTACCACTCCCCGACGGTCCCATTATAGACAACCATTTTCCTTCTTCCACGGTTAAATTCACTTCCGATAATGCATGCAGTGAACCATAAATTTTAGAGACATTATTAACTTCGAGTATATTCATACTTATTTCCTATTCGCCACGTAACACAAGCGCTGGCTCGACTTCAAGCGCACGTTTTACGGGAATTAAACACGCAATGACTGTCACAATAGCTGAAATAACAATTGTTATTGGGATAAGATAAAACTCAATTACAATAGATCGACCAAATACATTAGTACTTATCACCTGTGCAAAAATCAGTCCACACACCACGCCTATCACTCCACCGATTATGCCTAAGATTAACCCTTCAGCCAAAAACTCTTTAGCGATACTTTTGTTATTTGCACCAATGGCTTTTTTCAGTCCAATTTCTTTTCGACGCTCCATGACAACCGTCATCATAGTCGTCGCAACACAGATCATGGTCAGTATTAGCACCACCAAAGTGACTAAATAAAGTAAGGAAGACAGTTTACCCAATACGGAGGATTCAGATTGAGTTACCCATTTAATTAAATGAGGATCGACCGTTAAAGAGTTTGCTTTTATTTTATCAATATAGTGTTTTAACTCATCTTGTGTGGCTGTAATACTCACTTCTACCACTTCGGCTTTATCGCTATCTTTCAAAAATTCATCTAAATCATGTAAACCAATAAAAATATAACCGTCTTCAGTGCGTCCTGTTTTAACAATACCCGTAATTGTTAACTCCTCGTTATAGCGAGAATTTTGTTTGGTTTTTCCTAAAACCGGCATTGTGCTACCAATGCTTAATTTGGCAAAGTTTGCAATATCGGTACCGATTAAAATTTCATGAGAATGTTTAGGTAGTTCGCCTTCAATTTTCCAGTAAGGACTTGTTTTAATCACTTGTTCAAAATCCGTACCGACCATAATATAAGGCTGTTGGTTACTGCGAATAGATTCATAACGAAACGGGGTTACGCCAAGTAGTTTTTCTTTGGGTAATAAACTTACCACTTGTGAGACATCTGCTATTGTCATCATTGATTGATTATCAGCAGGCAAGAACAACATATTGGCGCCATAGGAGCGAAACTCTTTTCCCATTTGGCGAGGAATATCATAACAAAGTGTTATCATACCAAGTAAAACTGTTGCCCCTATTGCCACACCAAGTAAAGCAATAAGAATACGTGAACGGCGACGAATAAGAGAGCTAAATATTGTTTTGATGATAAAGCGCTGATTTTTATTAATCATGATTTTGACCTTTCAATTACCGTCCATGTAAAACATCAGTTGGGCGTAAAAACATCATAAAACGCAATGCCGGTAAACTTCCCATAAACGTAATAAAACTCACCATAATCAATACCAATGGGATGATGAGCATTTTAGGCTCAATAAAAGAACCAAATACCGTGTGACCAATAATCTGTGCAAAGCCAAGACCGATAAAATAGCCGAAAATTCCGCCTAATAATGCAATAATAAAAATCTCGGTTAATACTAGCATTGCAACAGCTTTATTGGTTGCGCCAAGTGCCTTTAAAAGTCCGATTTCAGTACTCCGCTCAATGACATTAGCAGTCACTAAATTTGAAATAGCAAGTGCTGAACAAATTAACGATAGAACCGTTAATAAAAGCATTAATAACTGCGTTTTTTGTAAAATAGATCCCTCTGATTCGGCGACTTGCATAATGGCTTTTACTCGCACATCTGGCATCAACTCTTCTATTTGATAGGCGATCGAACTGATATATGCTGTACAATACCAAGTATCCCATTCTGCTCTTGATAAGCTATTAGGATCTTGCGCTGCTTTACGAGCCAATTCATTCTCTGGCGTTGTTAATGCACTCACTTCGACCCGTTCAACAAGCCCTTCTTTATTGGCTAAGTGTTGCGCAACAGGGAGAGAAACATACAGTTGAGAATCCTCAATTCCGCCACTATGAAAAATATTATTGATGGTCAATGTAATCGTATTTTTAGTGTGTGGCGAAATCAGTTCAATAGTATCGCCGATTTTTAAATTCCACTGTTTAGCGACTGTCTCGCCAACCATCACTCCTTGCAAGTTATCATCTTGCATGGCGCTTCCTTCAATCGTCCACCATGACTTCATCGCTAACATCCCCGTATCCACTTCATCGCCCGTTGGAATATTAAGATGCTTATTAAACCATGTTCCGACCAGAGTAATTGGTTTATCATTAAAGGTTGCTTGTGTGGTGAAATATGGGGAAAAATCAACAATATTATATGCCCAGAAAATCATTTTAATTTTGACTAAATCATCTTGCTTGATATATTGAATAGTGGCTTGATTTTCATCATTATCAATTTGATACAGTTCACTAACCAAAGCCGTTCCACGTGGCACAATGTTTAAATTAGCGCCATAGGCTTTAAGTTCTTGATTCACTTTATCACCTACATCAAACATGACATTCAACATGGCGGTTGCTAACGATACTCCTAAAGCAACGGTTAATGCTATCAAAAACAGCTTCTTTTTTTGACGAACTAATACGCTTAGTAACATTGTGCGAAACATATCTTCTTCCTTTGGGAAACCATTTACTTAAAGCGGCTTTTTTCTGCTTCAAGGTGAGCTGTACGAATTACCATGTTTCCGTCAATAATTTCATATTTAAGTGGAACCGGATTACAACCACCTGAAAATCCGATAGTGGCAATATTCATAACGACATCACATAAAATACAAACGACTTGATTGCCACGCTGATAATAACCACTTGCACCACATATATCACAAGCATCAAAGCCTACTCCATAAGCATTTTCACTCTTCTTGATAACGATAAAACGCACTAGCGTTCCATCGCTTGCTTGAAAACCATACCGATGCAAATTGCCGTCATTGACTTGAGTAAGTGGGATAACAACTAAACCCTCTTTATTTGCTGAAACCGGTTCAGCTGGCGTTAACTCTACCCCTTTTTCAAATATATAACGCGCACGTGTAACGGTATAAGCGGTCATTGCCATGCCAGCCATGAGTAATAACGAGGTTCTTCTATCTGTGCGTAGCTGTGCTTTAAGTTTACGAATCTGAGCCGGATTACTTCCTACTAACGAAGTCGTTTTAGATTTTATATATAAAATAACCGTGAATAACAGCACAATTGCCATAAAAATAAATGTAAATAAATTGACATGTGCCAGAATAAAAATAACTAAATCCATCATCCATTTTTGTGTGGAGATAAGACGTCGGACAATTAAAATTTGAAGTAAATTAATGCTGTTTGCAATCGTGTATATCAGCAAGGATAAAACAGAAATGGTAATAACCCATTTAGTTGATAACCGTTCACATATTCGACAAGTCAATTGACCAATTAATACCGCTAATAGCAACGCAAAACCATAACCAATCCATTTAAACAAATAATCATTATTAAAAATCGACTCCATTCCTACATCAAATTGGAAAGGATAAAGCATTAGATTAGGTAAGCACTGTGACATTATTAAACCAATTGCCAATATGAATAAACCATTAAATATGCGGTTAAAAAATAACGCCGACGAGCGGACTTGAATAAGTATAATAATTAACAACGGAATAGTAATAACTAACCAACAAATAATGACACCAAGATCATAATATTCACGCACTGCAAATGCTGTGTTACGTTTTAAAATGGTATAAGTTAATGCAACAATAGAGCCTAAAATAAAACCGACAACGATAAATGTTTTGATAGGACGGGGATTGAATTTAGTCAGTAGCGCACAAAGCAACGCTATCATAATTGCGGGAACAAAAGTATTATCAGTGACGTTGATAAGGTATTGAAGCATAATAATTGCCTAGCCATTACAATTTATTATTGACGAGTTTAAATCTCGTCAATAATAGAGTACTTTTTTAAAATTTTCTTATTGTTACAAAACAAAAGTTACCAAGCTCGTGGGATATAATCAAAGTCCCAAGATACTTCAATAGGTTTACTCCAGAAACGACCTTCTACGCCAGTTTCTTGATCTACATGTAATAAGTAACCTTGTTTTTCTGGATTTTCAATAGTGAAGGTAACTTTATATTTTCCAGCTCCATCAAGTTTAACGTTATTACCATAGTGAGGACCGTCAGAAGCATTCATCGGCATGAAATTACCTTCGATTGTTTTATCACTACCTTGTTTTTGAATTTTATATTTTACGGTTAAGTAAGGAACAAAATCACCGACACCATATCCTAAATTATTATCAGCTGTAGCTGAAATGTCAGCTTCAAGGTGCATATCCGATTTTGACGCAGGTAGTCCTCCCATTCCAGCGGGTTCCATATCCACTGGTTGGAAATATACGGCACCGATATGCAAAGGCCCTACCGTCACTTCATCACCAATAGGAAACTCTTCAAACCCTTTTTCTTCACCAGGTGCTGGCGCTGATGCAGCATACGCAAACGAAGATATTGCAAGTATTGACGAAATTCCTGCGGTTAATAATATTTTTTTCATTTCAAACTCCTCTAATTTTAACTACTCTTTATTACGAAATAACTAAATTGCTATCGCTACCAATACTTGCTTTTTTTCTATTTTTTCCGTCTTTTGAGATACTTTGTTTTATAGTACGAAATGGAAAATGCAACGACTATCACCATGAATATTTGTGGGAGTAATGTTTCAACAGTTGGATATATTCCAAGCACTTCAATTGAGCGTACAAAATCAACGGGGGTTACATGGATAATATCAGCTTCTTGTAACTCTTTGACACCACCACCGGCAAAAGCAATAGCCATGATATACATTAATATACTCGTGCCAATAAAAAATGGTTTAAGAGGCAGTCTCATTGTTCCAAAACGAATGATAATAAAGATTATGGCTAATACTAGCGTTCCGATTGCTAGCCCATACCAAACCATGTCCATGTGTTCTCTACTTTCACTCAACATAGCTTGATAGAATAAGATTGTTTCTGCACCTTCGCGGAAAACCGCTAAAAAGGCAGCAAATCCTAATGCAATACTACTGCCTGAAGATATAGCACTTTTCACCTTGCCTTCTACATAATTTTTCCAAGCTTCTGCTTCAGCTTTTGAGAACATCCAATTACTTATGAAAAATAAGACCACTGTCGCTAATAACATTGCGACACCTTCAATAATCTCTTGATTTGCCCCGCTAAGATTGACAATGGAATTAAGTGCAATTGCAGCAAGGACACTAGCAAAAACGGCGAAAAGTGAACTCATATAGACAACTTTCACCATTTGAATATTTCCTGAACGCACTAAGTAGGCCGAGATAGCAGCTATCACTAATATTGCTTCTAAACCTTCCCGGAAGATAATGATAAATGAAGCTAACAACACACTCCAACCGCTCTCTTTTTTGCCGTCTAATTCGTTAGCATCTTCATGAAGCATTTTCAAAATGACATCGATCTCGGCACGAACAGTTTTATTTGAAGCACCATCTGACATTAAACGCTTAATTTTTGCGAATTGATATTCAGTATCGGTTCCACGCTTACCCGAAATATAAGACATAACTGCGCGTTCAACACCGTGTTTTTCATAAAAACCAAAATAAGCATTATTAACACGTGCTTTAGCCTTTTCAGGATCTTTCATAAAATAGAGATCATAGGCATCATTAAGAATGACATCCATTTCGTCAATAATCGCATTCCATGTTTCATATTTTTTTTCAGCTGCATAAGATGAAGAAACAAAAGCAACTACGCTAACAAAAAATAGCAATGTTAGCGTTAAATATTTTTTCACAGCCATAATCTCTTATTTTCCTAATAACATTAAACCTATTGGTTTATTGTCTGAAGGTAACTGCAATTCTTGACTAATAACGTCTGGTTTGATGGCATGAATATAACGTGCACTTAAATCCAAAGCCGCTGAAGCCAAGTAGACGTTTTGACTCATCGCACCTACAGCAATATTGCCAAAATTATTAGCTTTTTCTTCTTTAATATTATTAAAAGCGGCTGAATCAGTAACAAAAATCAGCACATAATTAGCTCGTTTTACAAAATTTTGTAAACCAACATCGGCACGAATATCTTTATTGTTTATTTCTTTTAGATAGTGCCCTTCCCACTCATACAAAAAGGTTCCTTTTTCACTTGCAACATAGATTCTTACATAAGGTTGTTTACCCGTACCCATTGGAACAGTCCATCCTGTTGTTCCTCGATTCAAACCACTTGCAGCCCAAAGCACAGTAGAAAGTTCTTCATCCGAAATTTGTCCATTAGGAAAACCAGGACCAGGTGTTGATGACCGTTTTGTTAAACTTTCAAATAAACTCATGCCATCTTTTGTTTGAGGAGCAGGTAAAGTAATATCGGCATAACATAGAGAGATAGAAAATAATGATGAGTGTAATGAACCACTAATAATGAAAATATAGGGATCAAATAAAAATTTGCGGGAATAAATGGGACGGATATTGGTGGAAGCTGAGATTGTAGAAATTACAAAAATAAAATGTCAAAAAAACCAAAATGAAAATAAAAACACAAACCGGCTCGAAATTTTCGTTGAGCACGATAACGCCGGTTAGCCGTTTAAATTGAATTTAAAAAACGTTTAAAAAACTCCTCCCTCTTTTATTTTTTTGATAGCACGCGTTCCAATTTTGCGATGACCCTAAATGTGGGTTCGTCTTTAGGGGTTATCGTAAACGACTGATATTGTGCGTTATCACTGATAACGTTGTACGATGCTGTCACGGGGTTGTATTGCAGTCGTTTAACCATTAATACATTGTTAAATAGAATAACGTAGATGCCGTCCAATGGTCTTTGTTGTTCGGTTTCGTTATAGACGCTAACCATGAGAGTATCACCGTTGTTGATCGTTTCTGTCATGCTGTCGTCGGTTGCTGTAAATGTTGCTAGCTGGGCGTTTGCCAACCCTTGTTGCTCCACGAAATCCTTGGCTAATATAATTCGTGCTATACCGTTCGTCTTAACGTTTAAATTACCATTATCAGCAGTTTCAACACTTAAATCGCCAACCAAAACATAATTTTCAAAAAAATTGTTGTTGACTGGTATTCTATTGTTTGTTTTGTATTCGGTTGACGACTCTCGCAGTGTATTATCAGGATCTGCATCGTAATTCTGTAATAATTCAAATTTATTAATAATATCAGACACTTCGTATTCGTATCCACCTCCTTTTATACCCTTTGCTTTTCGTTTTTGCCAATTTTCATTTCTAGCTTTTTTTGTTAAACCCTGCACTGTGTTAGGTAAATTATATTTGCCAATTAAATTTTTTGCACTCAGCCAAATTGGTTTCATGTAAACCCCTTAAATTAATCCAATGGTTTCTATTTTATTTTGTCGGTTTAAATTTAAATAAAATTAAAATAAACAATAAGATAAGTTAAACTTTAAAAATTAGAAGCAAATTTAAATTGAAACTAATTAAAATTTAACTTGAAACTTAAGATTTATGTATGCTATCTTAAATTACACCTAGAGTTTAAAGTTGTGTATTTAAGACATCTTTAACCTTACATATTTACATAAATCACAGGAGAAATAAACATGAATCAACAAGATTGGCACCCCGAGGATATCAAATGCGCATTACGTAAAAAAAGGATTACTCTAAAAAAACTTTCGATTGATGCTGGGTTGGCGCCATGTACGTTAAATAATGCACTTAGAGTGTCTTACCCTAAAGCTGAGAAAATTATAGCTGGTGCACTCGGTTTGAGTCCTAGGGATATCTGGCCGTCACGTTATCAATATAAATGAGGTTAGATATGTGGATTACAGCACAGGAATTGAGTCAGGTTTCAGGTATGCCAACTACCACTCAAGGTGTTGCAAAGAAGGCACGACTAGAGGGGTGGGAAAAACGAACGGCGCAGGGTGTTAGGGGCGGTGCTTATGAATACAATCTCTTCTCGTTATCTATACACGATCAGGCTCGCGTATTGAAATCGAAAAACAAGATGTTGATCGGTGGTAATCAGATCGTGGATAGACCTAATTCAATAGAAAAAAATTATTGTGCAGAGGCATTGTGGACGCGCTGGGAACGCGTAACTGACAGGCAAAAATCCGACGCCAAAAAACGAGCGGCTGCAGTTATCGACGTCCGTCAGTTGGTTAGCTCGGGAACTAAAACGACCGAGGCGATCGAGACTGTTGCCAACGCCCACGGGGAGGCTGTTGGTAGCGTGTGGCGCTGGTATTTTAGGACGAGAAAATTAGATCAGTCTGATTTGTTGCCAGCGTTAATATCCGGTCACGCAACGCGTAATAATACCTCTCGACATTTTGATATGACGCCCGAGGCGTGGGATTTTTTTGTGGCCAGTTATTTCAGACCCGAACGCCCTGCATTTAACACGTGTTATCAATTATTGTGCGACGTCGCCAGCGAGCGGGGTTGGAAAATCCCGTCATTATCCAGCGTTCGCCGTAAAATTGAGCGAGAAATTACCCCGCAACAACGCGTACTGTGGCGTGAGGGTGAATACGCATTGATGCAGCTATACCCTGCTCAGCAACGCAGTGTTGAGGAGTTGAGTGCGCTAGAGTGGATTAACGGGGACGGCTATTTGCATAACGTGTTTGTTCGCTGGCACAACGGCGAGATTTTGCGTCCTAAAACGTGGATTTGGCAGGATGTTCGCACCCGTAAAATACTGGCGTATTACTGTGACGTTTCAGAAAACAGCGATTCAATTCGATTGTCGTTGGCTGACGTTATTGAGCGGTACGGTGTTCCTAAACACATCACTATCGATAACACGCGGGCGGCAGCCAATAAATGGTTGACCGGAGGCGTGCCAAACCGCTACCGATTCCGAATTAAGCCGGATGAGCCACTGGGTATCATTCCTATGTTGGGTATCCAGTTGCACTGGTCTAGCGTAATGCTGGGTCGTGGGCACGGTCAGGCTAAACCAATTGAGAGAGCATTTTCACACGGTGGGCTGGGTGAATTGGTTGATAAACACCCTCTGCTGGCTGGTGCATATACAGGTGCGAACGTACTCGAAAAACCCAGCAACTACAACAGCAAAAATGCCGTCGACGTTACCGTTTTCCTCCGCGCACTCGAACAGGGTATTGCAATGTTTAACGGCAAACCTAATCGTAATACTGAGGTCTGTGGTGGTGTACTGTCTTTTGATGACGCGTTTAGCGCGAGTTACCAGTCCAGTGTGGTTAGGCGAGCCACAGCTGAACAGCGTCGACTATTGCTGCTCCCGTCCGAGGCTGTCACGGTTCGTCACGACGGCACGTTTACAATTGACGCGGGTGGCTCAATTCGTGGTGCTAAAAACCGTTATTACAACGAACGTCTGATTGGTATCAGACCGAATAAAATCGTTGTCCGATTCGATCCTCGCAATTTGCACGAGCATGTTCTGGTTTACACGCTCGACGGGCGGTTTATCTGTGACGCCAAATGTCTGGATAGGGTTGCGTTCGGCGACACCCAGTCAGCCCGTGAGCATAAACGCGAACGCACGCAATTTGTTAAACGACACAAAGAGGCGGCTAAAAATCAAAAACGCATGTCTATTCTGGAGGTTCAGGCAATGATGCCAGATATTGAAATATCTGAACGCACAGAATCTGGGGCGATTGAGATTTTACAGGCAGTGAATGCGGAAACAGTGGCGGATTCTGATAACGACAATTTGGCTGACGTGATTGATTTTGAATCTGCATTCCAATTGGGACTAAAAAAACTAACAGAAATGAGCGAGAGGTAACGAATGTTTACAGACATCAGAAACGAGGTACGGTCAACTGTTGAGGGTGGTGAAAAATATAGTGTTATAGCTAAACAGACCAGTATATCACCCACAACGCTCAGTCAGTTTATTAACGGTTCGTATGCTGGGGATAATCAGCGTGTTGCGGATAAATTGGCGGTTTGGTTGGCGGATAGACGCACGGCGGGCAGTTTGAGGGCGGCGCCGAGTTTTGTTAAAACACCAACCAGTAAAAAAATTTTTAGTGCACTGGATTACGCAAAAATTTCTGGGGTTTTTGTAGTTATCTACGGTAACAGCGGGGTTGGAAAAACGAACGCAATCACCGAATACGCAAAAAAACCGAACACGTGGTTGATTACCGCACGCCCATCGTCATCTCGGCTGCTCGAATGTCTGAGCGATATTGCATACGCGCTCGAACTGGACTATGCGCCCAAACGCGTTGGCGCACTCAGTAGTCACATTTGCCGAAAATTACGAGGCACTCAGGGGCTGCTAATTGTTGACGAGGCTGACCACCTCCCCTACGACGTTTTGGAGGAAATCCGTTTGATTCAGGAGATGACTGGCGTCGGGGTTGTGCTCTGCGGTAATCATCAGATTTATTCAAAATTGTCAGGGGGAGGTACACGTAAAACTGATTTTGCACGACTGTTTTCGCGTATCGCAAAAAAATTAGCGATTCTCAACGTTACTGCCGATGATATCGACGCTATCGCCGACGCGTGGGGTATTGACGGCGAACGTGAGCGCAAATTGGTGCACGAATTAGGGCGACGAGCAGGGGCGTTACGTATTATTAAAACAACCCTCTCACTAGCTGCAATACTGGCAAATAGTAGTAATTCGGCAATTAGCGAGGTGCACATTAGTGCGGCAATTAGGGATTTGGAGGGGGTTTAATCATGAGTTCGAATAGCGAAATAGCGTCAACAATGAGCACCGTTTCTCAGGTGGTGTCTCAGCTCACCAGTGACGGTTTTTTGGTTAACAGGGTGATTGTTGGAAACGCTCAGCGCCCCACTATTTTTTTATTTGTTAACGACAGGTGTCGGGCGCTGATTAGTTCAGGTCGGGCACACTATCGGTATATAGGGAATCACTGCCGGATTAAACAGGGTGCGTTCGAGTTCGGTGGTTGTTGTGTCGTTTGGTCTGAGAATTTAATTAATTAGGAGGTCAATTATGCTGGGAGTTAGCGGGGGCTGGCGTCAGTATACCGCCGGTGAAATTGCCGCGGCGTTAATCGACGTTTCGGCGGTTGCGTTAAAAATGACGCGAGAGGGGTTTGCAATTCAAAAAATCAGTGTTACTCAGGGCGGTTGTGCGCCAGAGATTCAACTATTTAACAATGACGCGTGTCAGCAATTGTTGCGGACAGGTGTTGCGAGTTTGGGGTGGGCTGACAGTGATGGTTTGCATCGTAACGGTTTTTTTTATCAGCACGGTTGTAGATTTGTGTGGAGCGAGAGGTGATTATGAGAGTTTCAAAAAAAACAGATCGACTAATAGGCGTCTTTAGCGTTGCGTTAACCCGTAATGCTGCTGACGACGGGTTTGACGTTTATGTGACCGGCGAGTCATTTGGTGGAGAGCACAGGGGCACGGCGGATCTGATACGGCGCTGTATAGTAGACGCCCTAACAGAATTCAGTCAGGGTCACATCAACACCGGCAATCACAGTACTACACATTAATCAAATTGAGGAATGATGAATATGAATAACGAAAACGAATTTTATAAACAGTACACTAGCGAACAGGTGGTTGCAGGCTACTGGCGAGACGCGAGAGGTACCCTAGTCCCAGAATCAATGATTCGGGAGATTGACAGAGAGCGTGAGCAGGTTGTGGCTGAAATTATTGAGCATGCAAAAATACTCAATAGAGAGTTGTCGCTGTTTAAAGCGAAATGCTTAGGGGATATCGAGGCTTTTATTGAGTTATCTGCCGAGCAGTATAATGTTCACGTTGGAGGTGTGCGGGGTAACGTGGCGCTATTTAGTTTTGACGGTCGGTACAAAATTCAGCGTGCGGTTTACGATTGCATTGCACCTGACGAGCGCGTTTTGGCTGCAAAACAGCTGATTATTGATTGCGTTAATAGCTGGGCTGAAAACGCCAGACCAGAGCTAAAAACCGTGGTGAGTAGAGCGTTTGCCACTGATAAAAACGGCAGTTTGAGATTGGGTCGATTACTGGAATTACGACGACTGGATATTCAGGACGAACGCTGGTGTCGTGCAATGAGTGCGCTGGACGAATCGTTACAGGTTGTGGGTAATCGCACCTATGTTCGAATCTACGAACGAGTCGGAGATAGCGACGAATATCGCCCGCTATCGTTAGGTGTTTCGGGGGTTTGACGTGACTAAAAATCAATTGATTCAGTTGATCCATATAGCCCAGTCCCAGTTGGGACTGGACGACGAGACGTATCGCGCCCTGCTCGTTACTGAGACTCAAAAACGTTCGTGCGCTAAAATGACCAAACCTGAACTGGAACGTGTTTATGAGGCACTGAAAACTCGCGGGTTTAAATATACAGGTGTGAAAAAACGACATCCTGCGCCAGCTGTCAGGGTGTCTGACAGGCGGGGTGATATAAAAAAAATTCGCGGGATTTGGATTACTATGGGGTGTCAGGGATTTATTTCCGATTCCCGAGATGCTGCGCTCGATGCGTTTGTCGAGCGCATGACCAAAAAATTTACGGGCGGATTGGGCATTAAAAATCACGCGTGGCTGGATCCCAATTTGGCGGCGCACGTTTTGGAATCGCTAAAAAAATGGCACACTCGTGAAATTGTTGAACGGTTATCACTGGTTAGCGGGGTGCGGTATAATAACGGTGTTTTATATCTGCCAGACGGCACCTCGTACAATGGGTACGACAAAATCACTCAGCTATACGAGGCGGTAATTAATAAGAAATACAGGAGGGGCAAATGAAACTAGGACGCTGCCCAATCTGTCACTCCGACCTGCACCTCGATGCCCTCATTGAGGACGAGGCGGGTCGTGAGGTGTTGGCTATGTTGCTCAAATTCACACACAGCTGCGCCCGACCTCTCGTCGCCTATCTCGGGCTATTTCGCCCTGCCAAATCTAACCTGAGTAATTCCCGAACGGCAAAACTAATGCGCGAGGTGTTAGACCAGTTTAAACCGAGTCGGCATCTCGCACACGCACTCAGTGAGACGGTTAGGCAGATTCAAAAAAAACGTGCTGGTAGCGGTGACGTTAAACCGTTATCGAATCACAATTATCTAAAAACGGTATACGATTCAACTAGCAATTTGTTTTTGTACTCAGAGGCTGGTGGGGAGGCTGCCCCCGTCAAAGAGGGTAACGAGGTTTATTTTGAACAAATGTACCGTGCCGGTGCCGATTTTTCCAAAATTCAGGTTGCCGGTGCGCAGGAGTGGTTGGCAAACAGGAGACAAAAAAATGACGGATGATAGAACTAATAATTTGCAATTGTTCGATGACGACCACGCGGAATTTGGTGCAATGCTCGATACGCTGGACGGTATACCCGACGTTGTGGCGCTCAGAAAAAACTGGCCTAAATTGTTGTCAGAATTTGTGGATTTATTCTATTGTGAACTACGCAGGCAGGGGTTGTCTGAGGCGCAGGCTGTCGTGGCAGCGCCAAAATTGGCTGGCGTTCTGGGTAATTATTTTGGCGGTCGTGTTTGTTATATCCCCAGTGGTGAGCGGTTACAACAGGCAATTCGGGATAATCGGATTTTTCTGGATTATCAGGTTGGTAACGGTGATATTATTCCACTGGCCAAAAAATACCGGTTAACAGACAGTCACATTTATTCTATTATACGTGAGCAGTTGGCGCTGCACAGACGACGAAATCAGCCTGACATGTTCGAAAAATCTTAGATCCGCCACAAACCCAATCAACCTACCATATCAACTACCCTATCAATATCAATCATTGATAGGGTAAAAAATGAAACAACAACAATTATCATCCCATTTTAAACGTAGTGAGTTTGTATGTCGCTGCGGGTGTGGCGAATTCCGTTGCGCACGCGAATTAATAGCCGTTCTGGAAAATGCTCGCACGCATTTTAATTCACCCGTTGTTATTAATAGCGGTTTTCGTTGTGTTCAGCACAATAAAAACGTCGGGGGTCAACCGAATAGCCGGCACCTGCGTGGTGACGCGGCAGATATAACAGTCAGGGGTGTTGCACCAAAATTGGTCGCCGATTATCTGGAGTCACAGTACCCAGACAAATACGGTATTGGACGTTATCGTACGTTTACGCACGTTGACGTGCGCCCTACTCTCAGTCGTTGGGGTCGCAATTGATGGTTGAATCAGCGTACACAATTGCTGAGTACACAAAAATGTACCCAATATTGCGCAATCCTCGATTTTTGGCGGTATTCGAATTTGCTCGCGAGTCCGCCATGAGCCGTGCGTTACACGGCGAGGACTGTCGGAACGTGCCACTATATAGCCACGACGCTACCTATCAATCGGTTTTTACCCGCGGGTGGCGTAGTGTGAGTGCGCAGGACGTCAGGCTACAACGAGCGTTAAATGAGGTCAAAAAATGAAAAAAATTCTCGAATTAATCACAAATCCGGCAACGGGTCGTTTGTCGTCGTCAGACTGTGCTGTGTGCCTAGCGTTCGTGGTGTCAACAATTGTTGTGCTGTGGCAGGCTGTCAATTATCAACCCAACGAGTTACTGCTGGGTGCGTATCTGGCGGCATGGGTTACGCAGTCACAGACGAGTAAACGTGCTGCAATAAAACGAGACGCTAACAGTCGACGAGGTGAAAATGGGTATTTTGATTAGCGCGCTGAGAAAAATTCCGCCATCTCTATTTGTTATCGCCCTCCTGTCGTTCATCAGTTTCTACTGGATGCAGCAGAACGCAAATTTAAGGGGTGAGTTAGCGCAGGCAAATGAGCGTTTTGCTATTGAGCGCTTGGATATAGCTAACGCCTATAACGCAGAACTGCGACGTCAGGCGGCGCTCAACGACGAATTGACAGCACGATTAATTGAAAAACAGAATCAGATTACAGCACAGTTACAACAATTAGAGGGGGTGATAAACGATGCGGTTAATACTGATGGCAGCTATAACGGTATTGGCGCTGACAGCCTGTGCGTCTACAGACGGGCGTACGGTTACAATTGCAAATAGCCAGCCACCAACATCGGCGCTGGTATTGCCGGTTAGACCAGCACCACCGATAAACGGTCAACCGGCGGAGCTGCTGAGGTTTGCGATACGATACGGCGCGTACTGTCAGCGGTTGGAGAACAATATAAAAACAATTGCAGAATGGAGTGAGAATGGCGGATTTAGTGGACAACGGCGGTGAAACAGAACAGCTGTTGAGAGACATTGAAATTAATAATTGTATTAACAAAGTGCTGCCGCAGCGTATTGGCGATAATTGCGTTGATTGTGACGAGCCTATACCATCTGAGCGACTGAACGCGGGCGGCCACATCGTTCGCTGTATTGATTGTCAGCATACACATGAGTTACTGAAAAAACAGGGGCGGTTATGATCGATTTTTTTCGTCAACATTGGTCAACGCTCAGCTCGGTAGGTGCGTTTGCGTTGTCGTTTTTAGTGATGTTTTTAGCGACAAAATTCGCAAAACGTGAAGAGCTGAACGCTATTGTTAGCGATGTATCAAAACTAAAAAAAGATGTCTCCACTATTCAGGGGCGGCTTGAGTCATTGCCAACTAAGGATGATATCCATAAATTAAATCTTGAAATTTCAGGGTTGCGTGGTGATATTAAAGAAATAAAGCCTGAATTAGCAGGAGTCAAACGGATAAGTAATCTTTTATTAGAAAACGAATTAAAGGAAGGTAAAAAATGAGCCTTAGACAACTACTGGATGCTGACCGACGACTCGTAATTTTACGGGCATTGTGCGATTGTGGAGGCTCTGCAAACGAATCCGTGTTGCAGACATGTCTAGACCAGTACGGGCACCGCGTTAGTCGAGATTTGGTGCGCTTGTATATGGGTTGGCTGGCGGAGCAAAATCTCATACGACTGCAGGATATTGTTGGTTGTCTCGTTGCTGAAATTACCGGACGAGGTACAGACGTAGCGACGGGTCGAGCAACAGTTGTTGGCGTAAAAAAACCGCGAGCTAGTGATTATGACTAAAACTACACGCGGGCGACCGTCAAAAGTTGATTTACTACCGCAAACCATCAAAGACGAGTTGCACAAGCTATTGCGTGATAAAAGCATGACGCAACAAGATATCCGTATCGCGATAAATGAGCTTATTGATAAGCATGGGCTTGACGAAGATATGAAACTAAGCCGCACCGGCTTAAATCGCTATGCGACCCGCATGGAGGATGTCGGCGCCAAAATCCGCCAATCAAGAGAGGTAGCAGAGGCGTGGACGGCAAAGCTCGGTGACGCGCCAACTTCCGAAGTGGGCAAATTGTTACAGGAAATTGTCCGCACGCTAGCTTTTGAAACATCAATGCATCTGAGCGAGAAAGGCAAGGCGGTAGAGCCAAAGGCGCTCGCGCAAATGGCGCTTGCGATTCAACGAGTCGAGCAAGCGGCAATGGCAAGTCATAAGCGTGAGAAAGAAATCCGTGCTGCATTTGCTGAGGAAGTTGCTGAGTCTACTGAAAAGGCGGTAAGAACTGCGGGAATGAGCGCGGAAACCGCGCAAAGCATTAAACAGATGATACTGGGTATTGCATAATGACTGAATTTAAAACCGATTTAGGAGCTGTTTCAGCGTCAGTTAATGCCGTTTTAACTAATAAATTTAACCCAGACGAGGTGCTGCTCGGTTATCAAAAGCGCTGGGTGGCCGATACGTCAATTTTAAAAATTGCTGAGAAATCGCGGCGAACGGGGTTGACGTGGGCAGAGGCGTGTGATGCAACGTTAACTGGTGCACTGAGTCGCGATGCTGGCGGTCGCAATACGTTTTACGTTGGTTCATCAAAAGACATGGCTAGGGAGTTTGTCGATGCATGTGCGATGTGGGCTAAAATGTTCAATTACGCTGCCAGTGAAATTGTTGAGGAGTCACTCGTTATTGAGAATGAGCGTACCGACATTTTAACGTTTGTCATCTATTTTTCTAGTGGTTTTAAGGTTCAGGCTTTGTCGTCCAATCCAAAAAATCTGCGTGGTATGCAGGGTAACGTCATCATCGATGAGGCAGCGTTTCATGAGCATCTGCGTGAGCTACTGAAAGCGGCGATGGCGCTTACCATGTGGGGGGCGCGGGTACGTATTATTTCGACACATAACGGGGCTGAAAACGATTTTAACGAGTTAATACAGGAAATCAGAAAAGGTACGCGCAGGGGCTCTGTACATACAATCACCCTCGATGACGCCTGTCGTGACGGGTTGTATCGTCGAATTTGTCAGGTTAATCGGGTTGAATGGTCGCAGGCTCGGCAGGATGAGTGGGTGGCCGATTTGTTGCAGGGCTGTTTTACTGAGGATGACGCGCTCGAGGAATATTACTGCGTTCCCAAAAACGGTTCGGGTGCCTACATTCCTCGCGTGTTAATTGATAATGCAGCAAAACCGGAACACGTCGTTGTGCGCTACCAAATGCCTCACGGACACATGTTGTGGACTGAGTCAGCTCGAACAGATGAAATTAAAACGTTTTTTAACGAAAAAATCAAACCAATACTTGATAAATTAGATAAAAACACTCGTCACGCCTACGGTCAGGATTTTGCACGCAGCGGTGACCGTTCAACAATAGCGATTGAAAGCATAGAGCAAAACACAACCCGAAAAATGCGCCTCACGATAGAACTGCACAACGTGCCGTATAACCAGCAACGCGAACTGGCATTTTTAATTATCGATAACACACCGCGAATAATTGGAATTGCAACAGACGCAACTGGTAACGGTGGTTATCTGGGTGAATCGCTGCTCCTGCGTTACGGTCAATCAATGGTTGATGCTGTGCACATCGGTGAGAATTTTTATCGTGAGTGGTCGCCGAAATACAAATCGCTGTACGAATCAGGATTTATCGAAATACCGCGGGACGAGGATATTATCACTGACCAACGACACCTGCAGATAATTCGTGGCGTTCCCAAAATCGATAAATCGAGAGACACGGGACGAGATGGCCAGAGGCGTCATGGTGATAGTTGTGTTGCGTATCTAATGGCCGTTCGTGCGAGTTATTTAGAGGGGTTTGTCGCTGAGTTTACGGAGCTCCCACCGAGACATGAAAAATACAATTATGATGCTGAGGGGGATAGCGATATTCGCCAAAATTATGAGAGAGGGTGTTGGTAATGAGTGAAATGAAAAAAATTACGGAAAATGACCTGCCGGATGAGCAGCAAACAAGAAGCGGCGCACGAATTATCCAAATTCAGCAGCGATTCAGTGAGCACCCGTCCAGTGGACTAACGCCATTTCGGGCGGCTGTAATTTTGCGAGAGGCCGAACAGGGCAATATTCTGGCGCAATGCATGTTGGCGGAGGATATGGAGGAAAAGGATGTTCATATTTTATCTGAATTAGCAAAACGCAGGCGCGCTGTACAACGTTTGGGGTTTAGTATTGTACCACCACTCAATCCGTCACGCGAGGAGCGCCGCGACACTGAGATGCTCAACGAGATTCTGGATTCGTTCTCGTGGTTCGATGATTTTATTTTTGATGCCACTGATGCAATACTAAAGGGCCTTTCATGTCAGGAATTTACAGGATGGGAGCGGGCTGATAATTTAATTGTGCCGACTGGGGTTGAGTGGATTGACCCTAGCACGTTTCAGCTTAACCCCAACAATCGCAACGAACTGCGACTATCTGACGGCAGCTATGAGGGGGTCGAACTGCAACCGTTTAATTGGGTCAGACATATTTCACGTTCGAAATCGGGGTATTTAGCACGTACTGGACTGGTTCGTACGCTGGTGTGGCCGTTCATTTTTAAAAACTACTCGGTCAGAGATCTGGCTGAATTTTTGGAAATTTATGGTATACCGATTCGATTGGGTAGCTACCCAGCCGGTGCAACAGAGGATGAGAAACGCACTCTGTTGCGGGCTGTCATGTCGATTGGGCATAACGCAGGTGGTATTATACCGAGCGGCATGTCAATTGATTTTCAATCTGCCGCTAATGGAACATCTGACCCGTTTTTGGCTATGAATAATCTGATGGAACGAGCGCAGTCAAAAGCTATTCTAGGGGGCACCCTGACTAGTCAGGCGGACGGAGCGACCAGCACCAACGCGCTCGGCAATGTGCATAATGAGGTGCGCGTTGAGGTTTGTTATAGTGATGCCAAACAACTAGCAGCAACAATTACTCGTGATTTGATTCAGCCTCTTTACAGCCTAAATGGCGTGTCGTTCTCGAATCCGCGCAGGCACCCTCGTTTTGAGTTTGATATCACGCAAGCTGAGGATATTGCAGCGTATGCGACCGCTCTCCCCGCGCTGGTTGGTCTGGGTATGAGAATACCGCGCTCATGGGCACACGATAAATTGCAAATACCAGAGGCGAGGACTGGCGAGGAGATGTTGCAATCGATCCAATCTCCATCCTCAGCATTTTTGAACGCCAATCACAGCAACGGAATCGCTGCATTAAATGCAGAGCGTCAACCAGCTGACCCGTTGAGCGCCGCCCCCGCTGCCATTACGGGCGACGAGTGGCGACAGGCTGTCGACCCTATTTTGCAGCCAATTGTCGATATTATTATGCAAAACGATTTGCCGACAGCTAAATCTAAAATCGGTGAATTATATCGTGATCTGGACAGTGAGCAACTTCAGGATATGATTGCGCGTGGTATCTTTGTCGCGCAAATATGGGGGCAATTAAATGCACAGCGCGGATATTGATTTGGGTTATGCGATGAAACTGGAGCCCAAGCTTGCTGTCGATTATTTTCGCAGCAAAGGCCTCAAAATCACATGGAACTGGCAAGAAATGTCAGCGCAAGCGCATGCTCGAGCATTTACTGTTGCAAAATCGACATCGCTTGATGTGCTTGAGTCTATTCGGCTTGAGATTGACAAAGCGTTAGCGATGGGAACAACAGAGCGTGAGTTTAAAAAGAGTCTAGCTCCAGTGTTGCAAAAGCTAGGTTGGTGGGGAAAGCAAATCAATATTGATAGCAATGGTGAAGCAAGGGAGGTGCAGCTCGGTAGTCCACGGCGGCTCAGCACAATTTACCGCACAAACCTCGCGACAGCATATCAGGCTGGGCGTTATCAGCAACAGCTAGCTAGTAGCGAGACGCATCCGTATTGGCAGTATGTTGCAACAATGGATAGCCGAACGCGGACCGCTCATGCCGCGTTGCATTTGCGGGTATTTAGATACGACGACCCAATCTGGCAAAAATTATACCCGCCCAATGGCTGGGGGTGTCGTTGCCGTGTTCGTGCGTTAACTCGGGCGCAGGTGGAGCGTGAGGGGTTGATTATTGAATCCAGCGCAGGAAAATTGGACACGTACAACGTAAATTCAGGTGTTGATGACGCAACTGGCGAGATTTACCAGTCAGAGGTTACGGAATTTAAATCGGGTGGTCAGACAACTAGAACTGATGCGGGCTGGTCTGGTAACGTTGGTAGTGTCGCCATGGGGGCGGATGTCAGTATTGCCAAAAAGCTCACAACATTACAAAATAGAAAATTGCGCCAGCAGGTTATTCAGTCATTAAATAATGCGCCTGCTCGTCGTGATGCGTTTGCGCAGTGGGTTGGCAATATTTTAACGACGAGGCGAGCGGGTAATGCACTGCAACCGCTCGGTTTTATGACCAATGATATTGCAGAGCAAGTCAAAAAAATATCAGGCATTGAGCCTGCTAGATTATTTGCCGTGAGTGAAAAAAATATATTACATGCTGACAGCCTAAAACATAAAAAAACCGGCGTTAAATTAACGCTAAAAGATTATCAATCATTACCTAAATTGATTGTTGATGCGCAAGCAGTGTTGTGGGATAAGCGAAAGAACAACTTGCTTTATATAGCTAAAGGTAGCGACACAATGAAAATTGTTATTAATGCGCCATATAATTTGAGGGGGCAGAAAGACGCGCTTGATATCGTAATTAACGCATACAAAGCTAGCATAGTTGATTTGCAAAAGAGCGTAAAGGGTGGGCTGTATGCTGTACTCAAGGGCGGGATATAAATAAAGCCCTGACATGCAGGGCTTATTGCTGTGGTGGGAGTTGAACCCACATAAACATGTGGCGCTGAGCGCTTATGCCGAATTACCATTATCCGTACACAGCTTAGTGATAACTATAAAACAAGATTAAATATTATGCAAATAGATTATAAGTTCAGTGATGAAGCAATCCAAGCCAGTATAAAACGCGTGCAAGGTCTTGGCGCAGACATGACGCCCATTACTCGCGGCATTGCTGCCGTGCTAGCAAGTGAGGCTGATGATGCTTTTCAAAAGGAAGCCGACCCTACAACCGGCAGACAGTGGCAACAACTTACGCCGAATTATGCTGCCAAGTTAACAGCCAAAGGACTGACCGGTAAAATGCTAAATAGAACAATGGGCGGTTTGGCAATGTCATTAACTACTGATTTTGATGCTGTCAGTGCGGTTATTGGTTCAAACAAAGTTTACGCGGCAATTCACCAATTGGGTGGCACCCCTGACATGTCGGCCGCTCCTGCAGCTGTTCCTGCGCGCCCGTACATGGGGTTGTCTCAATACGGCATCAGGGATATTATCGATATAATTAATACAACGCTCTCTAACGCAATCAACACCAAAACGTGAGCGTAGATATTCCCCAAATTATTTAAACGTTTTTGGTGTTTTTTAAACGGGTTTTAAATTAGGTTTGTACCCTCTATCTCTGCAATATCCCCCTCTCCTATATATTGTCTGTTAAAAAATATTTGAAACACCACAAATCCAAAAAAAAATCACATCCGCTATTCTGGCGTTATGAAAACGAAAAATAACCAAACAAAAAATAGCGTTGCCATTTTATCGGCAGACCTAAATTTATCGTCAGATAACGACGGCTGGTATCAACTGCTGCCGGCTGGAAAATTCAAGGCTCGTGACGGCAGACCGTTTGACGTACCTGACGGACACTGGTATCTGGATGAGGCTGTGGCAGCAGCGTTTATTCAGAAAACAATTGTTGAGAGCAACAACAAACCAATTTTAATTGATTATGACCATTTAACGCTGCATAGGCAGGAACACGGGCAGAAGACGCCTGCTGCTGGCTGGATTGCGCACCCGTCCGACGACGTAAAATGGCGCTCTGACGGTATTTATATACGCCCACACTGGACACCAATTGCCAGAGCTGAGATTGATAATCGAGAATTTAACGAGTTGTCGGCTGTATTTGAATACGATAGGGAGACGGGGCAACCAATATATTTGAGAATGGCGGCAATCACAAACGATCCGGGCCTGCTCGGTATCCAATCGCTGGCCGCACTCACTGCTGAATTTATTAATAATGACCAACTGGAGGGGGATGTAATGAATGAATTGTTAAGAACAATTCTGCAATCGCTAGGCGTGATTTCGTCAGACAACGATATTGATATCACTGCCGATAATGTTCAGCGCTATGCGGAACAGGCCGTTGAGGCTATTGCTAATTTGAAAACGACGGCTGAGGCGGCTGTAAATATTAAGGAGGTGGTCGATACGACAGAGGGCTCTAGTGCAATCGCCGAGCGGGCACAGGATATTGTAGCGGAGAACGCTGACGAAATCGCCGAAACTGAAAAACTGATTGCGGAGGCGGAATTGTCCAGTATTGACCTGAGCAAATATGTGCCGGCACCAACGTACCGAGCTGCAATGCGCCAGCTGGCCGCATTGAGCGCAAATAACGCTCAGCTATCAGCGGAGCAGTTAATTAATAACGCACGCAATCAGGGAAAAATTCTGGCTAGCGAGGTGCCCTACTATCATGGAGTGGCTCGCCAGCAGGGTATAGCTGCGCTCAGCGCACTGATTGATGGACGCCGCCCTCTAGCTGCACTAACCGCGCGTCAAACCAGCACAGTCGCGGTACGTAAATCAAATTCGCAGGCGGAATTGACAGCGTCTGATTTGCAGGTGATTGCGGCGACTGGGGTCAATCGGGACGATTATTTGAAAACCAAACAGGAGATGATTAATGAAAATTAACCCGCAGAATTTGCGTTCAATTTATACAGCTGTTAATACCGCATTTAATGGTGGTCGGGACTCGTATCAGCAATTGTATCGACAAATAGCGACCGTTGTGCCGTCAAATAATCTGACCGAGGATTACAGTTGGATCGGTGAATTTGCTCGATTTAGAGAGTGGGTTGGTGAGCGTGACGTAAAAAAAATGTCGGCCAACCGGTACACGTTAACTAATATTAAATTTGAGGCGACCGAGGGGATTCCTGCTGAATACGTTGAGGACGACAACTACGGGTTATTAATGCCCAAATTCCAAGATATGGGATATGCAGCCGCAACACATCCGGACGAGCTGACGTTCGGATTAATCAGTCAGGGTTTTGAGCGACAATGTTACGATGGGCAGAATTTTTTTGACGCAGATCACCCCGTCGGTGATGCGAGCGTATCGAATATGCAGGCTGGTAGCGGGGCACCGTGGTTTTTACTTGATACACGCCGACCACTAAAACCGCTAATTTTTCAGAATCGACGTGAATATCGTCTGCAACAAAAAAATGACCCCGCAACCAGTGATAGGGTTTTTATGACCGATGAGCTGCTCTATGGTGTTGACGCTCGTGTTGCGGCAGGGTTTGGGTTTTGGCAGCAGGCGTTTGGTTCACGGGCTGAGCTCGTTGAGGATAATTTTAATGACGCGATTTCAGCAATGATGGGGTTCAGATCTGAGCAAGGGCGAAAACTGGGTATTAATCCTAATCTATTGGTTGTTGGCCCTAAAAATCGTGCTGCAGCCAAACGAGTAGTGGATGCTGAAAATAAAGTTCACGGTGAAAGCAACATCAACTATCGAGCTGTCGATGTGTTGGTTGTGCCGTGGCTGGATTAGGAGGTTTTTAATGAGAAGCATAAGCAGTGTTGTAGGTATTAAGGTTGTTAATACTCGTCATGACGGCTATCGACGTGCGGGACTAACCCTCAGTCGAGGTGAAAATAAATTTACGAATTTGACGGTTGAGCAGATTAATGCGTTGCAAACAGATTCTGCACTGACCGTAACAATTATTGAGGGGGGAGATATTAATGAAATATTTGATGATGCTGGTCGCCCTGCTACTGACGCTACTGGTAATTCAACAGGTCTGGAATCGCGTGGTGCCAGCGGAAAAACTGCGGGTGCGGCTGAGGATTCAGGAGGCGCTGACGAGGACGATGCTAAAATTCCGTCAATTTCTCAATCGTATATTGAACTGTCTCAGGCGGTTGTGGTTGCCCTAGCAGAAAGTGACGAGGCTGTTTATTTCAATAGCGATGGCTCACCCAGAATCACAAAATGGCGCGAAGTCACTGGTAACGTTGAGTTAACTAAGGGTGACGTCATCGAGGCAATTGAGATGTTCGAAACCGCAAAATCTGGAGAATAAAACGATGTACGCAACAGTGCAGGACGTATACAGTAGATACAGTAAAACAGTCATCAATCAGTTAGCTGACAGCAAAATTGACATTGATGAGACAACTGGCGAGCCGTTGCAAACGCGTGAACAAATTATTAGTAATGCGATTCTGGATGCGTCGGCCGCGATTGACGGATATATCAGTGGGCGAGTTACGCTACCTATTGACAAAATCCCCGCTGTATTAGTCCGCGCTGCGTGCGTACTGGCGTATTACAATCTAGCTGACAATGTTGCAACAGAGAAAGCTGAAAAGGACAAGGACGATATTGTTAGGTTTTTGGAGCGGGTGGCATCCGGTCAAATCAGTTTGGGGTTGTCGATTGATAACTCGAAATTGGATGAGGTTGGTGAGGTTGCAGTAATCACCAGCGCCGGCTCGGTCTGGGCTCGCGGTCGTTCGAGGGGGTTTATCTGATGAGGCGGCTATCCCCTACTGCTGCGCTGGAGCGGGAATTAATCGATTGTGTCAGAGAGCATTTTACCGGTGAAATAAAAACGGTTGAGGCGCTCGGTGGTGCGTGGACTGACGAGACACTGCGTACGTTGTTGAGGGTGGCACCTGCAATTTACGTCGCGTTTATCGGTAATTCCCAGAGCGATCTACGCGATTGCGTGCGTCAAACGTGGGCGTTATTCGTGTCAGTTAACGTGCTAAACGGGGTTCGAATTGAGCCTGAACGAGCCTTTTTAATTCACGACTATCTGATCAGGCTGCTCAATAATCGGCAATTCAATTGTGCTGCGCGTGCAATGCGGTTTGCTCAATCGGCGAATTTGTTCGGCGATTTATCAGCAAAACGGGGGTTATTCGTTTACGGCGTTTATTTCACGGTCGACGTGCCACTGCCGTCAGATGACGAACACCATACAATCGACAATTTTGTTACCTATTATCACAAATTTATATCAGTAACCCCTAACTGGGAATCATTAAATACATTGCCACAGGACAATAATAATGACTGAATTTTTTATTAAACCCGTTAGCGGCGTCACAGTTCGTGACCCCGAGACATTAGATCCACTGGCTGAAAGCGGGGAGTTAAAACCTAAAAATAGTTATTGGCTTCGCAGGTTGAACGATGGCGACATCGAAGTCGTTGAGCCAGCAAAGAAGAAAAATAGAGGAGCTGAATAATGACAGTTTCATTTAATACAATACCCAACACTGTGCGTGTACCGCTGGCGTACGTTGAATTTGATAATTCGCAGGCGATTACAGGAACACCGGTTAAAAATAATAAAACGCTGGTGCTAGGTCTGCGTCTGCCAACAGGAAGTGTTGCTGCCGGTCAACCTGTTCGTATAACACGTAGTGAGCAGGCCGTGACGGCGTTTGGTCGGGGGTCGATGCTCTCTGAAATGCTGTGTGCGTTTTTGCGCGCAAATCCCTACAGCGATTTATATGCACTGGCGCTCGACGACGTTGCCGACCCAGTGTGTTCGACGGGGAAAATAACCGTTACTGGCACGTGTAGCGCTGCTGGACAAATTGCGCTACTAGTTGCCGGTGTGCGGGTTCCCGTGACCGCTCGTGCAAACGATACGTCCGCAACAATTGCAAATAAAATTGCTACAGCGGTTAACGCTAATGCCGCCCTGCCCGTTACAGCCAGTGTGTCTGGCTCTGAGGTGACACTGACGTGTCGCTGGGGTGGTATCACGGGTAACGACGTGGACGTTCGTGTTAATTATTTTACGGGTGAAACGGTGCCGGCAGGAATTGCGGTTGACGTTTCAGGTATGGCTGGGGGTGTGGGTAATCCGGACGTATCGCAGGCTATTGCGGCGTTGGGTGACACGTGGTGGACAGATATTGTTAATCCGTTTACAGACACCAATAACCTGAATTTGCTCAGTGAGGAGCTGCAATCGCGCTGGGGCGGTATTCGTCAAATTGACGGTTTATGCTGGATTGCGTATCGTGGCACACACGCACAGGCCAGCACATTTGCGTTATCACGCAACGATTATCTGTTTACCTGTATACCGACCAATATATCGCCAGAGCCGCCGTATATCTGGGCGTCTGTTAACGCTGCGGTGTGTACGTACGCGCTAAATATTGACCCAGCACGACCTGTCCAAACATTGGAGTTGACCGGTATTAAACCGCCAGCGGTCGCCGATCGCTGGCAGTGGAATGAGCGAAACCTGCATTTATTTGACGGGCTGAGCGCGTATAACGTTAACGCCAACGGGGCTGTTCAGTTAGATCGGGTTATCACGATGTATCGCGTGAATAAATATAACGTCGAGGATCCGAGCTATCTGGACGTTGAGACTATTAAAACGTTGTCGTATATACGCTACGCAATACGGGCGCGCATCACGCAGCGTTTTCCACGTCATAAATTGGCTGACGACGGTACTCGGTTTGGTGTTGGTCAGGCGATGGTCACGCCGTCAGTTATCAGGGCTGAGCTAATTGCGCTATTCACCGAATTGGAATCAGCAGGGTTGGTCGAAAATTTTGACGCGTATAAAAGTTCGTTGATTGTGGAACGTGACGCTAATGACAGAAATCGAATTAACGTACTGAGCAATGACGATCTGGTTAATCAGTTCAGAATCTATGCGCATTCAATTCAATTTTTATTGTAACTAGGGGGAATTATGCAATTTCAGGGTACTGCGGTTATTAGAATCAATGGGCGTGAAATTAAATCACTGACTGGTGCAACATTTACAACTGGTGGATTTACACGTCAACCGGTTAAGGGTGCGCGGGTATACGGTTTTAATCAGACACCGACAGAGGCAGTGGTCAATCTGACAATCCCCAATGGTGCGGATACCTCAGTTGACGAGCTGAATAACATAACTGACGCGACAATTACTATCACGCCTGACGCCGGCAGACAATGGTTAATGCCGAACGCGTGGTCGAACGGTAACGCCAGTATTAACAGTGAGGGGAATATCAGTTGTGGTTTTTCGTCGTGCGAGGCAAAGGAGATTTAAATGGAGATTAAATTAACGAACGGTTTACAAATCGGAGATGAGCGTGTCACTACGTTAACGTTACGCAGATTAACTACGGGTGATCTGCTCGATAGTGAGATGGCAGCAGAACAGGTTAAGTTGACGTCACAGGGGTTCCAGCTCATTGCGAGCGCTGCGGTTATGTCCGCCGAGTTGTACCGCCGTAGTGTTGCAAAAATTGGTGATTTAGATGGCCCGCTATCAATGGGCCAACTCAAATCGTTATCACTGACCGATTACAATTTGCTGAGAAACGCGTACGACGCGCTCAATAATCCGGTTGTTGTAGAGGTGGCTGAATATAGCGCTGAGGGGCGATAAGTTGATGCTCGTTCGCAGGCTCGAACGGGCAGCGCTTGCGCTCAGCGCTCGTGTGAATGCAGCCCCAGATTGGGTGTTGGGGCTGCCATTAAATCGGTTTTATCGGTATTTGATGTGGGTGTTCAAAAATGACAGTGCAAAATAGAGCGCAGTTTATTGTTGATTTAACTGGTAACGTTGCACAGCGAGCCAAATCGTTTGGTAGCTCAATTTCAGCGATGGGCCGGACGGGCTCCCGTTCAATGCAAATGTTGTCGTCAGCAATGTCTGCGTCAAACAGGATGTTAGATAAATTTGACAATAAATTGGTCGGATTTGCAACAGGCGGCGGTTTAGTCATGGCTGCCAAACGAGTTGGCGACTGGCAACAACAACTCACAGAGCTCGGCACGAGCTACAACCTGACCGCAAAACAGTCTGACGAATTTTTAAATGCTGTATATGCAGCGGGTACAGTATACAAAATGCCGTATCGCGACGTTATCACCGCATTAGATAAAATTCTCGAACGCACCAACGATGTGTCGGGTAGTGTCAGTAATGTTGATAATATCGCTAAAGCAATCAGAGGGCTCGGTTTAAGTGCTGACGAAGCCGGAGCTCATGTCGCACAATTGATGAATAAAGGCTTCACGCCTGACGGCATTAATCAATTATTTAACGGTGTTGCATCGGCGTCGAAAATTGGCACAGGGAATATTAGGGAGCAATTTGCAGGCGTTGTTGAGCTTACAAAAAACACGCAATGGCAATCGCCAGAGCAGTTAATGCAGTTGTTGGCAATCCAGCGTCTAAGTGATTCGCAACTCGGTAATAGCGCCGATGCCGCATCAGCGTTGAAATCATTTGCCGACACCATCAAAGATAGGAAGGCTCAGCAAATATTAAAATTAAACGGAATTGATGTTTATTCAGATGCGAATAAGTCGCAATTTAAAGATCCTACGCAACTACTACTGGAAATCGGCAATCGCTCCAGATTCAAGGATCACAATTTAAAAACCGTATTTCCAGAAAAACTGATAAAAACAACTCAGGCATTTGCAAATTCTGAGCAGCAACAAAAGCTGTTGGCCGGTGTAAAAATTGAGGACGGTTTACTGGAGAGCAAGACGTCAAAAAACATCAATACGTTCAATGGTGCGCTGACATCACTAACTAACGCTGGGGAGCGCTGGGCGCAATTAAAATTGGCTAAACCGATCCAGGATCTGGCTGATGCAATCAACTCTCTCACCCCTGAACAGCTAGACGCGTACACCAGCAAACTCGAAACGGGTGCCAAAATTATTGGTGGAGCGATTGCTGCGAGATACGTCTATAGGGGGTATCGAGGTATTAAAAATATGCTGGGTGGCCACAAATTAGGGGGCGCTATTGATTCGGCGGTGTCGTCAGCTGGTGCGACACCTGTGTTCGTAACCAACTGGCCAAGTGATTTTTCGGGCGCTGGTGGTAATAATCGGAGGGGGGGGGTTGGTTTTGGGCGAAATAACGCAAAATCACTCAATGTCGTTGCAGCTGCTGCCGAATTACTGATAAACAGACCGTCGATTGATGAGCTGCCGGAGACTCACCAGTTGCGACGATTGCAGGAAATGCGTGAGCACCCTGAGAGGTTTTACGATTTGGGTAACGAGCAAACATGGCGCAGGCACCTGTTTAATCCTGAAATAGATAATTCGCTGCAAAATTTTGACAGAAAATTAACTCACGCGCTCACGTCGGCAATCGACGCTGTAGTTCCGACAGGGGCTAGCGCGAACAGAGCGGTTAACGGCAATATCCCAATTCTGGCTGGTGCAAATAACGGTCGTTCAGAAATTGTACTGAAAATCGAGCCCGCCAACGGGCTGACGGTTAAAACAAAATCGGTCGATAATATTGCCAGCACTGATATTGTTGTTAATACAGGTAAAACGTACAGTATGTACGGTGGGGGGGCGTATTAATGCTGGATATTTTGAGGGGAGGTGGCACAAAAAACATCGGCAGAGGATCGTTTCGTGGGGTGCCGTTTTACGTTATCGATGAAGCGGCGCGCACGGGTGGCAATCGGCTGATCCGGCACGAATATCCGTTGCGCGACGTTGGTCTGGTCGAGAATATGGGGCGAACCACTGCGTCAACAACAATTAACGTTGTTGTTGTGGGTGACGATTGTAGGCAGCAGGCTGATACGCTGATTGACGCACTGGATAGTTCGGAATCGGGTGAATTACAGCACCCAGATTTCAAGACCCAGTTGGTTTACGTTGAGCAGTGGAGCTCCAGAACGGTCGCTAGCGAACAGCGTGTTGTTTATTTTTCTGTAACGTTTGTTCCGGATACGGACGAACAATCCCCTGTCGCCACACCAAACGGTATATCGATAATGGGCGCACTGTCTGACGTTCTCGGTGAGGGTCTGGTGAGTGATTTTGTTCGTGTTTTTGACGCTGTTGGTGAGGCCGTGTTATTTATCGAGGACTGTCTGGCGTACGGAGAGGCAATCGCCAACGGTATCACCAACGCGATTCGTGGCGCAGTTGGTGGGTCTGGTCTGTCGTCGTTACTGGGCAGAGTTAAATCGTATCAGGCGTCACTGAGGAATTTGTTTAAATCCCCCCAGATTGTAGCTCGTGAGCTGAGGGGATTGTTGGGTGGTATCGAGGAATTGTGTCGTGATAACAGGCAAAATAAAAATACCAATCAGGTTGTCGAGCAATTGGGGCTGGCGCGTCGGAATATAGTAACACCACCCGCAGCACTGCTGGTCGAATCAGGTACGAGCACCACCCAAATACTCGAATCAGTTGAGTTAAATGTCAAAAATGCGACTGCGACTAAATCCAGAAATGTCGTAACCGACGCGTTGCAGTTGCTGGTTGATATGGTTATCGCCACTGAGGTTGCAAAAATCGCAGTGCAGGACGCGGCTAATGCCGTCAAAACGCAGCAGCCAGAAATTATTGTGACATATAACGACTGCCAGCGCGTAATCGGGGAGCACGGCAATAAACTGCAGGAACTGATTATTGCTAGTAGCGATGTGTATTGGTATAAATCAGCGCAGGCACTCAGGGACGTTCGGTGGGCGTTTGTTGCCCAGCTGGAGGCGTTATCGATAAAGCTACCTGCTGGCAAAATTATCGCGTTGTCGCAAACCGAGCCAGCGCTAGTAGCTCTTTATCGTGAGACCGGTAACGCTGCCCCCGTTGGGCAGTTTATACGCAGAAACGGACTAAGACACCCAACGTTTGCAGTTGGTGGCACTAGCTATGAGGTGATTGAAAATGAATAACGGGCCAGTTGTTGAGCTATATATCGGCCATTTGATATATAGTGGCTGGACAGATGTGCGTATCACGCGTGGTATTGAGGATATGAGCGGCTCGTTTAGTCTGCAGCTCACGTCAAAAATTACTGTCAGTGACGGAAATATTCAGGTCGGTGCTGAATGTTACGTGGAAATTAACAATAACAGAGTAATAACGGGATATATCGATGACGTTGTAATTAATATTAGTGATACCGAGCACACAATAACGGTTACAGGTCGAGACAAAGTCGCCGACCTAATTGATTGTGCAGCAATTCACGCCTCGGGACGCTGGTGCAATGCGTCGCTACAAAAAATTGCGACGGATTTGTGTGGGGCGTTCGGTATTAATGTTGTCTGGAATGTGGACGATGGCGAGGCTGGAGAGGTGTTTAGGTGGCTGCAGATAGAGCCTGGCGAAACCGTGTTTGAGATACTGGCCAGAGCTGCGCGTCAACGAGGGGTTATACTGACCAGTGACGTTTACGGGAATCTCGTATTCACGGGAGCGGGCAAAAAAAACATCTCCATATTAACGTTAGGTGACAATATCAAAAATTTGTGTATAACCCGCTCGTGGCGCGACAGATTTAGTCTGTATCGAGTTATCGGCGATTGTGCGGGGGGGGCAATTTGGGGTGAAACTCAAACCGCAACCCAGTCAACCGCAGTTTACGCCAACGCTGTTGATGAGTTGGTCACCCGTTACCGCCCTACAATTATCGTATCTGACGATAACCTCAATAAAAAAAGTGCGACGGTACGGGCCAACTGGGAGCGTCGTCGAGCCGCCGCACACGGACAGCAGTTTTCAGTTACCGTTCAGGGTTGGCTGTATGACGACGTCAATTTGTGGCTGCCAAACCACATGGTTTTTTTGACCGCTGAAACGTACGGATTGTTTGCTGAGGAGTTGCTGATTATAGAGGTTGAGTTCGGCGTCAGTAACGACGATGGTATGACAACAAAATTATTGTTGATGCCTCGCGACGGATTCCTCGCCCCCGCAGAGCCAGAAAAGCGGAGTGCAATATGGAGATAAAAATGTTTAGTCAGTTAAAGCGAAAGCTGCAGCTATTGGTTTCGCGTGCGGTTGTTAATATTGTCAACGATTCGTTCAAACAGCAAAACGTGCAGGTTAGTCTGCTATCCGGTGAAACAGCAGACGATGTTGAGCGATTTCAGAACTACGGGCACACGTCAGTGCCACCGACGGGCTCTGAGGCGATAATGCTCTCTGTGGGCGGAAAACGCCAGCATCTGGTCGCTGTTGTTGTTGATAACAAAACCGCTAGGCTAAAAGACCTGAAAATTGCAGACAGCGCTGTTTATCATGCTGAGGGGCACTACCTACTACTGACAGAGGAGCAATTAGTAAAAATGTTGTGCAAAAATTTGCACGTAATAGCTGATGAATTAATTTTGTTTGAAACGCCGCAAACCCAGTTTACGGGGAACGTGCGTATTATGGGTGGATATAGTGTGACAACAGGTACGAGCACTGCATCAGATCATATCAGTGGCAACGTTAGTTTTTTGAATCACGTGCACTATTGTCAGAAATGCGGGACAACAACGTCAAAACCAATGGTTGGGTAATGTGATGCAATTGACATGGGATGCCTATGCGGCAGATATCGATTATATTCACGGTAATGAGGTGTTAACGAATATTATCATATCACTGTTTACAGATGCCAGAGCGCACGCAGACGACGTCCTGCCAGACGGCGGCACAGACCGTCGTGGTTGGTGGGGTGATACGTTCAGTAACAAAAAAATTGGCTCACGTTTATGGTTACTCAGTCGGGAAAAGCAGCTGTCGTCAGTCCTGCGGCGAGCACAGGAGTATGCTGCAGAATCACTGCAATGGATGGTCGAGGAGAATTTGGTAAAATCCGTCGAGGTCGTTGCAACAAATCCGTCGCGTGGCGTTTTAATGTTGACGGTTCGACCTGTCCTGTTGAGTGACGCTGACGTTCCGGAGTATTCGTTCACAGCAGTTTTAAATAGTATTTAGATGAGGTTTAAATGTCGTACACACCACCCAGATTAACGGAGTTAATTAAACGGACGGCGGAGGATTTCCGTGCCGTCGGAATTCAGTCGTTATTGATTGAATCAATTGCGATGGCCCACGCGGGGCAGGTGAACGGATTGTATGAGTTTTTGGGTTGGATATCGCGTCAGATTGTGCCACATCTCGCTGATGACGAAATCCTGCTGCTGTTTTGTCAGTTTTGGGGGGTTCAACGAAAAATGCCCGCCCGCTCGTCAGGGCGATTAAAATTGACTGTTCGAGGGGATGCTGCAATTACTGCGGGCACTCAGTGGCAAACAGAATCCGGATTTATCGTTGAGTGCGTTCAGTCTGCCCTGTTGGGTGCGGGAATATCGACAGTAGAGGTTACTGCTGTGACTGAGGGCGCGTTAGGTAATATGGATGGCGGCACTAAATTTGAATTGATTTCGCCTGTTGCAAACGTTGAGAGTGCGGCAATTTTGGATTCAGCGGGGCTGACTGGGGGCGCTGATATTGAAAGCATTAGCTCGTTGCGTACGCGATTGTTGTTTCGTGTCCAATATCCGCCGTCGGGTGGTAACCGGTGGGACTATATCCGGTGGGCACGAGAATGCGCCGGTGTTACGCGTGCGTGGTGTGTTCCGGCGCCAATGTATTGCAATTATGTGATAGTCCTGTTTGTGCTGGATGAACGACCGAATATTGTGCCCACTGACAGCGATCTGGCTCGTGTGCGTGAACATATAAATGGACACGTCAATCCGGTTACAAATCAGTTTGAGGGTAAACCACCAGCGGCAGAGTTAATTGTTCGTGCGCCAGTAATCAAACCGATTAACCCGCAGATCCGATTATTTCCGGACACGCCCGAAACGCGAGCCGCAGTTCATCAATCGTTGACTGAATTGTTAAATGGATCACAATTGGGCGAAAATTTTTACCTGTCCCACATACGCGCGGCAGTTTCAAATACAACAGGCGTTATTGACCACAGAATTAATCTGGTCGAGGACGTTGAGGTGAATAACGACGAACTGGCTGTGTTAGGGGTAATTACGTGGCTATGACACCGTTGGACTATCAGCGTGCTGGACTGCAATTACTGCCAAATGGTTACGCGTGGAATAAAGAGGCAGGTAGCGAAAACGCAAAACTGCAATTGGGATTTGGTCACGAATTTTCACGTGTTGAATCAACCGCAGAATCGCTATTGCGGGAGGTGTTGCCCAGTGAATCAATGTGGTTACTGGCAGAATGGGAGGCGTTTGCGGGACTACCTGACTGTACCACTGACGAAACAGCAACTATCGATACGCGCCACCACGCGCTATCTGCAAAACTGCGGATGTCGCCGTCGCTGTGCGCCCTATTTCTGGAAAAAATTGCGGCTGATCGAGGGTATAAAATTAAGATAGTGGATAAACACCCCCATCATTGTCTGCGCAGTGTGAATTATCCGCTGAATCCGTGGCGTAACTGGTGGGTGGCGTATGTACAGGTTTTTAACCGTGCGTCACGTTGCATGACAGTATTAGACGGTGTTCAAACCTATCTACGGGTCAGCGATTACGGCGATTTGGGGTGTCTGCTGGAACGATATAAGCCGGCGCACGTCAATTTAATTTACGAGGAGATGTGATGTTTCACCTAGATAACAATAGTGGCATCGATGTAATGCCGACAATCAAACAAACGTCATCAAGAATGGAAAAGTGGTTTACTGAGGGAGATACTCAAACACCACCTAGTTATCCTGGCGCAGACTGGTTTAATATTGTTCAGGCTGAATTGCTGAATGTATTGGGTGCGGCTGGGATTCAGCCTGTAAAAAGTGAGCTAGGCCAGTTGAGTGCGGCTGTCAGGTCGTTGGTGTCAGCTGGTGCGTTTTTGCCAGCCCAAAAATCCGATGACGTAAATTATCAGGTTGACAGAATCGTCAATTTTTCGAGACGCCCAATGCTCAATGGTTCTGATGTGGTGGTTAAATCGGATTTTGTGTATGAGGTGACGCCGTCCACCACTGTTTTGAGGCGCGCTGATGGGTTAATTATTCAGCATTTCAGAGCTAGCTACCACGCAGGGCACGGTGAGATCGGCACGGTTGTTTCACTGCCGGTGGCGTTTCCAACAGGGTTTTATTTTGTGATGTGTGGTGATGGATATAACGGCTGTCACTCTGTTAGCGCAGTTCCGAATTCGCTATCGTCCGTGAGAATTTGGGGTAAAAATGACGGTGTGTATACAGATTCGTCAGTGCAAATGATGGCTATCGGGAGGTAGGATACGTGATTTATTACAATGCGACAAATAACGGGTTTTATGTTAACGAAATTAATGAGATTCCTAGTGAATCGGTTGAGATAACTGCAGAATTACACGCAGAATTAATGCAAAAACAGTCAGAGGGGTTCACTATTAAGCCGGATGAAAATGGTGCTCCTGTAGCCGTTAAACCCACTCTGAATACCGATGAAATCAGGGCGGTGAATAAAGCTAGAAAGAGCCAGCTAATTAGCTATGCCAGTCAGCAGCTCTCAATACTACAGGATGTTGTTGAATTCAGTGAGGCCACTGATAATGATATAGCTCAATTAATAGAGTGGAGACGATATCGAGTTGCGCTATCCAAAATTGATGCTGATGTTGGTCATGAAATAGAATGGCCAGAACAGCCAGTCTAAGTTTTGCTATTGGTAAATTCGGTTAGTGCGATAATAATTTGGGTTGTCGCGTTGACCGGATTTTATTTTCGTTGTGGCGGGCGCGCTACAATGAGAATAAAATGACAACTATTTTTCGCACAATATACTGCATAATTACCTCTGACATTTTTGTAATCTAATGGAGGTGCTATCTTATTGCTAATAATTCCAATTATCAATACAAACTATCATTTTTATCATTAAAGTAATAAGAAAATTAGCGATAATTTTTTAACGTATTGATTTGTAATCACCTATTTTTTAAAAAAACGTTAATACCTTTAATCCGATTAAATTACCTTTACTTAAATTTTTTTATAACTAACTTTTATCTTATTTATTACTGAAATGTTATAGACACTTTGTTATCATTAACACAATTTTTAATTCAAAATTAAATGCTTCTTCTCGAAATCTTTGTTTGCAGGCTAGGGACATTGATAAAAGTCCTTTTGGAAGGTAGATTTTTATTAGCAAAGGCGTACAAGAATAGAAAAAATTTGCCACAAGTTGAATTTAATTCATTTGCTTCGTAAAATAGCCAAAATTTTATTTTTGGCTGATTATGCAACTTCATTTAGTCGTTAATACATTTGGTTCTGACCTGCAACGCCGTTATGGCGAAAAAATTTATAAACTGACTTTACATGGTGGTTTTAGCTGTCCTAATCGTGACGGAACTATCGGTGTTGGTGGTTGTACCTTTTGTAATGTCGCCTCGATCATTGATGAGTCCATTCAAGTAAAAACGATTTCACAGCAGCTTGCCCAACAAGCGCATCAGATGAAAAAATCCAAGCGCTATCTTGCCTATTTTCAAGCCTATACCAGCACTTATGCCGAAGTTGAAATACTCAAAAATATGTATGAAGAAGCACTCAATAGTGCGGATATTGTCGGTCTTTGTGTCGGTACTCGCCCAGATTGTGTGCCAGATGAAGCGCTGAATTTACTTGCCAGTTATCAAGCAAAAGGCTTCGAAGTTTGGCTTGAGCTTGGCTTACAAACGGCTCACGATAAAACGTTACACAATATTAATCGTGGACATACATTTGATATCTATCATCAAACGGTGCAAAAGGCTCGTCGTCTTGGTATAAAAGTTTGTACTCACTTAATCATTGGTCTGCCTAAAGAAACCAAGCAGGATAATTTAATGACGCTTGATAAAGTGTTAAATAGTGGTGTAGATGGTTTAAAACTGCATCCGTTACATATCGTAGAAGGCAGTATTATGGCTAAAGTGTGGCGTGCAGGTCGGCTCGACATACTCTCTTTAGAGCAGTATGTCGATATTGCTGGCGATATTATTAGGCAAACACCAGCCCATATTTTGTATCACCGCATCTCTGCCAATGCTCGTAAACCTACCTTACTTGCCCCTGATTGGTGCGAAAATCACTGGCAATCAATGAATGCTGTAGACCACAATTTAAGGCAATTTGGTGCTCAAGGTAGCGCGATTAATGACACATATCATTGTAAACAATCTAAAGATTCAATTGACAATTTAGGCAGTTAGCGGTTTAATTCCTAACAAAGATTTTAAAAAAACAACATAGTTTAAGGATTCTATTTTTTAAGGATGAAAACATCAAGAGTTAACATTGCATCTAAAAGATTTGCAAGCGTTATTAAAGTTAATATTCTTCCATTTATATACTGTATTTTTTTATTTTTTTTAATAAAGATTTTTTCAGCAGATAAATATGAATGGTTGGTCGATTCAGGCGTGTTCAATAATCTATGTCAATTACCAGTAGGAGGACGATTAACTACTGAACCCATCATTGCTTTAATCCCTTGCTTTCTTATTTTATTTTTACTCAAAAATAAAATGATCCGATACACATATATGTTAATTGTGCTTATCTATATTTTGTGGTCTTTTTATTTGCGTTTCAATTGGTGCTAAAGGTAAAATTAAAAAGTCTGTTTAGATAATTTGTTTTTAACAGCCCCATTAAGGTTTAATTTTGCTAATAAAGCTTTGGAGTACAATTTTGTGAAAATTAGATCCTTTATGCTATTAAAAAGGATCTAAAAAGGCATAAAGTATCAATATTAACGTTGATAGACATTGCCTTCAACAATGCATGTTAACGTATTAGTATGAATTAAAATAAAAGTGTAAAGATCGTTAGATTGTGGAACCGAAATAAAGAATAACCAAAGCGAAATTACCGATTTAAAATCATTTAACATCGCTTTGGTTCATTAAGATTTAGGGGGATTTTCAATAAAAATGATTCAAATCTAAACTTTTGAATGATTGTCTAAACGTTCATTTATATCACTGACAATTTTAGATAATGTTTCACGCTCTAAAAGAGAAATATCAATTTCACACTCTTTGTTATCATACTTAATGCATAATGTTTCATTAACACTACAAAATAATACTAACAATCCTAATGGCAGTAGTAAAATAGATAGAATGATTTGCACAATATCTCCAAAATGCGAAAACAAATCGATAATTTCTTTTATTCCTAAACAGACTATTATTGCGCCGATCAATCCGCCTTTAAGGTTATATGTACGAGTAATGGAAAGAGAATGAATACTTTTTATTGGAATTTCTCTTTTTTTACCGGCAAGATTGAATAAAGGATTCTTACTAAAAGAATTAGTTAATTCATCAATGTTGACAACATCATCATTAATTTCAATTTTAGTTTTCTGCCAAGGCGTTAGCAGTAATTGTTTGAATTGATAGACGACCATTTTTGTTCCTTGTTATAATTTTTAGATAAAATAATAAAGATATAACTTTATGCGCGCAGAATACTATCATTTAAAAACCATTCTAACAACGAAATACACCATGTTTAAAATTAAAAGTGCAAGCAAAAAACGACCTATTTTTTTCGCTAAAAATTAACAATAAAATCTATTTTTTGTACCTTGTCTAGCAACAAGTATATAATACGCCTTTCACACTTGAGGCAATGTGCATGCAACTCGCTTTTTGTATCTATAAATATTTTCCTTTTGGTGGTCTGCAACGTGATTTTTTGCAGATTGCTAATGCTTGTCTGGCTCGTGGGCATAAAATTCGTGTCTATGTCATGGATTGGCAAGGCGATAAGCCTGGCAATTTTGATATCATCTTAGTACCCAAAAAAGGGCTTTCAAATCATCATCGAAACCAAAATTATTATTATTGGGTAAAAACACATTTACAAACGCATCCTGCTGATTGTGTTGTTGGTTTTAATAAAATGCCTAATTTGGATGTCTATTTTGCAGGCGATACTTGTTTTGCAGAAAAAGTGTCACATAAGGGCTTTTTTTATCAATTATTACCACGCTGTAAGCATTACTTGGCATTTGAAGATGCGGTATTTAATCCACATCACCACACACAAATAATGGCTCTTACTAAACAGCAAATACATGACTTTGAAAAGTATTATCACACCCAACCTTCACGTTTTTCATTACTACCACCTGGTATTGCACAAAATCGTCAATATAATTCTGATTCACCAATAAAACGTCAACTATTTAGACAAACCAATCAGATAAATCAGGATGATTTTGTCATAGTACAAATTGGTTCAGACTTTAAACGTAAAGGGGTTGACCGTACATTATATGCAATTGCTGCATTGCCTGAAGACTTAAAACAAAAATTGGTTTACTTAGTTGTAGGACAAGACAAAGCTGATGATTATCAAAAATTAGCTAAACAGCTTGGTATTTTACCGCGAGTTCGCTTTTTTTCGGGTCGTGATGATATTCCTGATTTTCTATTTTCAGCCGATTTACTGCTGCATCCGGCAAGACAAGAAGCCGCAGGTATGGTATTAGTTGAAGCATTAGCAGCAGGTGTACCGGTCATTGTATCTGGCATTTCAGGTTATGCCTATCATATCCACGATGCTAATGCTGGCGTTGTGCTTAACGAACCGTTTGTTCAATCTGAACTCAATCAAGCCGTCTATCATGCCATCACGGATAAACAACAATTGTTAACTTGGCATAATAATGCCATCCACTATGGCGAAACAGCGGATTTATATCATTTGGCTGAACGTGCCACAGACATTATTTTAGGTTGTAGACATTATGAATGAAATCAAACTTAAATCACCGTTCGATCAGATATGGAAAAATAAAGATCCATTTACTGAAGTTGAACTGATTTCGGGCACTATCTATCGAGCAGTTAGTCAACGAAAAACATTAAATTTTGAACAAGATGGACAATCATATTTTATTAAAATTCATCGTGGTACAACAATAAAAGAGATCTTAAAAAATCTGTTATCATTCAGATTGCCCGTTTTAGATGCCAAACAAGAATGGGATGCAATACATCGTTTAGAGCAAGTGGGTGTCAATACGATGGATGGACGCGCTTTTGGGCGTAAAGGTTTCAATCCTCTTACCCGTCACTCCTTTATTATTACCCATGATCTCAATCCTGCTATTAGTTTAGAAGATTTCACACAATCATGGGCGACAACACCGCCTAGTTATCACTTAAAGCGTTCATTAATTATTTATCTGGCAAAAATGATCGCCAATATGCATGCAGCAGGTGTTAATCATCGTGATTGTTATCTGTGCCATTTTTTACTTGATTTACCACTGTTTGAAAATCATCAACAAATAAAATTGTCGGTTATTGACTTACATCGAGCACAAATTCGTCAGCAAGTACCCACCCGCTGGCGTGATAAAGATCTGATTGGACTCTATTTTTCATCCCGCAATATTGGCTTAACAACGCGAGATATTTGGCTATTTTTAAAAGTTTATTTTAATAAGCCGTTAAAAACAATTTTACGAGATGAACACAAGTTGATTAGTCACACTCAACAAAAAGCAGAAAGAATTCGCAAACGTACGGAAAAATATCATCTTTAGCAATAAGGAGATACTATGTTTATTGAACAAATCGATATTGAAGGATTTCAAGGAATAAGCCGATTATCATTAAAATTAAATTCACAAGCCAGTGTTCTGATTGGTGAAAACCGTTGGGGACGTTCAAGCTTAATCCGTGCACTAACCCTTTTATCACTGGATAAAAAATTTTATCAATTTGTTGATTCCGATTTTTATCACGATAAACATGAAAATTATGGCAATAAAATTAGTATTACTGCAACTTATTGCGAATCTTATGAAAATGAGCTGAATAACCAAAGTCATCAAACTTTACAAGCTGTTGCTTATCAAATAGAACAAGATAATTTTAGACGAATTACTTATCAACTCACGGCTAATAAACACAATACAAATATTATTAGCCAACATAATTTAGTTGATTATCACAACAAGCGCTATACGCTTTCCGATCCAGATTCATTCATTGCAACCCTTATTGAACTTAATCCAGTAGTCGCCCTTAAAAATGCAACGAATACGCCTAACCTACCTGTCACCAATCAACCTTTATCAGAATATTTTATAGATCAACTTTCTAAACAGTTACACGAACACTCAGCACAGTTAAGTCAAAATGAATTGCAACAAGGCTTAAAAGCTGGACGTGCTTTATTAGAATACTATTTTGGCAATCCTGAACAACGTTATCAAAATGTCGCAAAGAAAAATAGCCCTCGTAGTGAAGATTGGAATTCACTTGAACGCATTAATAATATTTTAGATGAGCTTGATAATCGCTATTTACGGACAGCTTTGTTAGATATTTTCGGCTCTATTATGATTGCCAAAAGTGATAATCCTTTAACGCAAAACGCAGTACCAATTTTAATTTTAGAAGAGCCAGAAAGCCAACTTCATCCAATTATTCTATCAATTGGTTTCCGATTACTTAAAAATCTACCTACACAAAAAATCATCACCTCCAATTCAAGTGATCTCGTTTCTCTCTTTCCATTAGAAAATATTTATCGGTTGATTCGTCTACCTGATCAGATAGTGACAAAATATATTGCACCGAATTCATTGAGTGTTGATGATAACCGTCGAATCTTATTTCACGTTCTCTATCGACGGGCAAGTGCTATCTTTGCACGTTGCTGGCTATTAGTGGAGGGTGAAACGGAAGTCTGGTTACTACGAGAACTCGCAGAACAAAGCGGATATCATCTTAGTTCTGAAGGCGTGCAGTTACTGGAATTTGCTCAATGTGGTTTAAAACCATTAATTAAGTATGCCAATAAAATGGGGATTCACTGGTATGTCATTACCGACGGCGATATGGCAGGTAAAAAATATGCTGAAACGTTAAAATCTTTGTGTCCTTCGGATAAAGACCCGAATGAGTATTTAACTATTTTGCCCGCTCGAGACATCGAGAATTTTCTTTTTAAAAATGGTTTTAGCCATGTGTATAAATTAGCGGCCTATCATACTGTTGAATATATTGATTTTCCCGTCCATAAAATTATTCAAAAAGCGATCCATAATAGCTCAAAACCTGATTTAGCGATTGCAGTTTGTGATGATGCAAAATCAAGAGGAGTAAAATCGATTCCTCCTCTTTTAATTGACGCTTTTTCGAAAATAATTAAAGCCTCAAATAAGCTCGATCCAACATTATAGCCAGTTAAGTCCCTGTCATATTCCGCCGTAGTTATCGGCGGAAGTCGATACAACCTATTTTGCTATACGTTTGTATTTGGCACGTTTCGGCTCTAAGGCTTCTGCCCCTAAAGTCCGTTTTTTCCACTCTTCATATTCGGTAAAGTTACCTTCAAAGAACTCCACATGCCCTTCATCTTGGTAGTCTAAAATATGGGTTGCAATACGATCTAAGAACCAACGGTCATGCGAAATAACTAATGCACAGCCCGGAAACTCTAATAACGCATTTTCCAGTGCTCGCAGTGTTTCGACATCTAAGTCATTGGTTGGTTCATCCAGTAATAGTACATTACCACCAACTTGTAATAACTTAGCTAAATGCACCCGACCACGTTCACCACCAGACAACTCACCAACTCTTTTTTGCTGATCAACGCCTTTAAAATTAAAGCGACCAACATAGGCACGGCTTGGAATTTCGAAGTTACCAATACGCATAATATCTTGCCCATTTGAAATTTCATCCCAAACAGTCTTATTATCATCCATACTGTCACGGAATTGATCGACAGAGGCAAGTTGTACGGTATCACCTAATGTGATAGTTCCTGAATCTGGTTGTTCTTTACCCGATAGCATTCTAAATAGCGTCGATTTACCCGCACCATTTGGACCAATGATCCCAACAATCGCCCCTTTAGGAATACTAAATGACAGATTATCGATTAATACTCGATCACCATAGGATTTAGTTAAGTTTTGCACTTCGATAACTTTATCACCTAAACGTTGCCCAGGCGGAATAAAGAGTTCATTAGTTTCATTACGTTTTTGGTAATCGTTGCTATTAAGCTCTTCAAAACGGGCTAGACGGGCTTTGCTTTTTGCTTGGCGACCTTTTGGATTTTGGCGTACCCATTCAAGCTCTTTTTCAATCGATTTACGGCGAGCAGATTCGGTTGCCGCTTCTTGCGCTAATCGCTGATCTTTCTGTTCAAGCCAAGATGAGTAATTACCTTCCCATGGAATACCTTCGCCTCGGTCTAGCTCTAAAATCCAACCAGCAACATTGTCTAAGAAGTAACGGTCATGGGTTACAGCGACCACAGTGCCTTCATAGTCATGTAAAAAGCGTTCTAACCATGCCACAGATTCAGCATCTAAATGGTTAGTCGGTTCGTCAATTAATAACATGTCCGGTTTTTCCAGCAATAACTGGCAAATAGCAACACGGCGACGCTCACCACCCGATAAATTTTCGATTTTTGCATCCCAATCAGGCAGGCGTAGCGCATCGGCAGCTCGTTCTAATTGATTATCCAGATTATGCGCATCTTGCGATTGAATAATTGCTTCAAGTTCAGCTTGTTCTTTGGCTAATTTGTCAAAATCAGCATCTGGATCAGCATAAGCCGCATAAACTTCATCTAAACGAGCCAATGCTTTTTTGGCATCACCAACAGCTTGTTCAATTGCTTCACGTACAGTTTGCTTAGGATCAAGTTTAGGTTCTTGCGGTAAATAACCTATTTTTATGTCCGGCTGTGGACGAGCTTCACCTTCAATTTCGGTATCCACTCCTGCCATAATTCGTAGTAATGTCGATTTACCTGCCCCATTTAAGCCAAGAACACCAATTTTAGCACCAGGGAAAAAACTTAAAGAGATATCTTTTAAAATATAACGTTTAGGAGGAACAATCTTCCCAACACGATTCATGGTATAAACATATTGCGCCATAAAACATCATCCGTTTGTTAAATTAATCATAGCCAAGTTAATTTTACTTGCTATAAAAGTCATGCCGTATATTGTAACGATTCTGTCAATGGGGTCTAGGGTTATTTGTCGAATTGATTAGATTTATTCACTCTCCTTTATGTTTAACATGCAATATAATTGGTTTTATATATAATTAATAACCTATTAAATTGACAGTATGAGTGATAAAGACCATTTTAGGAGCAAGAATGAGTAACATCACAGTTAATTGCCATATTGATCGACAATATATTGTCGATACTTATTACGCGCTGCAAGATTGTTTGGATGATGAGTTTACACAAAAAATAGATGATTCAATTGCTGATAATATGCGTAATTTAACCTTCACCTTCGATAATGAAAAAATAGTGAGGCTAAATAACGATAAAAACGAAGTCAGTACTTTCTATTACTCTGATCTATATCAAATAAAAGAAACCATAACTGGGTTATTTTTTTTTAGTAACAAGATAATTTTTGAATTTGTTCGTTATGATCTGTTTCAACAGGATGAGTTACTGCTGCTAAAAGATTATCTGGCTCCTTATTTAAGCAAAAATCAACAACCCGAAATAGCAACGATAAATTATCAATTTGACTATCAACGATTATATGTTTTATTTCGTCATATATCTCGCAATCATTACAAAACTACGTTGACTTTATCTATTTTCTTTTCCGTTTTAGGTTTGTTGGCGGCAATTATAAAAAATTTGCCACTGTCTGTATTAGCTTTCATATTAGCTATTATTTTATTACCTACGATACTTAATTTTAGTCTTAAACAGCAAGCAAGAAAACAGGTTTTAACATTAAATGAACGCTTTCGCAGTATGACCTGTATTTTTTATAATGATCATATAGCATTCAATTACCAAAAAAGAGTAGAAAATTATTTTAATATTAACTATGCTGAATTTTTCAAAATCGAGAAAACACCAAAAGGTTATGCGTTTTTTATACAGCAAGATATGGGTTATTTCTTTTTTTATGAAGAGTTTTCTTTTAAACAACAAGTGCTGGAAGAGAAACTGAAACACTATAACAATTATTCAGAGAAGTAATACCATACCCTTTTTACTCATCCCACCTAATACGAGGTGGGATGTTAATCAGATTATAAGAAGGTGAAGATTTGATCTTTCGGCAGACGTGATTTAGGACGATGCGCATTACCATCATCTTGAGCACGATAACCTAATGTTGCAACCACAATGCTTTTCAATCCTTTGTTTTTAAGATCTAAAATTTCATCCATTTTTGCAGAATCGTAACCCTCTATTGCAGTAGAATCCACACCAATTGCCGCAGCGGCAAAAAGCAATTGCCCTAACGCAATATAGGCTTGTTTACCTTCCCAACACTGTTGCGATTCAGGTGTCTTGCTGTTTAAATTTACAAAATAACGTCGACCCTGATCTTGAGACGCCTTTAATTCCGCCGAAGGCAAACGTCCGTCTTTCTCTTCTTGATTAAGGAGATTGACTAAATGGGCTTCATCCAACGGGGTTTTAATGCAAAAAACAATAGTATGTGATGAGCCGGTGACACGTGGTTGATTAAAATCAGCTATTGCTGGCAAAATTTTATTTTTAGTGGCTTCGTTATCAATAACATAAAAATGCCACGGTTGAGAGTTAACCGAAGATGGACTGTTTCTTAATACTGTTAAAAGTTGTTCAATCACCTCAGCCGGAATTTTTTTAGTTGGATCATAATGTTTTGTGGTATAACGTTTTTCTGAAATTTCAACTATGTTCATTTTAATGTCCTTAATTAATGATTTAAATAATTAATACCATAAGAAATAGTATAACCAGAATGATAAGACGCTCAATATATTATTTTGATAGGACGAACTTTGAAAATTAGTCGAGAATAATAGTTAGAATAAGGCATAGACAATTTTAGTTTAGAATATTTTTTATTCATTGACAAATAATCGTTGACACATTCATCAGCATTTGATAAAAATAACACCAATTTATTTTGTATAACTGTTGAATTTAGAGATTTTTATGTTTATTAACTTTTTAACTCACAACCTCAGCCTCCTCCTCGCATTGTCTTGCGCGGATAGCTTGTGTTTGGAGTAAAAGTTTTAAATATAAAATACTCGACAAATTAACAAGAACCCGCGCTAAAGTGCGGGTTTTTTGTTTTATAACGCTAAACACCGAGATAGCGCTAAATAAGAAAAGGAAAAAACAATGAGCAACCAAGTCATTATTTTTGATACAACATTACGTGATGGCGAACAGGCATTACAAGCAAGTCTAAGTGTAAAAGAAAAATTGCAAATTGCATTAGCTTTAGAACGAATGCGAGTTGATGTTATGGAGGTTGGTTTTCCTGTTTCATCTCCCGGTGATTTTGAATCGGTACAAACCATTGCAAAAACCATTAAAGATAGCCGGGTTTGTGCGCTATCACGCTGTATTGATAAGGATATTGATGTTGCAGCTGAAGCATTGAAAGTTGCGGATCAGTTTCGCATTCATACGTTTATGGCAACATCGACGTTACATGTACAAGATAAATTAAAAATGACATTTGATGATGTCGTTGACAGGGCTGTGCACTGCATTAAGCGTGCACGTAATTATACTAATGATGTGGAGTTTTCTTGTGAAGATGCAGGTCGTACCCCAATTGATAACTTATGTCGGATCGTTGAAGCGGCAATTAAAGCCGGGGCAACGACGATCAATATCCCAGATACTGTCGGTTATACTGTTCCTTATCAATTTGGTGGCATTATTCGTACCTTATTTGAACGTGTCCCGAACATTGATAAAGCGATTATCTCTGTTCATTGTCATGATGACTTGGGTATGTCGGTGGCTAACTCGATTAGCGCGATTCAAGAAGGTGCTCGGCAAATTGAAGGGGCGATGAATGGTTTAGGTGAACGAGCAGGAAACACCGCTTTGGAAGAAGTGATTATGGCGATCAAAGTTCGTCAAAATATCCTAAATGTTCATACTAATATCAATCATCAAGAAATTTATCGTACCAGTCAAATTGTCAGTCAAATTACCAATATGCCAATACCGGCGAATAAAGCCGTTATTGGCAGTAATGCTTTTGCGCACTCATCCGGTATTCATCAAGATGGTATTCTAAAAAACCGAGAAACCTACGAAATCATGACCCCAGAATCAATTGGGTTAAATCAAGTTCAATTAAATCTTACCTCACGATCAGGGCGTGCAGCCGTTAAACATCGATTAGAAGAATTAGGCTACCATGATACAGACTATAATTTAGATCAAGTTTATGAAGCTTTTCTTGAATTGGCAGACAAAAAAGGACAAGTTTTTGATTATGATCTTGAAGCATTAATATTCATTAATCAATTGAAAGATGAACAAGATCATTACAAATTAGATTACTTTAATGTTCAATCAGGTTCCACGGTCGTATCGACTGCATCAGTAAGCTTAATTATTGGTGATCAAAAATTCTCTGATGCAGCAACTGGTAATGGCCCCGTCGATGCCGTTTATCAAGCAATAAATCGTATTACTGGCGAACCTATTTCAATTGTTAAATATCAATTGGCATCAAAAGGTCAAGGCGAAAATGCGCTAGGTCAGGTTGATATTGTTGCTGAATATAAAGGTCGAAAATTTCACGGCGTTGGGCTAGCTACCGATATTGTGCATTCGTCAGCTTTAGCATTGATAAATGTCTTGAATAATGTTTATCGAGCAAACCAAGTTGCCGAGGAAAAACAAAAATTACATCATGATTGAGAACGAATCTTGTTTTGTTCATCAGGAACAAAATAACCAATTTTAATGAGATTGTTAAGGAATAAAAACATGTCACAAAATTACCATATTGCAGTATTACCTGGGGATGGAATTGGGCCAGAAGTCATGAAACAAGCCTATAAAGTGCTTGATATTATCCGTCAAAAATATCAACTTTCTATTACCACAAGTGAATACGATGTGGGTGGCGCAGCGATTGATATTCATGGCTGTCCACTACCTAATGACACACTTGAAGGTTGTGAAAAAGCCGATGCCATATTGTTTGGATCTGTTGGCGGGCCTAAATGGACACATTTACCCCCTGATCAACAGCCAGAACGTGGTGCATTATTACCACTACGTAAACATTTCAAATTATTTGCTAATATGCGACCAGCAAGTCTTTATCAAGGTTTAGAAGAACTTTGTCCTTTACGTGAAGACATTGCTAAACGTGGCTTTGATATTTTATGTATGCGGGAATTAACTGGCGGAATCTATTTTGGTTTACCCAAAGGACGTGAAGGCACAGGTGCCCAAGAAAGAGCTTATGATACCGAAGTCTATCATCGATTTGAAATTGAACGTATCGCAAAAATGGCTTTTGAAGCAGCTAAAATTAGACGTAAAGAAGTCACCTCGGTAGATAAAGCCAATGTTTTACAAACATCAATATTATGGCGAGAAGTTGTCACTGAAATTGCTAAAGATTATCCCGATGTCACGCTTGAACATATGTATATTGATAATGCCACTATGCAACTGGTGAAAGACCCTTCACAATTTGACGTGATTTTATGTTCAAACCTATTTGGCGACATTTTATCGGATGAATGTGCCATGATAACCGGTTCAATGGGAATGCTACCTTCTGCGAGTCTAAATGAGCAAGGTTTTGGGTTATATGAACCTGCCGGTGGTAGTGCGCCCGATATAGCAGGAAAAAATATTGCCAATCCAGCCGCCCAAATACTCTCTTTAGCATTATTAGTCCGTTATAGCTTAAAACGTGATGATATTGCTAAAGCAATTGAAAATGCAGTTAATCAAGCGCTGGAACAAGGCATCAGAACAATTGATTTAGCTCGAGGCGGTCAGTATGTTTCAACCGATGAAATGGGCGATGCTATCTGCCGTTTTATCTAACAAAATTTAATATGCTTAAGTTGAAAAAATTCGGTTAATCTTCAGGATAACAATAAAGGAATAAAGCAATGTCAACAAACCCAAAAACATTGTATCAAAAATTATATGATGCGCATGTTGTGTATGAAGCGCCAAATGAAACACCTATTTTATATATCGACCGTCACTTAGTTCATGAAGTGACCTCACCTCAAGCTTTTGATGGTTTACGGGCGATGAATCGAAAAGTGAGACAACCCCATAAAACCTTTGCAACCATGGATCATAATACCTCAACCAAAAGTAATGATTTAAATGCATGTAGCGAAATGGCTCAAATTCAATTAACTGAACTTGCCAAAAATGCTGAAGAATTTGGTGTTTCACTTTATGGGCTACACAGTCCATTGCGAGGTATCGTCCATGTTGTCGGCCCAGAACAAGGGATGACATTACCCGGTATGACAATAGTTTGTGGGGATTCACATACCGCAACACATGGCGCATTTGGCGCACTCGCTTTTGGTATTGGCACATCAGAAGTTGAACATGTATTAGCAACGCAAACCTTAAAACAAGGTCGTGCTAAAACCATGAGAATCGAAGTGAAAGGTCAAGTGGCCGACGGCATTACCGCTAAAGATATTATTTTAGCCATTATCGGTAAGACAACCAGTGCTGGTGGCACAGGGCATGTCGTTGAGTTTTGTGGTGAGGCCATTAAAGCCTTATCAATGGAAGGCCGTATGACACTATGTAATATGGCAATTGAAATGGGAGCTAAGGCTGGTCTGGTAGCACCCGATGAAGTCACCTTTGCATACTTAAAAGGTCGCCAATTTTCACCAAAAGGGGACGATTTTGACAAAGCGGTAGATTATTGGAAAACCTTAAAAACCGATGACGGTGCACATTTTGATCGTGTTGTTACTCTTGAAGCCAAAGATATTGCCCCACAAGTCACTTGGGGAACCAATCCCGGACAGGTCACATCCATTGATGCCGCCGTGCCAAATCCAAATGATTTTGCCGATCCCATTGAAAAACAGTCTGCTCAGCGTGCATTAACCTATATGGGATTAACCGCAGGGACAAAAATGAGTGATATCAAGATTAATAAAGTCTTTATTGGATCCTGTACTAATTCTCGAATTGAAGATCTCCGTGCCGCGGCAAAAATTGCTCAAGGACGTAAAGTCGCTAACGGCGTGCAAGCTTTAGTGGTGCCTGGTTCGGGGCCTGTGAAGCAACAAGCTGAAGCCGAAGGTTTAGATAAGATTTTTATCGATGCGGGTTTTGAGTGGCGTCTACCTGGTTGTTCAATGTGTTTAGCCATGAATGATGATAAATTAGCACCGGGGGATCGCTGTGCATCGACCAGTAATCGTAATTTTGAAGGGCGACAAGGTCGAGACGCCAGAACGCATTTAGTCAGTCCTGCTATGGCAGCCGCAGCAGCAATCACTGGCTATTTTACAGATATTCGCAAACCATTTTAAGGAGACGGTCATGGCAAAATTTACAACACACACAGGACTAGTCGTTCCTTTAGATGCGGCTAATGTTGATACCGATGCGATTATTCCAAAACAATTTTTACAAAAAGTGACTCGCACTGGATTTGGTAAACATGCTTTTCATGAATGGCGTTTTTTAGATGATATTGGCGAACAACCTAATCCTGATTTCGTTTTAAATAAACCTCGTTATAAAGGCGCCAGTATTTTATTAACACGTGAAAATTTTGGCTGCGGTTCATCCCGTGAGCATGCACCATGGGCATTAGCAGATTATGGGTTTAAAACGATTATCGGTTCGAGTTTTGCCGATATTTTTTATAACAACTCGTTTAACAATCAACTATTGTTAGTGAATCTGTCAGAAGAAGACATTGATGAACTTTTCAAAATTGTTGAAGCCAATGAAGGAATCGAATTTACTATCGATCTGGTTAACGAAGTCGTGATTGCAGGCGATAAGCAATATCCTTTTAAAATTGATGCTTTTAAACGCCATTGTTTATTAAATGGATTAGATAATATTGGTTTAACGCTACAACATGAAGATGCAATCAGTGCATTTGAACATAAAATCCCTTCTTTTTTAGCATAAACTCTTAATGAAGATATCATCGCTTATTACTATTTAAGCGATGATATATCACCTTTTTTTAAAATAAGTTACCCAAGAACATTTCACTTAGATGACCAATATAATATATACTTCCGCAACTTATTTTTACATCAGAAAATTATGACTATAAATTGTTCATAAGGAATAAAAAGTAACAAAGAATACGACAATAAATCATCAAGATGAGTGAATTCAATTAAACAATCTAGCAATCATTTTCAATGGTTGATAGATTGTGCTTCATCACCAGTCAGTAAAGATATCACTCCCTAAATGATAATTGAATAAAATTAACGGTATAACTAAAGTTGTTTACGTTGATTTGACGGTGGAATAGATAACGCTTCTCGATATTTGGCGACGGTACGGCGTGCAATAATAATACCCTGATCTTCAAATATTGAGACTAACTTACTATCACTTAACGGTTTTTTTCGGTCTTCTGCTGAAATATATTTTTTGATTAAAGCTCGAATTGCAGTAGATGAGGCTTCGCCACCTGATTCCGTATTAACATGGCTGGAGAAAAAGAACTTGAGTTCAAATATTCCCCTCGGACATTGCAAATATTTTTGCGATGTTACTCTCGAAACAGTGGATTCATGCATATCAATTGCCGTGGCAACATCAGATAAAATCAACGGTTTCATCTGCTCTGTTCCATGCTCAAAAAAAGCTTGTTGATGTTCAACAATAAATTGACTCACTTTGAATAAAGTTTCATTGCGACTTTCAATACTTTTTATAAACCAATTCGCTTCTTGCAAATTTGCACGAATATATTGACTATCGCTATCATTAGCCGATTTTGCCATTTTCGCATAGTGTTGATTAATGCGTAGGTTGGGTATGGTATCAGTATTCAACTCAACCTGCCATTTACCCGCCACTTTTTTAACTAGTACATCGGGAACAACATAATCAGGTTGCGTCGTATTCAGCAGGTCACCAGGATAAGGATGTAAATGCTTGATAAATTCAATCGATGCTTTAAGTTGTTCCTCACTCACATTGAGTAATTTTTTCAATGTTCGATAATCACGGCTTGCCAATAATTCCAAATGATTATCAATTATCTGTTTAACTAATTTTGGGGCATCTAAATATTGAATTTGAATTGACAGACACTCTTGTAGCGTTCTGGCTCCCACGCCAATTGGGTCAAAATGCCAAATCCGCTTTAAAACAGCCTCAATTTCATCAAGCTCTATTTCAGCATTACCTTGCGCTTCAAGCAGTTCTTGAGTTGTCGCCGTTAAATAACCGCGATCATCAATGGCTTGAATGATTGAAATTGCAATGGCGCGATCAGTCTCGCTAAAAGGGGTAAGATCAAGTTGCCATTTCAAATAATCGTATAGCGTTTCATGAGTTTCACCCTGATAGATAGGTAATTCATCGTTACAATAATCCGAATAAGTACCAGACGGCGTCCCAGCTGAATAAATATCATCTAAGGATGCATCTAATGGTACATCCTCAGGTATTTCTGGGCTATCTAATGCGTCACGGGTATCTAAATTTTCAGTCACCGCACTTTCGTCAACGTTAATTTCGTCATAGTGTTCAGCAATTTCTAATAAAGGATTATTTTCAAGTGCGGTTTGAATTTCTTGTTGTAATTCCAACGTTGACAACTGAAGTAATCGAATAGCAAGTTGTAATTGTGGCGTCATCGATAATTGTTGGGATACTTTCAGCTGAAAACTAGGTTTTATCATAGTCTAAATTCATTTCCTAAGTAAACGCGTTTGACATATTCGTTACTTAAGATACTAGTTGGTGTTCCATCGGCAATCAAATGACCTTTATTGACGATATAAGCTCTTTCGCAGACATCTAAAGTTTCACGTACATTGTGATCAGTGATTAAAACACCAAGTCCACGATCACGTAGATGTTTTATTATATTTTTAATATCAATTACTGAAATCGGGTCAACGCCAGCAAAAGGTTCATCCAACAAAATAAATTTTGGATTAGCCGCTAAAGCTCTGGCAATTTCAACTCGTCGCCGTTCACCACCCGATAAAGATTGACCAATACTATCCCGAATATGCGTAATATGAAATTCTTCAAGCAGTTCTTCTGCTCTTTCTAATTTTTCATTTTTATCTATGTCTCGGCGAGTTTCTAAAATCGACATGATATTATCAATAACAGATAGTTTTCTGAAAATTGAGGCTTCTTGAGGTAAGTAACCTATTCCTTTTTGAGCACGTTCATGTAATGGTAAAATACTAATATCATCGTCATCCAGATAGATTTTACCCGCATCTAACGCCACTATACCAACGACCATATAAAATGTGGTTGTTTTACCTGCGCCATTAGGCCCTAGCAATCCGACTATTTCGCCCGAATTGACTGTTAAGCTCACATCTTCCACAACGCGCCGTTTTTTATAAACTTTGGCTAAATTTTCTGCCTTTAATATTGACATTTTATTTATTCATCTCTTTTACTTGATTAGGTAAGATAGTGCTCTTAACTCGTGCGTTATTATTTGAATGTGCAGTAATGTATTGTTTTTTGACATCATAAGTAATGAGTTCACTGCTAACATGATTATCTTGTTGATACATGTGGGCATTACCTTGCAATGTTACCTTATTGTCTTTAACGCTGTAGATTACTTGTGAAGCGTGACCTGTTACAATTTTATTTTTTTCAGGTAAGATTTGCTTAAACTTTACTGGTTTGCCATAAGCAGTGATTTTTTGTTTTGATGAATCTTGCATATCTGTAATAACAACTTTATCTGCAATAATAGTTAATTCATCTTGAACAATATTCACATTACCACTAAAAGTAATGGTATTTTTTTCAATATCAATTTGTTGATTATCGGCATCAATAGCAATCGGTTTATTGTTAATTGTTGTTTTTGGCGTTTGTTCTTGATTTTCATTTGAAATTTGAATATTGGATTGATCCGCAAAACAACAAAATGACACAGATAATAGTAAAAATAATGGAAGAATAACTTTTTTTTGCGAACTCATTTTTTATTTTGCCTCAGTATTATAATACGTTTTTATATTTTCAAGGATATTAGCCGTTTTGGCTTGTAAATCACCATCTAACCCAATGCCTGTTGAGTAAAATCCAATGCCTTTGAGTATTACAGGGTCTTTAGATGTGACATGTTGTGTATTTAAATCAACCACCGCTTTATCCGTTTTTACTTGTTGCAATTGAGCATCTGGCACAAGATTATCTAACTGAACATCCTGATAAAGATAAATCAATTTATCATCAGTCAAGGTTGCTTTTTTTGCTTTAATATGCCAAGTGGCAACATGATCGGCATCATAAAGGGTAAAATTAGGTAAATCAAATTCGGTATTATCCGTATCATCAAAATAACGGACATGTGCTGATTCAATTTTATAAATAATTTCTCCTGATAAATCATAAATTTTAGTTATCATTTCATCACTTTGATAAATAGGCGTATTAGATAAATCTGTAATAGGTTGAGTGACAACATCATTATCTTTCTGATAATTATAGTAAACGCCAATCACAATAATGAGAAGTAAAATACAGATTAAGTTTTTTTTATTCATAACAGAAGTCAATTACGCTCATAAAGTTAATCACAAGTTAGGAAAAAATATTATTTAATTAAGCCAGAAATTTAAGATATTTTACTGCATTTTTCATTAAATTAATATCTGACATTAAAAGAAGTTAAATTTTCTTGGAGTGGTAATTCACTCATATTAATTTGGGTAATGCGAGCAGATCGCGGTCCACCATGCTCTAACCACAGTATTAGCTGTGAAATCTGTTGATTATTACCTTGTGCAATTATTTCAACGGCACCATTTTCTAAATTCTTAACATAACCCACTAAGCCTATTTTTACTGCTTGTTGATAAGTAAAAAAACGAAAACCGACACCTTGCACCGAACCACTTACTATAATTTTAATTAGTCTTATCATGTCACAACCTTATACGACTATTTTCTTAGTCAATAATAATGAAGTTATATTGATATTTGAATCAATATATTCATATTTTATATATTTTACTTTTATTGATAAAAAGCTATGATGAATAAAAAACAAAACCTAAATACTCAAATGATTAAATAAGGAATAACAATGAAACGACTCTTCAAATATAAAAAAAGTTTGTTTTTAATTATGTTGATTTTGTCATTAAGTAGCTACCTTTTTTGTCAACAAATTTATGCGTATTTTCTGGTTGATACAGATAAAGTAGGCGTTGTTGTCGATGAATTTAATGGTGTCAAAGTTTACTATAATGGTCATGTAGGTAATGTGAGTGGACGCAATACGTCTAAAGATGGATATAATCTCGGTTTGAAATACCAATGCGTCGAATTTATTAAGCGTTATTACTATGAGCGCTTTGATCATAAGATGCCAGATAGTTATGGTCATGCGAAAGATTTTTTTGATGATTCTATCGCCGACGGAAAAATCAATCCCAAACGTAATCTACTGCAATATCACAATGGTTCAGGGTCAAAACCTCAAGTTGAGGATATCATTGTCATGGGATGGAGCAGATATGGTCATGTCGCTATTATCAGTAAAGTCAGCGATAATGAGATAGAAATTGTCCAGCAAAACCCTGGTCCTAATGCTAGCTCTCGTGAAACGATTCCTTTAATTTATAAAGACGGTCTATGGAAGATTGATTCATTTCGGGTTTTAGGCTATCTGCGTAAAAATTAATGTTAAATTAATCATTATTAAGAGAATATAAATTTAAAAACTATTTATAATTTATATAAATAGTTAATTACGATCCCAGTTTTTTCCATCAATAAACTAGGATCGTTATTGTTTCTTGTAAAAAAGCAGTTCAATAATTTACTTATAACTCTTTACTTTTGATATCTCCAATAATCAATCCATTATTGATTAGTTCAGGAACATCAACATAAATATTAATACCATAAATTTTACCGTGCCAATCATTATTAACTTTTTTTGCTTTTATATAAAGCTCTTTATCCCCAATTAGTTGACCTTGATTATAAACTTTATCAACATCAATTTTCTGTACAGTGTTAGATCTAACTAGATTGTGATTTTCAAATTCGTTACCTGATATTGATAATCCTAATCCAGCAATAATTACACCGTTCCAATCATTGAACAGTTTAGTTGGTGTTAAATCTATCGTATGTTCAGAAATAAGTTTTCCTTGATTATAAACATCCTTAGATTTTATAGACATTGTTTTGTATACATCAACAATATTATTATTTTCAAACTTTTCTCCTGAAATATTGATATCATATCCTTGCATTTGACCTTTCCAATCATTTATTAAATAATCTGAATTGGTATTTAAGGTTTGTTCAGAAGCTAATGTTCCTTGATTATAAACTTTTGTTGAATCTATACTTAATAACTTTTCTGCAGTAACTTGGTTATGGTTTTCAAAATTTTTTCCAGTAATCGTGATATTGCTACCTTTAACGAATCCATTCCAATCATTTTTGAAATAGCCTTGACTTATCAACGCTGATTTAAAAGATGATAATTCGCCTTGGTTATATAAATCAGTAGCGTTAATTGTTAAGTTATTATACCCTTCAATTAAATTATGATTTTCAAGTTTTTCACTTGATAGTGATATATTGTAAGAAGTAATCCTACCATTCCAGTCATTTTTGAAAATTTTGCCGTAAATGGACAGATCCCCTTTTGAATTCAGTTCTCCTTGATTGTAAAGATATTCTTTTTCAGAAATAGATAAATTTTCACCTCCATATATTACATTGTAGTTTTCTAAATTTGAACCAGTTAAAGATATTGAATTAGCTGTTAACTCACCTTTCCCTGCATTTATAAAGTAAAAAGCGTTTATATTAATGCGATCGGATAAAAGTTTTCCATAGTTATTCAAATGAATTACCGAACTATCTAAATCAACTGAAGACTTAACTAAACCATAATTTTTAAATGACGACCCCTTTATATTAATATATTTACCAATTTCAATATTTCCAGTGCTGTTATTTATAAAGTCATCACTATTTACATAAAGATGATATGATTTTATCGTGCCTTGATTTTCAAAAATACTAGAATTTAGTTGGATGTTTTGGTTCTGTGATTGAATCAAACTTTGTTTGTCGTTAAAAATAGTGTAACCAGATAGGGCAATATTATTTTCCGCCAATATTTTGTTTGCATTATACGTGTTGTTAGCTTTCATAGTTATATCATTACTTGCTTCAATAACACCATAATTTTTAACATATTGAGCTTTAAGTTGAACATTTTTTGATTTGATATCATTTGTATTTAATATATAACCGCTATCAGCAGTAAATTGTTCTCCAGCGGAAATCTTACCGAAATTTTCTACATATTGACTTTGTATATTAAGATTTTTTCCACTTTCTATAGTCGTATTGTTTCTTATTTCAGAACTATTAAAATTGATTGAGTCCTTTGCCGTCATATAATTGTTATTAATAATGATACCATTGGCATTGATGTTAAGGTCTCCAGCACTTACGCCCAACGTTCCTGAATTACGCACACCGACACCTTGTTCATTTGCACTCAATGTAATTTTACCTGCGTACATGCCACCTAAAGCAGATACATCAATACCATAATTAAATCTATCTTGATAGATTTCATCTTTTTTATTCTCAGTAAAGCTTAAATCTGTACCGACATTATTTTGACCTGCTATCACATTAATTTCTTTATTAGCCCATAATTCAGCATTAATTTTCACACTTCGAGCAATGATATCCGTATAATCTTGCCCGGTATTTTTTAAGCCTTGACCCGTAACATAAATATGTCCACGTTCAACTTGATACCCAGTCAATTTTCCGTTTTCTACTAGCGGTTTACCGGTTGTTAAAGTTGCTCGGTCAGCATTGATAAAACCACATCCATTACAGGTTATACCCGCTGGGTTGGCAATGATCACTTGTGCTTTTGGACCGGCCACTTCAATGTATCCATTCAACTGACTAATATTAGGTGAATTGACTTCATTCAAAATGACTTTAGCGCTTTGTGCGAGTAATATATTTGGGTTAACAAACTCCACTAATTGCGTTTTATATCGATCTGTTCCATTATTTAATATCACTCCTTTTTTGGATACATCAAATTGAGTATATTTATTATGTGAAACCCCACTACTCGATGGATTAGTAATATTAATTATTTTGATACCGTCAGAATGTTGATAAATATTGGGGCGTTGACTACGGTCGGCTGTATTGTCTACGACAATATTGCTAGCATAACAGCTAGCAATCAGACTAACCATTCCCAATGCGATATACGATATAAATATTAAAGGTTTTATTTTGAAGGGTTTTGCTGGGTAAATTGAACCGTGTTTTTGATGAATTATTCCAACTTTATTTTTATTACTTGCCACCATTTGATGCGATTTAACCAGTTCGGATACAACAATAAATACATTTCGAGCTTTATTAAAAATAATTCGATATAAATTTCTATTCATATTATTTCCACCTTTCATCAATTGTTAATGCATTAAGTTATATACAGCTAATTTTTAGATAAATAAAAGTTCAGTGAATATTGAAAAAATTTGACACAGTAATTAAAACTTAAGAATTTTTATCTTTTATTAATATCATCAATAAGATCTATTAATTTTTTTAGTCTAATGTTACATCAAGAACATTTAAATTAGATAAGGAGGATCAGCGAAACAATTTAAGTTAATTACAACTCATTGAGGGAATTATGATAAATTCCCTGTGATATCGATTTTTTTATTGAATAATAACAATAGGATACCTCATCAAACCTTAGTATAAAGATAAGATTTTATTGATTTTTCTGATTGTTATAATCGCGATGCATTATATGGAAAATAATCATATCCGTAATATTAGATATGATAGTTTCCGTTTTTATTGTATTTTGTTTGTCATTGGAAAAAGTATTATTATCTAAAGTGAAAAATATCTCTGAAGCCGAATTTTCGATTTTATATCGCTGATTATGTTGAGTGTTATCTAATTTATCAACATTAATTGTACCTAAATTGTTGATATTATTTCCACCTGCTACATTGATATTATTAGTTTTGATAATTCCTAACCAATCATTCTTAAATTGCTTAGTTTCTGTATATATCTCATTTTTGGCAAATATCTCGCCATTATTATAAATTTGTCCAGCTTTAATAACGAGTTTATCCTTTGCGTTTACGATTTTTCGATTGTCAAAATTTTCACTGTTTATTTCAATTTTATTAGCGCTGATTTCCGCTTGCCAATCGTTTTTAAAATTAGTGCTTTTAGTCGTTAATCGCTCAACAGCTATTAATTTCGCTTGATTATAAATATCAGCTGTATCAAGTTTTAAATTTTTATTGGCAGTAACTTTATTGTAGTTATCAAACCTACTATCTTCAAATGAAACCAAATCATTAACAGTAATACCATTTAGACTTATTTCATCGGCATTCACCTCTCCTAACCAATCATTTTTAAAATAATTACTGGATATTGCTATTTTATCCTGAGCCAATAATTTTCCTTGATTATATAATATTTCAGTAGAATTGATTTCAAGTTGTTCTTTAGCAATAATTTGATTGTAATTATAGATTTTTGATGAAGATAATTTAACTTTATTCGATTTTATTATGCCTTCCCTACCATTTTCCAATTTGCTAGCGTTTAAAGATAGCGACTCCTTTGCTAACAATTGACCAAAGTTGGATACTTCTTCAAGTTGTAAATTCATGTTATCTGCATCAATAACACCAAAGTTAGTTAAATCTGTCCCTAAGTCATCATTTTTGATACGTATTTTTGAACTTTTTAAAATACCTTGCCAATCATTTTTTAAGTTTTTGATATTTAATTCCATCTTATCTTTAAATGCGATATTACCATTATTGTACATTCCGTTAGTTAATCTTATATTAGCCCAATTACCGGTAATCCAACCATGGTTATCAAATTGCATACCGTTTACATTGATTCGATCCTCTGCAATGATTTTACCTTGCGATGTATTGGTTATTTTCGATTCAGATGTGTTTCCTAAGTTTACCGTTGGTGATTTTACTTCACCTTCATTAACGATATTATTTCCTTCTAATGAAACATTTTCTCCAGCTTGAATTGAGCCTTTATCCTTATTGGTGATATTATCACTATGTACGATTAAATCTTTTTCTGAGGTTAATTTGTTCTCATTTGTCACGTCATCTGCAACTATGTTTAATTTATCCTTAGCTTCAACTTCACCGTAATTTTCAACGTTTTTCCCCTCTAAATCTACATCTGCTGATTCAATTTTCCCTTCCCAATCATTTTTTATATTATCACCTGATACACTAATTTTATCGGTGGTTGATACATTTCCCGCATTTTCAGTATAATTAGCAGAAATTTTTATCATTTGTGCTCTTAATCTTCCAACATTTTTGGTACGTTTGGCTGTTATTGTAATAGCTACAGCATTTATATTACCTGTCCATGTACTAATAAATTCTTGACTAAATGAAGTAATATTTTTTCCTGCTGACAATTTACCCTCATTCGCAACCAATTTAGATGCTTTTAGATTGATATCTTCTTTCGCTTCAACGATTCCATAATTTTTTACTTCTGTTTTTGCCATTAAACTGACATTTTTTTGAGCAGCAATTGTGCCATGATTTTCTATTTGTTGACTGTTTAATAAGATGTCTTTTGTTGCTTTAAGATTACCACCGACATTATTTAAAATTTTACCATCCACCGATAAATTTAACGTCCCCGCATTAGCCATAAGTATTCCATTATTACGTACACCTACCCCTGTTTCGGTACCTATCATCTTAATTTTTCCAGCATACATTCCACCTAACGCTGAAACATCCAGTGCAAACTCAGGTTGCGCAGTATTGGGGTCTGATACGATTTTTTCAATCTTAGTCAGATCTGCTTTCACTTTGCCTTGACCGGTCACAATAGTGATTTCTTTATTTGCCCATAACTTGGCATTGACATTCACACTACGTGCGATTAAATCGGTGTAATCTTGCCCTGAATTTTTTAATCCATCCCCTGTAATGGCTATTTGCCCTTTTTCAACATGATAACCAATCAATTGTCCATCTTTCATTAATGGTTTACCGGTCGTCAAGGTTGCCCTATCTGCATTAATAAAACCACAACCATTACAGGTTATACCGGCCGGATTGGCGATGATCACTTGGGCTTTTTGACCGGCCACCTCGATATAACCATTTAATTGGCTGATATTTTGCGAATTCACTTCGTTTAGTATGACTTTGGCGCTATTTTGCAGTGATGCATTACCATTAATATCACCGGCTAATTGTGTTTTACTACCGTCACGAGAGTTATTTAAAATGACGCCATTTTTTGAAACATCAAATTGCGTATATTTATTATGTGAAACGCCCCCTTTTGTTGGCGTTGCGATATCAATTTGTGTTACGCCGTTTGGTAAGCCTTGAATGGCTGGGCGTTGTGCTTGATTGGCATTTTGATCGACAACGATATTATTTGCGTAACTAGATTCAACAATGCCAACCATACCTAATGCGATATAGGATAAAAATACTAAGGGTTTTAACATAAAGGATTGATTTTTATGTTTAGAAATCACTTCAATTTTTTTTGTAGTCTGATTATGACTTGTCATGACTTGATGGGAACTAACCATTTCGGATACCACAACATACAATCCACGAGTCTTATTAAAAACAATACGAAAAAAATTCTTGTTCATAGTATTTCTCACCTTTCATCTATTTTCTAACATGCTAAGACAAATCATATTTATCTATTAAACAATGGGTCATGCTCAATAAATCCATATTTTTTTTATAATTAACCAAACAAATAATTATTGAAATTGATACAACTAAAAATGACAACGATAAGATTTATATATTTGGAACCATTACCACAATTTGATTGCCCCTAAAATAAACAGGCAAATAGCAACGGAAAATTTTATATGATTTAGATAACTTAATTTTTTTATAATAAACTTTAACTTCATATTTAGTCAAAGATTTTATTTATTTTTTTGTCAATTTTCGAGTTTAACTAAGTTAGACTTTAATTCTTTTGAAGTTTATGCCACACAATAAAATCTTAATATTTGGTTTGATAGTCCACGTATTAAGGAGTTCATGTCAAATCAGATGCATTATTAATCCGATTAACAAATCATTGATGTTTTTTGAACAGTTAAATGATCAATGTTTTTAATAAACCTTCATCACAAAATTATCGATGAAAAACAAAATTTTATTTCAAAATAATCTGTCAATAGAGGGAAGAAAATTGAACGAAAGGATTATCAAAGGAACGAAATGTGGCATTATTGGCTTATCAGTCATTTAAACACAACTGATAAACCAATATGATATTTTACCGAGATAAAATTTTATTTATCATGATTAAAACTTTTAAATATTGGATAAATACTAATCACTGATTTCTTGTAATTCTTTTGCATTTATCTGTCCAAAATTTTCTATCCCATTTTCAACTTTTAATACAAGAAGATTAGTATCGATAACGCCAAACCAATCATTTTTGAAATGTTTACTGACACCGTCTATTTTATTTTGGGCAAATAACTCTCCATTATTGTAAAACTCTGTTACGTTAATCTTCAATGTATCATTAGCACGGATTGATTTTCGATTATCAAATCGTCCTTCAATTATTCCTTCTTCATTTATTTGTCCTTCTATTTTAATCGTGTTGGCACTGATTTCACCTTGCCAATCATTTTTAAAGTTGTTACTGATTATATCTAATTCTTTTGATGAATGAATTTTTCCTTGGTTATAGCCATCTGTAACTTTAATCGTTAACTTTTTAGCAGCAGTGATTTCATTGTAATTTCTAAAATTTTCAAACTGAGTAAATATTTCATTAGCCTTTATTAGGCTTTGCCAATTATTTACAAAATTACTGCCTGATAAATAAAAATAAGTCGCTAAAATTTTCCCATAATTATATAAATTATTAGTAATCACATTCATCGAACCAACCTCTATTAGACCATAGTTGGTAATATCATTATCAAAATTAACAGAACTAGGCTCAATCATAGCGTAATTGGAAGATAGTTTACCGTTCCAATCATTTTTAAATTCATGATAGTTAAAATGTAAATTTGATTTTATCGCAATTTGACCTTGATTATACACTTTTCCCATCGATTCAATATCTCCAGCATCACCACTTACCAATCCCCAATTATCAAAATGTTTCATCGTTATGGAAACAGCTTTATCGGCTTCTATTTTTCCACGCCAAGTATTAACCACGGTTCCAACATGTCCGGCACTTAAAACTACAAATGAACTTTTAATATTACCTTCATTAACTATATTTGTTCCAGATAATGAAACAACTTCTCCAGCTTGAATTAAACCTGTATCTTTATTGATAATATTTTTTTCACTAACGACCGATATTTCCTTTCCAGATGTTAGTTTATTTACGTTCATAACATCAGCAACAATGCTTAATTTAGCCTTGGCATTTACTTCGCTATAATTCTCAAAATCTTTCCCTTCTAAGGTAATATTTTTCGACTGAATTACACCAAACCAATCATTTTTGATTTTATCACTCGATACAGTAACGCTTTCTCCTGCTGATAAATCACCCGCATTTTCGGCATATGATGCTTTAATTTCCACCTTTTCAACCGCATTCATTTTGCCCACATTTTTAGTGTGCCCTGATTTTAATACAATTGTGTTGGCGCTCACATTCCCTGTCCATGTACTAAGAAAGCCCTCACTTTCTGCGCTAAGATTATTGCCTGCAGACAATCTATTTTCGTTGGTAATCAATGTATTAGTTTTGATTTTGATATCTTCTTTCGCTTCAATAATCCCATAATTTTTTATCTCTGTTCTACCCAACACGTCGACATTTTTTTGACTGGCAATTGTGCCATGATTTTCTAATTGTTGACTGTCTAGCAAGATATCTTGTGTTGCCTTAATATTACCCCCCACATTATTTAAAATTTTACCACTAACCAATAGATTCAACATTCCCGCACTTGCCATGAGTGTCCCATTATTACGAACACCTACCCCTGCGTCAGTACCCACCATCTGAATTTTTCCGGCATACATTCCGCCTAACGCTGATACATCTAGAGCAAACTCAGGTTTTACAGTATTCGTGTCTGATACCACATTTTTAATTGTTGCCAGATCTGCACTCACTTTGTTTTGACCTGTCAGAATAATGATTTCTTTATTCGCCCACAATTCCGCATTAACCTTTACACTACGTGCAATTAAATCGGTATAATCTTGCCCTGAATTTTTTAATCCATCCCCTGTTATGGCTATTTGCCCCTGTTCCACGTGATAACCCGCCAATTTTCCATTTTCCATTAGCGGTTTACCGGTGGTTAAAGTTGCCCTGTCTGCATTAATAAAACCACAACCGTTACAGGTTATGCCTGCCGGATTGGCGATAACTACTTGGGCTTTTTGACCGGCTACCTCGATATAACCATTTAATTGACTGATATTTTGCGAATTTACTTCGTTCAATATTACCTTGGCGCTATTTTGTAGTGATGCATTACCATTGATATTACCGGCTAATTGCGTTTTACTACCGTTTGAAGAGTTATTTAAAATGACACCATTTTTTGATACGTCAAATTGGGTATATTTATTATGGGATACGCCATCATTGTTTGGTGCTGTGATATCAATTTGCGTTACACCGTTTGGTAAACCTTGAATCGTTGGGCGTTGCGCTTGATTGGCACTTTGATCGACAACGATATTATTTGCGTAACTGACGCCAGTCATACTGACCAGTCCTAACGCAACATAGGATAAAAAAACTAACGGCTTTAATAAATAAGATCGGGGATTATCGATCGAGTTATTGTTGACGTGAATACGCTTGCCTTGCTGACCCTTACTAACCACAACGTGATGTGATTGTGCAATATCAGACACAACAACAAATAATCCACGAATCCGATTAAAAACAATACGATAAAAACGTTTATTCATAATATTTTACCTTTCATCTTTTTGTTAATAGCCGTAATAAATCATATTAATATTAAATTATGGACAGCAAATTTTCTAAAATGACTTCAGAATCAGATAAGACTATTAAAAAATTTAATACGAATTCAACTATAACGGCTGCGTTATGATTAATGCTTTAAAAAGCACGCAAATGACTTACAGAACACTTAATGACTTTTATTAAGCTAACGGTGCAAACAAAATTTTTATATTGTTTAGATAACTTAATGTTTATATATTAAACTTTAAATTTTCATTTAGTCAAAGAATTTTACCTAATGAATTGTAAGCAAATTTTATTTTCAAATTTCAAAATGGTTAAAAACGAAGACTTGTATTGATATCTTTTTTTGATAATGATTAAAGGTGAGAGATAACTGTAGATAACATTTAACATAATAGAATCTTAATAACCTGATTTAGCAAACGAGAAATAACGTTTGGTAAACCAGGTGAGTAATTTTATCAATTATAACTTACTGTCATGCATTTTATTGATTAACGAAAATACCATTGATCACGCCAATGTTGTTAATATAGGCTATTTTAGATTCAATATATTTTGCATTAATTATTCCATGGCTGTCGTTGGTCAATGTCCTAGCTGTTAATTTAATATAATCATCTGAAGTTATTTTTCCTTCGTTATAGATGAGGTTAGCGAGTATACTAATTGATTTATTGACAGATAGCGTTCCATAATTATTAAAATTATAGTCAATATCTAAATCAATAGTGTCTGATGCTATCCAACCAAACCAATCATTATGAAAATTTCTACCGTGTAACTGTATTTTATTTTTAGCTAGTAACTGACCATTATTGTATAAACTACTTACGTTTAATTTGAAATCATCATTGGCTTTTGCAAAATTTCGGTTATCAAAATTTCCGCCTTTGATTTCGATTTGGTTAGCATTGATTTCGCCTTTCCAATCATTTTTAAAGTTATCAGTTTTTATTGCCAATTTATCGGATGCAAAAATCTTCCCTTGGTTATAGCCGTCTTTCACTTTGATCACCGATGAATTTAATGCACTAATTTCATTATAATTATCCAACTTATTGGTATCCATTGTAATTAAATCGGCTTTGATTTCACCTTTCCAGTCATTTTTAACTTCATTGCCTTTTAAAATGATTTGTTTATTGGCAAATAATTTTCCTTGATTATAAAACTGGTTACCTCCATTAATTGACAGTAATTGACCCGCCTTGAGTTCATTATGATTTTCAAAATTACGCGTATTTATATCCACCTCATCAGATTTGATAATACCTTGCCAACTATTTACAAATGCATTGTTTACTACAGATAAAGTATGATTAACTAAAAGTTGACCATAATTATAAACATTATTATTCAAAATATTTAAATTATCAGCATTGATGACGCCATAATTAGTGATAGTAGCATCCGATTTCGTTTTGTTGATATGCATATAATTACTGGCTAATTTGCCATTCCAATCATTTTTAAAATCTTTAATGTATAAATTCAAATTGTTATTTAGCGTAATTTGACCTTGGTTATACATATAATCTTGTAATTCCATTGATCCATTATCCGCATTTATCTGTCCAGAATTCTCAAATTGATTAGCATGAATATCAAATAATTGCTTAGCATTGATTTTTGCTCGCCAAGTATTCACAATTTTCCCAACCTCTCCTTCCCCTAAAAATACTGAGTCACTATTGATTGTGCCATCATTGATGATGTTCTTTGCAACTATTGAAACTTTGTCCTCAGCTTTGATCAATCCTGTATCGCTATTTGTAATGTTGGTTCCTTTTAACAATAATTGCTCATCTGATAGTAATTTATTGATATTATTTATATTTTCTATCGATATCACTAAGTTTTCAGCAGAATTAACTTCGCCATAATTTTCAAAATTTTTCCCATTCAAGTTAATATTTTTAGCGTTAATAATCCCTTGCCAATCATTTTTGATATTGTCGCTTGTTAGGGTAATTTGTTTTCCTGCCGTTAAGTTCCCATTATTTTCTGCAGTTGAAGCATTAATGGTGACAGTTTCATAGGCTTTCATTTTACCCACATTTTTAGCTTGCTTAGCATTAATCACAATGTTATTCGCTTTTACATCCCCTGACCAAATACTAATAAAATCATCACTGGTTGTTGAAAGAGAATTTTTTGCAGACAGTTTTCCTTCATTGGTAATTAACGTATGGGATTGAAGTTTAAGGTCATTTTTGGCTGTGATTGTGCCTAAATTTTTAATTTCAGATTGACTTTTTAAGACAGTTCCTTCAGAGGATTGCATCGTTCCTTTATTAATAATTTTGCCATCAGCAGAAAGATTCAATGAACCGGCACTCGCCATCAGTTTTCCTTCATTTCGTACCCCTACACCATTTTCGGTACCGACCATTTTAATTTTACCTGCATACATTCCGCCTAGCGCAGAAACGTCCAATCCAAACTCAGGCTGATCAACTTGATTATTAAATCCTTGCTTTTCAATGGTATTCAAATCAGCACTTACTTTAGCTTGTCCTGTGATAACATTAATTTCATTATTTGCCCATAATTCCGCATTAACATTGACACTACGTGCAATTAAATCGGTGTAGTCTTGACCTGAGTTTTTTAAACCATAGCCATTAATTTCAATACGTCCGCCATCAACTTGGTAACTTTGCAATTTACCATTATCCATAATGGGTTTACCCGTCGTTAACGTGACTCTATCAGCATTAATAAAACCGCAACCATTACAAGTTATACCGGCAGGATTGGCGATAATGACCTGCGCTTTTTGACCTGCAACTTCAACATAACCATTTAACTGACTAATATTTGGAGAGTTAACTTCATTTAAAATCACTTTTGCACGATTTTGTAATAATCTATTACCATTAATGTCGCCAGCTAATTGGGTATTAGTTCTTCCTGTCGCATTATTGAGTATGACACCATTTTTGGATACATCAAATTGGTTATATTTGTTGTGAGAGACACCGCTATTACTTGGCGCTGCAATATCAATTTGTGTTACGCCATTTTGCAAGTTGTGCACATTAGGGCGTTGTGCTTGGTTAGCCGTTGGATCGACAACGATATTATTGGCATAACTGACATTAACCACACTAACCAAACCCAATGCAATATATGACATAAAGACTAAAGGTTTTAATCTGCAAAACTGAACATGCTGGATTGGATTAGGGTTAACATGAACTGTTTTGATTTGTTTAGCATTATTGGTTACGACTTGATGCGATTTAGTCATTTCAGATACCACAACAAACAATCCACGGACTTTATTGAAAATAATGCGATAAAAATTCTTATTCATAGTATTTACACCTTTCACCTATTATTTTGTTAAAACGTAAAAAATAAAATCATCATATTAAACAAATGATTATTTCAATAAATCTACAAAAATAGTTAAATACGGCAATACAAATAATATTTTGAATTTAATGCAACAAAAGGAAATCGATAGGATGATAAATTACGTTAACATTAGCTAGTTATCCACTAATTAACCATCATCCTTGGTAGAACAGAAAGAAACAGACACACCAAATTAACATCATTTAGATAATTTGATTCATGTATAATAAACATTAAATTTATATTTAGTCAAAGTTTTATTTGTGCATCCGTAATTTACATTTCTTTGTTAATCCAAACAATTTTTAGGGTTAGCTAAGACTTTTGATAACAAGATTTTTTAATTTATTAATTTATCACTTAATTTATTTTCTGTTTTGTTAAAAAAGTATTTCTATTAAGCAGATAGTTGGTGTGATCAAATCGGTTTTAATATTTGGGCACTTGATGATGTTTTAATTTTATTCGGTCTAGATATTTCTATTACCAGTAATTTTATTGATATTAATTAGGTAAGTTATAGAAATTTTTATGTTTTTTGGGGATTAAAGTGAATGAGTAGAAAGCTCATAAGTTGACAAAGATTGAAAAAATTAATTTTTAAGATCCTAGCTTACCTATTGATGATATATTTCAGTAAACTAGGATCTTATCTTTACAACAAAACAGAATTAATTGATCAAATTAATCTATTCATCTTTTGCATTAGTGGACTTTCCATTAATTAGACCACGATTAACGATTTTATCAGATAAATTGTCAGTAATAATTTCAGCATTAATCACACCATGCCAATCATTGAGAAAATGATTACCCGCTAATTTAATCTCTCTTTTCGAAATCACATTGCCTTGGTTGTATGTATAATTAGAATTAATAGTTAACTGATCACCAGCTTCAACCTCACCAAAGTTTTCCATATTTGTTATAACATTCAGATCAATATTTTCAGCTTTAATTGAACCAAACCAATCATTTTTTAGGTTGTGACTGACTACTTTTACTTGTTGGTTAGCCAATAATTCACCATTGTTATTAAAATCATTCAGGTTAATATTCATTGTATCATTCGCTATTAATTTATTACGGTTATCAAATCTATTACCTGTGATTTCAATGTTATTTGAATTTATTTCACCAAGCCAATCATTTTTGAAATTATTGCTATTAATTAATAATTTGCCTTCAGTTAAGAGCTTAGCTTGATTGTAAGCGTTTTCGACATTGACATTCAGCTCAGAATTAGCAAAAACTTGATTGTAATTGTCAAATTTTGCACCTACCAACGTAATATTATTAGCTTGTACTTCGCCTTTCCAATCATTTTTGAAGTTGTCACTCGTTATAGATAAATCATTTTTTGCCAATAATTTACCTTGATTGTAAACATTCTTAACATCAATATTGAGTAAGTCATTGGCATTCATTTCGTTATAATTAATAAATTCACCCGTTTCGTTAACTTGATCATTGTTGGTTTTAATGTTCACAAGATTTATTTGATCAGCATTAACTTTACCGTTCCAATCATTTTTAAATGAATCAAAAGATAGATTAATTTTGAAACTTGGTGTTTCTGAACTTTCAGAATGTGGTGAAGGTTCGGGTGAAATTGATGATAAAATTCCTTGATTATAAAGTATTCCTTTTACGGCGATATCGATGGATTGTACACCATTAACAGCACCATAATTTCTAAAGTTATTGCCTTTTAAATCAACGATTTTCGATTGCATTGTACCATTCCAATGATTAAAGACATCATCACTAATAACATTCATATTTTCTATTGATGCTAACACACCGTTATTGGATAACATTTTGGAATTTATGGATAATTCTTTTTGCGATCGAATCAGACCTGTTGAATGATTTTGAATGTTCTGACTTGCTAGCGTTAATTTATTATCTGAGGTTAACGTATTAATATTATTTATATCTACAACGTTAATGATCAAGTTGTCAGTTGCGTTAATTTCTTTATAATTTTCTAGATTTGTTCCTTCAAGTTCTATATTTTTTGACTGAATCACACCAAACCAATCATTTTTGATTTTTTCACTTGATACAGTAATACTTTCTCCTGCTGATAAATTCCCAGCATTTTCAACACTTGATGCTTTAATTTTCACACTTTCAGCCGCATTAATTTTCCCCACATTTTTGGTTTGCGCTGCGTTTAATGTAATATTATTAGCACTCACATTCCCTGTCCAGGTACTCAGAAATTCCTCACTTTCTGCACTAAGATTATTGCCTGCTAATAATCTATTTTCGTTGGCAACCAATTTTTCAGCTTTTAGATTAATGTCTTCTTTAGCATTAACAATGCCATAATTTTTTACTTCTGTTTTTCCCGTTAAAATGACATTTTTCTGACTAATGATTGTGCCATGATTTTCAATATTGTCACTCTTCAATAAGGTGTCTGTCGCAGAATTAAGATTACCACTTACGGTATTTAAAATTTTGCCATTTGTTGATATATCTATCGTTCCCGCACTGGCCATAAGTATCCCATTATTACGAACACCTACCCCTGCTTCAGTACCGACCATCTTAATTTTTCCGGCATACATTCCACCTAACGCTGAAACATCCAGCGCAAATTCAGGTTGTTCAGTATTGGTGGCTGAGGCGACTTTTTCAATCTTTGTCAGGTCTGTACTCACCTTCGCTTTACCTGTCACAATATTGATTTCTTTATTAGCCCATAACTTGGCATTGACATTAACACTGCGTGCGATTAAATCAGTATAATCTTGCCCTGAATTTTTTAATCCATTCCCAGTAATGGCTATCTGACCTTTTTCTAATTGATAACCTGTTAATTTTCCATCTTCCATTATCGGTTTACCGGTGGTCAAGGTTGCTCGGTCTGCATTAATAAAACCACAACCATTACAGGTTATGCCGGCCGGATTGGCAATAATCACTTGGGCTTTTTGACCCGCCACCTCGATATAACCATTTAATTGGCTGATATTTTGCGAATTCACTTCGTTTAATATTACCTTGGCGCTATTTTGTAGTGATGCATTACCATTAATATTACCAGCTAATTGTGTTTGGCTATCATCACGAGAGTTATTTAAAATGACACCATTTTTTGATACGTCAAATTGGGTATATTTATTATGGGATACGCCATTATTGCTTGGTGCTGCGATATCAATTTGTGTTACACCGTTTGGTAAACCTTGAACGGTTGGACGTTGTTCTTGGCTGGCATTTTGATCAACAGCGATATTATTTGCGTAACTAGATTCAACAATACTAACCATACCAAATGCAATATAGGATAAAAATACTAAGGGTTTTAACATACAGGATTGATCTTTTTGCTTACAATACCCTTCCATTTTTTTTGTGGTTTGATTATGACTAGCCATGACTTGATGAGATTTAACTATTTCAGAAACCACAACAAATAATCCACGAACTTTATTAAAAACGATGCGATAAAAATTTTTATTCATAGTATTTTTCACCTTGTATCTAATGCTGATGTCTGAAAACAAAAGCATATTAAGTTATTAAAAATTAATTAAATTTATAAAAAAAATTAATATCCTTTTATTAACAAGCAAAGATATTAATGGGTTACTACAACTTGAAAAAAATATACAAATTCTGTCATTCGGGTATTTATGGGGATTTTCTATTAACCAACAGAAGATTAATTAGTTTTGATTATCATCAATTTTATGTCGTTAACATGAATAGTTTGACCACTGACTCAATATTTAAAAATTGACGTAAAAAGAACAGTATTTCAAATCACTCATTGGATCTTATTAACAAATAGCTATTGGTTAAATATTGTTTTTATTTGATATATAAATGTAAGTTAATCTTATTTAACATGACTAATAAATATCAAAAAAACAAATAATACTGGAACTGATTGATTTCACAATGGTGTGTCTTTTATTGATTGATGTGAAATTGTGCCTATACCACAAGGCATTCATTGGATAAATAAAGTGTACTATATAAACATTTATTTGAGGTTCGGTCAAAGACTTTATTAAATTATTTTATATATTATTGAAAGAATTTAATTCAATTTTAATTTAAATCAAAAAAATTTAACTTTAGTAAATTTTTATATCAATGTTTTGCGATTTTAATGTTTATTTTTTAATAAGATGAAAAAATTAGTTTCTAATTAACCATTATTTTTACTTTACTACGTTTTTTCGACATTTATTGCTTTTTAAAGAATAGTGGTGGTTTTAGGGGTAAAAATTTATATGAACAGCATCTAAAAACAGCAATGTTAGAGAAAAGAAGAATTCCATTTGGTCACAATTTTTTTAAGATAGCTAACATTAAAGAGCAGGTTAAATCGGTTTCTATTTTCAGTATATGATTATTTAAATTTCGAAAAATAGACCCTGGTTTTCTAATTTTTTATACATAGAAAACCAGAATCTTAAGTTATAAACAACTGTTCAAGTTAAAAAACATTAGCAATCCATAAGTTATAGTTGATTTTCATCATTTATAATTCCTGTTATTAATCCATAATTCTCAATGTGATTCACTTTCGTTTTAATGTATTTTGCATTCATCACAGCTTTCCAATCATTTCTAAAATAATCAGCATATAACCAGATGTGCATATCAGAATCAACTCGTCCGTAATTATAAAAATTCTTTGTCACAATATTCATTAAATTACTTGTTTCAAATTTTCCATAATTCGATAACTGAGTCGAAAGAATATCTAGGTTTTCAGCTTTAATCAAACCATACCAATCATTTTTAAAATTGGTGCCGCCTATTTCTAGATCTCCAAATGTAAATAAAGTCTTGTTATTGTAGAAATCATTAACGTTGATAGTTATATATCGATTAGCTTTTATTTCGTTCATGTTGTTCATTTTTCCACCGGCGATATCCAGTTTATCGGCATCAACATGACCTGCCCAATCATTTTTAAAGTCTGCACTATATATACCAATATGATTATTAGATGTGAACCGACCTTGATTGTAGATGTTGTTAACAATGATTTGTAGATCATTAGTCGCATTAAAGGTACTATGATTGTCCAGTTTATTAGCAAATATTGTCACTAAATCAGCTTTAACAAGACTTTCATTTCCTTCATTTGAAAAATATGAGGTATTAATATCTAAATTTTCATCAGATAATAACTTAAATTTGTTATATAACTGTTTAACATCGATTTTTAGGGAATCTTGAGCAGTTATCAAACCTTTATTTTCTAATGTTGTACCGGATAGATCAATTTTGTCAGCGCTTATTGAAGCATTCATCTCATTTTTTAGTTTGTCACCCTGAATGCTTAATTCATGTTTCGCCAATATCTTCCCTTGGTTATAAAAATCCTTAGATTTAATTTTAATTTGATCTTTTGACTGTATCGAACCAAAGTTAGAAAAACTTTCATTGACGATCTGTTGGTCGAATTCAATTAAATTAGCGTTGATTGTTCCTTGCCAATCATTTTTAAAATTCTTATTCTGATTTACTTTTAGAGTTTTTATTGCATCAAATTGACCATTATTGTAAAAATCATTACTTTCAACGATTATTTTACTGGATGAGTATACCGAACCTTTATTTTCAAAATAATCATTATTGGCATATAATTCACCGACTTTTATTTTGCCAAAAGCGGTATTAATAAAGTCACTACCCACTTCATAAAAATAGCCTACATCGATAAGACCTTCGTTAACACTTTTATGTGGATTTATTAACTTGAAATAATCAGCTATTATTTTGCCATTGATGCCATTGTTATAGTTTATTTCAGCAGATATATCCAATGCGCCAGTTAAAATTGTACCATCAGAATCGAAATTTTGTGTTATAACTTCCGCATCATAAGCGTTTATTATTCCGTCTTTTTTGTTAGAAAATTCTATACTATTAATCCTGATTTCGTTTCTTCCCACTAATTCATTAAGATTCGTGATACTTTTAACATTCATAGTTAATCTATTGTCGGCAACAAGTTGACCATAATTGACAAATTCGTCACCAAAAATTTTGATATTATTTGATTCAATTTTGCCTTTCCAATCATTTTTGAATTTTCTACTGTTTATAGTGACTTCTTTTTTAGCAGCTAATTTTTTATTATTTTCAAACTGATTTGCGAGCAGATTAATTGTGTCATTTACGTTAATATTGCCTGTATTTTTTGCCATATTCGCATTAATTTTTAGATTTTGCGCTTTTATATTTGCTGAATAACTATTATCAAACTCTTTACTCGTTGTTGTAATCTGTTTACCCGAAGATATTAATCCTTGGTTACCAACCCAACTTTCTGCATTAAGCGTGATATCACCTTGCGCATTTAATCTATCAACATTTTTTATTTCTGCTTTACTGGATAATACAATGTTTTTTGAACTTTCAATTGTTGAATGGTTTTCAATTCCACCATAAGTCGTTTTGAATTCAAGGTTTTGCGCTGAACTGATATAACCAGCATTAATTACTTTGCCATCGTTGGTTACAGTTAATGTTCCTGCATTTGCCAATAACGTCCCATTATTTCGTACACCAACGCCATGTTCTGTCCCAACCATTCTAATTTTATCCGCATACATGCCCCCTAATCTTGAGACATCTATGCCAAACTCGGGTTGTCCAACGTGATTATCAAAGCCTTGTGTATCAATATGTTTTAAATCCGCGCTAACTTTTGCTTTACCCGTTATGACATTGATTTCTTTATTTGCCCATAATTTAGCATTGATATTGACACTTCGAGCGATCAGATCACTATAATCTTGTCCGGTATCATTTAGACCATTACCTGTAATTTGAATATGACCTTTTTCGACCAAATAGCCTTCTAGGTTACCATTTGTTACAATCGGTTTACCGGTTGTTAACGTGGCTCTATCTGCATTGATAAAGCCACAATTATCACAGGTAATCCCAGCTGGATTAGCGATTATCACCTGTGCTTTTTGTCCGGCGACTTCAATATAACCATTTAATTGGCTGATATTGTTAGAATTAACTTCATTTAAAATGACTTTTGCGCTGTTTTGTAATAGTGGATTACCATTGATATTTCCTGCTAGTTGTGTATTCGTGCCACCAGTAGCATTATTAAGAATCACACCCTTTTTTGACACATCAAATTGAGTATATTTATTATGAGACACACCGTTTCTACTCGGTGCAACAATATTGATTTGTGTTGTACCATTTTGTAATTCCTTAACGACAGGACGTTGATTTTGATTGGCTAAGGGATCAACCACAATACCTTTTGCATAAGTTGTACCAACAATACTTACCATACCTAATGCAATATAGGATAAAAATGCAAGTGGTTTTAATGTGCAATATTTTGTATCGTTATTTGAATTCTGTTTAATATCCGTTTTTTTAGCTTTTCGGCTGCAACGTGATATCGCCTGATGTGATTTTACAATTTCAGATACCACAACGAACAATCCACGAGTTTTATTAAAAACAATGCGATAAAAATTTTTATTCATAGTATGTCTCACCTTTCATAGATCTACTCTTTTTTACTCAAAAAGAATCGGAATTTTCTTAAAAACCAGTCATTTTATAAAAATCAATTTATTCTATAATCAAGGCATAAATTAAGATTACTGTTTTACAAAATGACTAATATCAATTAGTTACTACAATGAAAAAATGACTACAGTGTAATTAACAATCTGTTAATTGAATTGAATCAAATCCAATTAATATCAATAGTTAATATAACTTTTTACTGCAAAATGTAATGTGAAATTAAGCTCATATCCTTTAGTCATCGTTTTGTATAAGTTATCGATAGTTAACTTTCATAAAATAGAACTATTCAAATAAGGTTAATTCAAGTTATAAAAAGGAAATTTAATAGAATCTAACAACCTGTATAGCGAAATTAGATGGCTATTCTTTTATGGCTGACTGAATGCTTACAATCAACAAAAATAGTGACCTTTTTAATGTTATGTATCTTATCTTGGTGGTAAGAGTTAAGACTTTTCCGCGATTAATAAACACTTAAAAAAACTGTAATCAATTTATTAATATTTGATCGTTTTATCATCAGTTTACAAAGTAATGATAAAACCCATAATTATGCGGTTTAGATAAGATAACTTATATATAATAATCTTTAAATAAACTTTCAGTCAAAGGTTTATTTAAAATATCTTCATTAGCTTTACAAAAAATTTTTTTAATTTTTCTTCATTAACTAATGCATTAATTATTATGGAGTTATTTAATTGATTTTATTTAGTACTTATTATTGTTTATTGAAAACAATAATAAGTACTAATTTATTGTTGGCTAAATGATAGGTAACACTAATAAGTCCAATTTAAATAGAATCCGAGTGTTAAATGATTAGTATTAAATTTGTCAGGTTTATGTAGGGGCACGCCAGCAAACATATCATAATAAAGACCAAAGTGACGTCCTCTGATTCCGATAGCCGAACCGACTAATTTTTTACCCGTCAGATTTTCGGAATTTCCCCCAAATACGCCACCGGCATCCAGTCCTAAATATAATTGCTGGTTTAGTGGCGTATACCATATTAAATCATTGCGAATAAACCAGCCATTATCGGCACTTAACATCTCTTCACCATCAAATCCTCGTACCGTCCAACGACTACCAATCGAAAATCGATCCGGTGCAGTTAATTTATTACGTCGAGTGTATTGTCCTTGTGAATCAAGGCTGTATCCAAAATTTTGATTACCGAGTTTAAAAGGCACATAAACCGACAAATTAGCATTAATGATATCGGTTAGAGCACTACCGATTTCAGATTTTTCTTCAAATGCTTTTTGTGCGCCAAACCAACGTACGCCTTTTTGATAAGATGCACCTGCATAAACAACGATATTATCGAAGTAGTGACTATGCTGTAAGCCAATTCGCCAATTGCTTGTTTTGCGCCGCTGAATTTCGATTTCGGTATCATTGATGAAATTGTGAGACTCTCTTAAATTGATGCCATAACTTAATATTGTTTTTTGCGCTTCATTACGGTGCAATACTCGGCTTATTTGAAAATTATAATATTTACTCCGTCCTTTATATTGATAATCGACCACATCCGAAATTTTTTGATTATAGGTATTTGCATACATCGAGGCATCAAAAAGCCAATAACCAAATGGGACAGAATAGGCGAATAGATAATTTTTTGAGCCATAATCGTCCACGCCCTCTAAATTATGTCCACCAGAAACATAAAAACTGTCACTAAGACCAAGTGGATTATCCAAATAAAGTGTGAGCCCACCTTGATAGCGACCCGTACTTTTTGATCCCGAATTATCTAACGATAATCCTATTCGCCAATATTTCGATTGTTGACGTTGGATAACAATATCTGTTTCACCGGCCTCTTCTCCTGGTAATAATTGGATTTGAGCACTGGCAGTTGGAATTCGCTGAAAATTTTCAAGTCCTTGTTCGATAGCGCGTAAGTTAAGTAAATCCCCTTTTTTTAATGGCATATTACTTGTTAAATTGGCTCTGGTGTCACTATCTGATGAATAAAAAATATTTCTTACCGTTCCTTTCAGCAACAATAAAGTAAATGTTCCTGAATTAAGATCTTGTTGAGGCGCCAAAACCCGTGTTGTGATATAGCCATAACTAATAAGCTGATTTTGTAATTCCGTCATCAGTAAATTTAAACCTTTGCCACCCAAGCAACGACCTTCCGCTTGTTTGGCTAACGTATTTAACGGTATGGTAATTGGAAAGGCATCACGTTCTAACAATTCAACATGTTGAATCGGAAAACAAAATTCCTCTTCAGGAAAATTGATCGTCTGAATTTTTTGTAAAGGTGACATTAAACTTACATTAGGTGTTTTAGTTGACAATGCCTCTTCTGTTGCTTTTTGCCTTTCTTGTTGGTAGATCAGCTGCTGATCACTGATCTTTCGTTCTTGTGCTGTCGGTAACTGCTCAGCAAATACGTTATTTGAAAAGATAAAACTTATTACTACAATTAACAATACTCTGATTTTCATCATTTTTCCTATTATTGTATTTTAGTTTGCGCTAATGTTAATTCGATAATCGAATTTAGTCCATAAAAAAATAGACATGCGTTAAAAATAATCAGTTCAATCGTTAAAATCTTTTCTAAATAAAAGAAAATATATTAGGATATATCAGCATGAAAATTTGAAATAAATCGTTTGAAATCTCGCAGGCAATATTTTGATTATACTAATTGATAATTATGATTCTTTTACGTTTAATATTTATGATTATCTTTGTCGAGCTAAAGCCAAAGTTAAAGTGATTAAAAATAATGAGATGACAATTGACCAATTGAAAAAATTAAACTTTTCTAAAATTGTTCTCTCACCAGGACCGGGGAGTCCTAGCAATGCAGGAATAACTCTTTCCGTTCTAGCTGAATTCAATCGTAGCTGCCCAATATTCGGGATCTGTTTAGGACATCAAGCAATAGCACAGTATTTTGGATATGAGATTGTCAAATCTCCGCAACCAATGCACGGTAAACTCGATAATATTAATCATGATAGTCAAGGAATCTTTACTGGAATTGACAATCCACTGACGGTAGTGCGTTATCACTCTTTAATGGTAAGGGATAATTTATTACCTACATCATCACCACTCATTGTCACCGCACGAAATAAACAAGGATTGATTATGGGATTACGCCATAAATATTTACCTATTGAGTCGGTACAATTTCATCCTGAAGCAATCAAAACAGATTGTGGTTTGCAAATCATCAAAAATTTTGTTCATCAATAGGATTTACATGAAAGTTCATATCGATTTTGAAGGTCAACATAAATATTTTTGCGATCCCATAAAAATATTAGCAACAACTAAAGTGTCATCCGTAAAAAAATGCTTAGAAGAGATTGAATCATTTATTGCACAAGGATTTTATGCAGTAGGATATTTAGCCTATGAGAGTGCAATGGGCTTTAATCAGGCTAATCAAACCCAATCCAATCCGCCTCAAGATACCGATTTACCTCTACTATTATTTGGTATTTATGATAAATACTCATCTCACCCCCCTAAATCAATACCTCATTATCAGGCAGAACCATTAGTATTAAGCTGTGATACAACTATTGAAGAATATAATCAAAAAATTGATTTTATCCGTTCTCAAATTGAATTAGGAAATACTTATCAAACCAATTATACCATTCAATTTAAAGCGCCTTTTGACGGAAATCCGATTGATTATTACTATTTTCTTCAAAAAAATAATCAGGCAGATTATTGCGCTTATTTTGAACATGATGATTATCATATTTTATCGATTTCACCCGAGTTATTTTTTAGGATTGAAAATAAAACGATTACCACCAAACCGATGAAAGGCACGGTAGGACGAGGTTTGACTACACAACAAGATAATCAACAACGCCTTTTGCTGATGTCAGAAAAAAATCTAGCAGAAAATATGATGATTGTTGATTTACTTCGCAATGATTTAAGTCAAATTTCCAAACCAGGCACGGTTGTTGTACCAACGCTCTTTTCTGCTGAAAAATATCCAACCGTGTGGCAATTAACCTCAACTATTGAGGGGCAATTAATTGAAGATATTCATTTATTCGACATTTTTCGAGCATTATTTCCATGCGGTTCAATCACCGGTGCGCCAAAAGTTAGTACGATGCAAATTATCGCTCAAATTGAGAACACTGCTCGAGGGGTCTATTGCGGCACGATTGGATATATTGAACCATTTGGGCATAAAATGGTATTTAACGTGCCAATTCGCACATTAACGATAAATCAGCAATATATGCATTATGGTGTGGGTGGAGGGATTACCTGGGATTCCACTTCGCAAGATGAATATAACGAAATTTTAATTAAATCAGCAATTTTAAATCGTACAATTACCATACCAGAATACATTATTGAATCACTGTTACTTGAAAATGGTCAGTTTTTTTTATTGGATCAGCATTTAACAAGATTAACTGATTCTGCAAGTTATTTTAATTTTGAGTGCAATATCCGTATCATTAAGTTAGCCCTAATGAATCTGGCAAACACCTATTCTAAAAATTTGTATAAAATACGGATTTTACTTAGAGAAAATGGGCAGTTTGAGATTAATCATGATAGTATTATCACGCCTTTGCAAATCGCCGAAATTGAGTTTGCTCCAAATTGTGTTAATAACCAGAATCTCTTTTTATACCACAAAACATCAATTCGGCATCATTTTCCGGCACTACTCCCTGCAAAAGAGTATATTAACTTTAATCAACATGACGAAATCACAGAGTTTGTTAATGGTAATATCGCGTTATTGGTTGATAATCAATGGGTAACCCCCAAAATCACCTCTGGCTTACTGGCGGGGACAATGCGGCAATTTTATTTGGAATCAAAACAATTAGTTGAAAAAACACTGACTAAAAAAGATGTATTATACGCTGAAAAAATTGCATTCATTAATAGTGTTCGCAAATGGGTGGAAATTGATGATAAAGTTTTTAACCACTTCAAACAACAATTAAAAACTCAATGATATAAAGGTAACGATTTCGCCAACTCAATGGCGAAATGTTATCGAATCACTTAACGTATTATCAAGGTGGAAAAGTCACGCTCTTCATCCTGCCAACCTTTCGATAATGCATTGACTAATGCGGCATAGCCATTATTTTTTAACGCTATACGATGTTCAAAAAATTTTGTTTCAATATTATCTTTACTATCTTTAACAACCCAACGCCCTTTTATTATCGCATCGCCGGTGTAACTGCCATGAAATCCATCAATAAATAGTTTGACGGTCATTGTTGGGGTAGTAATTGCTTTGGTTGAAACTAAATAATGAGGTAAAAAAATCGCTAAATCTTGTTCTAAACGATCACCAAGTTGTTGTGAAAGCGATGATCCCCATAAATTGTTTGAGGCCGTAACAAACTGAATATTATCCGTTTGCAAGACAATCCCTTGTTTGTTTAAAAAACTAGCTACATCTATGGATTCAATCCATATAAAACCATGCGCTGAATTCAAGGTTTGTGAACGTTGATTTTGTAAATGACTCTCTAATTGAAAGTAATGTTTTTCAGCGGTTCCTGAAGAACAGCCAACTAATGTCGTTAATAATGCCATAATCCCAATTGTAAAAATGCGATTTATTATGCTTTTCATTATTTTTTACCTTTTGCTTTGGGTTCCAAATCTTGTTTAACAGGTGCAGAGAATATTAAAGCATTGCTTTTATCATTCAATGTGCTTAACAATGGCGTTAACTCATCCATCATTTGTTGAATTTTTTGCAAACTCTCTTTTATTTGATTATTCATTTCTGAACCAGGTTGTAATTCTTTCATTGTATCGTTCAATGAGCGTAACGCTTTTTGCAGATCTTTTGGCATCGTTTGCATCTCTTTGCTTGCCATGATCTTATTCAACGAATTCATTAAACGCTCACTCGATGCCAATGATTGATTAAACTGATCCATTGTTTTATTTAGTGGTAAATTATTGAAGTTATCTAATAATTGTAAAATTTTAGCTTGTATTTGTGCTATGCCTGTTGAAGTAGTGTCGATGGTATCATAACCATATTGCACAGCTGTTTTTTCATTGTATTCATTTTTTAAATCAGGGTAAAAATCCAAATCAATATACAGCGCACCCGTAAATAAATTTGATGTTTTAAGCGAAGCTCTTAAACCATTTTTTTGTTCTTCCATGATCTGCTTTGCAATATCGATTTTTTCATCCACTAAATCGGATAAACGATCAGGCTCAATCTTAATTAAGACCGGTACTTTTTGATTCAGTATTGACGATTCATTTAACATGTCTATGGTATAAAATGGCACTTTGCTAACCGTACCGAGTCTTATTCCATGATACTCAACCGGTGCGCCAACATTTAGCCCCGATATGGAATCTGAAATCATGATCAGGAACTCTTTATATTGAGTGTATTGAGATTCTTGTATCGACTTTTTATCATCGTATAATTGATATAATGCATACTGCTGTGCTGGAGCCCCCAATTTAGATCCGTCGGGTAAATCAAAACTGATTCCCCCAGATAACAGAACATCTAAAGAAGGAAAATTCAAACTTGCACCCATAGAAGAAAGTGTTAAATTAACTCCACCTTCTTTCCAAAATCTAACATTTTGTGTCACTAGCGCATCATAAGGCTCTTTGATGAAAATTTGATATTTCATTTTACGCGCTTCAACATCAAACAACGAGGTTTCTACATTCCCTACCCGATAGCCTCTAAACATCACTGAAGCACCACGCGGTATCATTCCGCTTTGATCACTTTCTAAATTTAACCGAATACCCTTAATACTAGGATCGGATATGGGTGGCGAATCGGACAATTCAAACGGATCATTTTTAAAGCTATGTTTATCATTTCCTGCGACTAATTCAATATAAACACCCGATAAAATCGTACCTAATCCCGTAACTCCATCACGCCCAATTTCTGGTTTAACCACCCAAAATATGGAGTCATTTTTAAGCAAAGGCTCCATATTTTTATAGATTCGTCCTTTGATGACAACTTGATTATAATCATCCGATAACGTCACTTGATCTATTATGCCTACATCAACACTACGATTTTTAATCACCGTTTTTCCAGCAACAATACCACTAGCATCTTTTGCCAGCAAAGTGAAGGATGTACCTCTATCAGCAAAATGAGAGTAAATTATCCAAAGCCCAACAATTACAGTAACAATAGGGATAATCCATATTGCTGAGATAGCTCTGATTTTGATAATTTTTGCTAATCTATTTGAATTTGTCATATGTTTCCTATAACGCTAATTTCTAATTGGTCTACGATCCCAAATTAATCGAGGATCAAATTTTTGCGATGCAATCATTGTCACAATTACGACGGTGGCAAAAAATACAACACCAATATCTGGATATACCCCCATCATTTGTTGATTTCTAACTAATGAACACACGACAGAAACCACAAAGATATCAATCATTGACCATTTACCGATAAATTCGACAGCACTATATAATTTTTTCATTCTCAAACAATTTTGTTTATTTTTTCGCTTAACCGCTAAGGCAAAATAACAAAGCCAGCTAAGTGAAATAATTTTCAAAATTGGAATAACAACACTCGCTGTAAAAATAATTAACGCAACAGGAACATCACCCGCTTGCCACATATAGATGACCCCATCCATAATGGTTGAAGTCGATGATGAACCAAATACAACCGTTATCATAATGCCATATAAATTTGCTGGAATATAAATTAGTAATGAAGTTGTTAGTAATGCAATCGTCCATTGTATTTTATTACGGTTTCGAATCTGACTTTTCTGTTTGCATCGAGGGCATTTAGCATACTCAAAAGGAACAATAGCCTGACAACAGCTACATAACTTTAATTTTTGACTGATTGCCGTTTTACCTGTTTTTAATTCGCCTTTAGCAAAATTATTTGTTTTAATCTCATTCCAAATTGCATCCGGAGAAAAAATAACTAACGCTTTTATATAAAAAAAGGCGAATAAACAAAAAGCCCAAAAAGAACTGGTTACGCCGATATTACCGTAACTCATCAATTTTACAAAGCTAACCAGTACCCCTGTTAGAAATATTTCTGGCATGCACCAGTGTTGAAATCTTTCGTATACAACTAACAGATCTCTTTTGCGATATTTTGAAAGCGCTATTTTAGAGCAAAGTAGCGCAATAATTGCTAAATTAATAACGGGAAAAAGCAATACAAACACGACAAAAAGCGCCGAAATATAACTGTAATTATCATCAAATAGTGTTTTAGGTATATCAATAACACTCACGCCATTAAAATTACCGACCAGACGAATATCAATAAATATAAAATGACTTGCTGCGATAACCATTATCAATGCACATATGGCGTAGATCATCGCTTTAAACTTCATATCTGCATTATTTTTAGCTAAGGTGGTATTACAACGAGGACATACCGCCTTATGTTTTAAAAGAATATCAGATAGCTCTACAACCAAATCGCAATTTGGGCACAATTCATATTCATTACATTGTTTATCAATGGTCATTATTTCCCTTTATGTAAGCGCTAATGAGATATGTAAAAAAAGTTAAGTTTAGCATAACATTTAAGTCTAAAGCTTTAAACAATTTGATCGACAAAAAATTGACTTCAATAAGATTAACTTAATTCGTATATGACTTATTAATCGCATTAAACTCACAGTAACAAATACCATTTTGCAGGAAAAACGAGCAAGTAATATCCAATTTTTACCTTATTTACTTTCTATTTTTTCAATTATTTTTTTGATAAACAAGTTCATTGGTTTTTATTTGTCCCAATGTATTGCTGGCTAACACTTATCTCGAATTGAACTAAACTATCTCTATTTTTAGTCCCTCACTTAAGTCTAAATTAGCGCATGAATTTAGTCGACATCATGAAAAAAAACATTTTATTATGTATCAGTTATTATCTATTTTATTTAAAGCAAAAAAAACTTGATACTGTATAACAATACAGTATAATACCACCCAATATGCTAACTCAGTGGAATTTTATTATATGAACGAAAACAAACAACGTGCACTTTCAGCAGCATTAAGTCAAATCGAAAAACAATTTGGTAAAGGTTCTATTATGCGTTTAGGGGATACCCAAACGTTAGATGTTGATGCCGTCTCAACTGGTTCTTTAGGACTTGATATTGCATTAGGCATTGGTGGCTTACCAATGGGGCGAATAGTTGAAATTTTTGGACCAGAATCATCAGGTAAAACCACATTAACATTATCGGTTATTGCACAGGCTCAAAAAGAAGGTAAAACTTGCGCATTTATTGATGCAGAACACGCCTTAGATCCAATTTATGCAGCTAAATTAGGCGTACAAGTTGATGACTTATTAGTTTCACAACCCGACACCGGTGAACAAGCACTTGAAATTTGTGATGCATTAGTTCGTTCTGGCGCAGTTGATGTGATCATTGTCGACTCGGTAGCAGCATTAACACCTAAAGCTGAAATTGAAGGTGAAATGGGTGATTCGCATATGGGGTTACAAGCTCGTTTGATGTCACAAGCCCTGCGAAAACTTACTGCAAATATTAAAAATGCGAATTGTTTAGTCGTATTTATTAACCAAATTCGGATGAAAATTGGTGTGATGTTTGGTAACCCAGAAACCACAACTGGTGGTAATGCACTTAAATTCTACGCATCTGTTCGTTTAGATATCCGTCGTACTGGTGCAGTAAAAGAAGGCGAAGATGTGATTGGTAGTGACACACGAGTTAAAGTTGTTAAAAATAAAGTCGCAGCGCCATTTAGACAAGCTGAATTTCAAATACTATATGGTTGTGGTATTTCTAAAGATGGTGAATTAATTGATTTAGGTGTCAAACATAAATTAGTTGATAAAGCGGGGGCATGGTATAGCTATAACGGCGAAAAAGTGGGTCAAGGAAAAGCGAATTCAATTAAATTTTTACAAGAGCATCCCGAAATTGCCAATGAACTTGAAACTAAATTACGAGAACTATTATTAAATAGTCCTGCGGTTTTTTCTGATGAAGACGCATCACCAGAAGATGAAAGTTTTGAGTAATGAGCAAAAAACTCAATAAATCTATCTTAAATAAAGCTGTGCAATTACTTGCACAGCGTGACCATTCATCCTATAAATTAAACCAAAAACTAACACTATTTTTTGCCAAAAAAATCAAAAGTTCGGACGAAGAGTATCACGAACAATACCATCAACTTAGCTCAGAAATTAATGATGTTATTGAGTATTGTATTGAGCAAAATTGGATGAATGATGCCCAATATATTGAAAAATATATTACTATGCGAGCTAACAAAGGATATGGTAAATACCGAATTGCATTAGAACTTAAGCAACGAGGTTTACCAACCGACTTAAGCCGTGAAATTCTGAATAATTCAGATATAAATTGGTCTGAAATTGCTCACCAACAATTAATTAAAAAATTTAAACAAATTGATCCCAAAAATAAACCTTTGTGGTACAAAAACATACAATTCTTAACAACCCGAGGTTATACACAAGATGATGTAAAAAATGTGTACAGTTTGTTGACTTAAACTGGTAAAATATCTAAAATGTATTCAATCGAAGTTTGAACGATACCCTTTACGAATAAAGCTCACTAGGTCATTTTATTTTTTCCTTATTTACTTGTAATATTAGCTAGATTCACTGCAGTATAAAGAACATCTACTATTCAACTTTAGTTGTAACGGGTATATTACTATATTTAAATATCTATCATTTTTATATGGAAGCCTAAATGAAAAGCACTGCAGAAATTCGTCAAAATTTTCTTGACTTTTTCAATAGCAAAGGACACGAAATCGTAGCAAGTAGTTCCCTTGTTCCACATAATGATCCAACATTACTATTCACTAATGCTGGAATGAATCAATTTAAAGATGTATTTCTTGGTATAGATAAACGTCCTTATAGTCGAGCAACAACAGCACAACGTTGCGTACGCGCTGGCGGTAAACATAACGATCTTGATAATGTTGGCTACACAGCTAGACATCATACTTTCTTTGAAATGCTAGGTAATTTTAGTTTTGGTGATTACTTCAAACGTGATGCAATTCATTTTGCATGGGAATTATTAACCAGTAAAGAATGGTTTAATCTTCCAAAAGATAAGCTTACTGTGACTGTTTATGAAACAGATGACGAAGCTTATGCTATTTGGGAAAAAGATATCGGTATTCCAAAAGAACGTATTATACGAATTGGCGATAATAAAGGTGCGCCTTATGCATCTGATAACTTTTGGCAAATGGGTGATACCGGCCCTTGTGGACCGTGTACCGAAATTTTTTATGATCATGGTGATCATTTATGGGGTGGACCGCCAGGTAGCCCTGAAGAAGATGGTGACCGTTTCATTGAAATTTGGAATATCGTCTTTATGCAGTTTAATCGCCATGCCGACGGTACCATGGAGCCTTTACCTAAACCTTCTGTTGATACAGGTATGGGACTTGAACGTATTGCTGCCGTACTGCAACATGTTAACTCTAATTACGATATTGATTTATTTAAACAGTTAATTAAAGATGCAGCTGAAATTATTCAAACTAAAGATTTAGAAAATAAATCTTTGCGAGTTATTGCCGATCATATTCGATCTTGTGCGTTTTTAATTTCAGATGGTGTGATGCCTTCCAATGAAGGTCGTGGCTATGTATTACGTCGAATCATCCGACGAGCAGTACGACATGGTCATATGCTTGGCGCAAAAGGAATATTCTTCTATAAACTGGTAAAACCATTAATTAACGTAATGGAAAATGCCGCAGTAGAATTAAATAATAATCGTGAACATGTTGAAAATACCCTGAGACTAGAAGAAGAACAATTCTTAAAAACATTAGAACGTGGTTTATTCTTACTTGATCAAGAATTAGCAAAAATTACAGGTCATGTTTTACCGGGTGATATTGCCTTTAAGCTTTATGATACTTACGGTTTCCCATTAGACTTAACGGCTGATGTCTGCCGTGAAAAAAATATCACGATTGATGAAGTCGGTTTTAATAACTGTATGGAAGAGCAACGAAAACGCGCGCGTGAATCAAGTTCATTTAGTGTTGATTATAGCAATGTGATTAAACTTGATGAGGTAACTGAATTTTTAGGTTATCAAGCAACAGAATCTTCCGCAAAAGTTATAGCGATTTTTAAAAATGGCCAAAAAGTTGACAGTATTCATGCCGGTGAAGACGCTATTGTGATATTAGATAAAACCCCTTTCTATGGTGAGTCTGGTGGTCAAATTGGCGATAAAGGTGTCTTAACCAATGCTAACCTTGAATACACCGTTTTTGATAGTCAGAAATATGGTAAAAGTATTGGTCATTTAGGGCAGATCGTAAAAGGATCCCTAAAAGTTGGTGATAATGTTACTGCAGCGATTGATGTTGAGCTACGTGAACGCATTCGTCGTAATCACTCTGCTACACATTTATTGCAAGCTGCACTGCAACAAATTTTAGGCAATCATGTTCATCAAAAAGGTTCATTAGTCAATGATAGCTATCTGCGTTTTGACTTTTCACATAATCAAGCCATAACAGCAGAGCAAATTACTGAAATTGAAAATCTGGTGAATCAACAAATACGTCGTAACTTACCTGTCGATATTGAGTTAATGCCAATAGATGAAGCTAAAAATAGAGGCGCTATGGCATTATTTGGTGAGAAATACGAAGACATTGTTAGAGTGCTAACAATGGGAGATTTTTCGATTGAATTGTGCGGAGGTACGCATGTTGATCGAACTGGTGATATAGGTCTATTTAAAATTACCTCAGAATCCAGCATTGCTTCTGGTGTTCGTCGTATTGAAGCTACAACAGGGCAAAATGCAATGGAGTACATACACCATGAATCCAATTTGTTAACGCAAATTGAACAATTGGTAAAAAGCGACAAATCTACAGTTTTAGTTCGTATTGAGCAATTGCTTGAACAAACTAAACAGTTAGAGAAAACCATAGAGCAATTAAATGCACAAAAAGCTAGCCAACAAAGTGCACAACTGCTCAATCAATGTGAAAACATTGGTAATAAAAATTTGCTAATCGCTAAACTTGATAATGTCGAAGCGAAACAATTACGCACAATGATTGATGATCTTAAAAATCAATTGAAGTCTGGAGTAATTGTTCTTGCTGCTGTTAATGGTGACAAAATTAATTTAGCTGCTGGTGTAACAAATGATTTAATTAATATTGTTAAAGCTGGCGAATTAGTATCTCAATTAGCATTAATGGTAGGTGGTAAAGGTGGTGGGCGGCCTGATTTCGCCCAAGCAGGTGGAATGGATCTTTCAGCGTTACCAGGAGCGTTATCTTCTGTGAAAAAGGAAATCAGTAATAAATTACAAGCTAGTTAGTGAGATAGATTCGATTGACTTAAAACAAGCCAACAGAGTTTGTCTTTTAAATCCATTATTGTGTTTATTGATGGACTAACGAAGCTACTTTTTATAACAGTTTGGATATATAAATAACTGAGAGTAGGAGATCGAATGTTAATTTTAACTCGGAGAGTAGGTGAAACACTAATTATTGGTGACGATGTTGTTATTACCATTTTGGGCGTGAAAGGCAATCAGGTCAGAATTGGTATTAATGCACCTAAAGAAGTTTCTATTCATCGTGAAGAAATCTATAACAGAATCCATCAAGCACAAAACAAGGCTGATGAGGTTTCTGAGCCTAAAGAATAGCAATATTTTGGGCACGAATTAAACAACTAGAACGCGTAAGCAAAAAAATGTTTGACTTATTTTTTGTAAACCGTAATATGTGCGCCACACATAATGATTTTGTTGTTCAGATAAAATCATGGTTGTTTTGGTGAGATGGCCGAGAGGCTGAAGGCGCTCCCCTGCTAAGGGAGTATGCGGTCAAAAGCTGCATCGAGGGTTCGAATCCCTCTCTCACCGCCATTTTTAAAAATTTAAAATATGCATCCGTAGCTCAGCTGGATAGAGTACCCGGCTACGAACCGGGCGGTCAGGGGTTCGAATCCCTTCGGATGCACCATTTTAACAAAATTCAAAATATGCATCCGTAGCTCAGCTGGATAGAGTACCCGGCTACGAACCGGGCGGTCAGGGGTTCGAATCCCTTCGGAT
>NZ_JBIDFL010000002.1:354974-373980 GCF_046635785.1 Gilliamella sp. CG16
GGATGCACCATTTTTACGAACTTACAAGCATCCGTAGCTCAGCTGGATAGAGCACTCGGCTTCGAACCGAGCGGTCAGGGGTTCGAATCCCTTCGGGTGCGCCATTTAAGCATCCCAAAAGATTCTTCGATTTATGCTAATCAATCAAAGGTTATAATGTGTAAAACCACCTAAAAAATTATTCTATACGCATATATTAATCATCTGCTCTGCTCTACACTTTAGCATGTTTACCAATACCCCAAAAATGCTTATATAAAACGCTCTACAACGCTTTTTATGTTTCTCAGGCCTCTAATGTCATCTATTCCTACCCAAGCCCTAAAAAGTGTTTTAAGCAAGATTAGAAGTCAAAGTGCACATTCTAAGTTAATACTAAAATGAAAAATGAACACCATAATAAAAGCGTTATGATTCCACAAATTATCCCTGTTGTTGCAAAACCAAAACCTCTTTTATTATTATTTTTTATATCACTCATAGCAACAGCACTCAATACTATAGCGACAATAGCGACGACAATACTTAAAATATTGATGACCAAAATAGAAACCAGTGATGAAATTCCGCAACTCATCCCCGCTATAGCTAAACCACTTGTTGCTTTATATTGTTGTTGATCCATTTATCTTTTGCCCCTTGATACTTTTGAAAAATAAAATAAATAGCAGTTAAGTATAAGATTATCGTTTTAGCAGATCAATATAAGATATATTTCACTTTATCAATCATAAATCACCGCTATTCAAATTATTTTCGTGATAGATGCGAATAAGATCGATATCAGTAGCAATTGACATATAACAATAACTAAATGATTTAGATAAAGATTTAATACTGTATAAAAATAGGAAAATAGATTTAAAACCAATATGAAACATCGGGATGATAAAATTTACCAAAAAATGATTGTTAATAACTTGTATTTGTTTTTCTTTTATGAATAATAGTCGAGATAAAATATTCAGCAGTATAAGCAAGAAAAATAAATGATAAAATAATTGCTTTTATCCAATTGAACTACATTGATTGACGAATATCAGTTAGATTTCTTCGGGTATACCACTCTGGTTGAATCCCGATATAAATCGAGTATACTAAGCTCAAATTTTAAATATTTATAATCAGTCTGCTTTTTTATTTTAAATATGGTCGTCGCTATATTAAAATAACCATTAAAGTAGATAGATATCTTTAATTAATCATAATGGACTTTTTTTATGTTGGACCCGAATTTACTCCGAAATGAATTGGATCTTGTCGCTACTAAATTAGCGCGCCGTGGATTTAAATTAGATGTTGATAGTATTCGTCAACTTGAAGAAAAACGTAAAGTACTACAAGTTGAAACCGAAAGCTTACAGGCAGAGCGTAATGCACGTTCTAAAGCTATTGGTGAAGCTAAAGCTCGTGGTGAAGATATCACGTCCGTACGTGAAGAAGTCAATAAGCTTGGTGAAAGACTCAACAGCGCTAAAGCTGAGCTAGAAATCTTACTGAATCAAATTAAAGATATTGCTTCAAATATTCCAAATATACCGGATGATTCTGTACCTGACGGTAAAGACGAAAATGATAATGTTGAAATATCGCGTTTTGGTACGCCAAGAACATTTGATTTTCCAGTACAAGATCATGTTGCTTTAGGTGAACGTTTTGGTGGGCTTGACTTTGCTGCGGGTGTAAAACTCACTGGGGCTCGATTTGTGGTGATGAAATCTCAAATTGCGCGTTTACACCGTGCTATCGCTCAATTCATGTTAGACCTTCATACCGAGCAGCATGGCTATGCTGAAATTTACGTACCTTATTTAGTTAATAAGGCCACTTTATTTGGAACAGGTCAATTACCAAAATTTGCAGGTGACCTATTTCACACAAAACCGCTCGATGAAGAAGCAGAAAGCAGTAATTATGCATTAATCCCAACCGCTGAAGTTCCGGTAACAAACTTAGTGCGTGATGAAATTTTAGATGAAAGTGAGCTTCCATTAAAAATGACCGCTCATACACCTTGTTTCCGTTCTGAAGCAGGATCTTATGGTAAAGACACACGTGGTTTAATTCGTATGCACCAATTTGATAAAGTTGAGTTAGTGCAAATAGTGAAACCAGAAGAATCCATGCAAGCGTTAGAAGAGCTTACTGCTCATGCTGAAAAAGTGTTGCAGCTATTAGAACTGCCTTATCGAAAAATTGTGCTATGTACCGGTGATATGGGCTTTGGTTCTTGTAAGACCTATGATCTTGAAGTTTGGGTTCCTGCTCAAAACACTTATCGAGAAATCTCTTCTTGCTCTAATATGTGGGATTTCCAAGCACGTCGTATGCAAGCTCGTTATCGTAGCAAAGCAGACAATAAAACTTATTTAGTCCATACTTTAAATGGTTCTGGATTAGCGGTAGGGCGTACATTGGTTGCCATTATGGAAAACTATCAGCAAGCTGATGGAAGCATTAAAGTTCCATCCATTTTAGTCCCATACATGAATGGTGTCGAAGTAATAGGCTAAAAAACGTTTTTTAACCCTATAATAGCGCTATTCATTAGCGCTATTTTTTTATTAATTAAGGTGAAACCATGATAAAAGGTGTTGTCCTGTCAATACTCGCATCATGCCTTTTTGGCTTACTTTATTATTATCCCGTGTTATTGCATCCCTTGTCAGTTATTGATATCTTTTGCTGGCGATTGTTGACTTCTTTTCCTGCGATTGTGATTCTAATTTTAATTGAAAAACAGTGGTCTGCCATTCATCTACTTTTTGTCCGTATAAAAACACATCCCCTTCTCTTAATTGGGTTATTGTGCTCATCACTATTATTGACAGTCCAGATGATGATCTTTATCTGGGCGCCTATCAACGGACATGGCTTGTCAGCTTCGTTAGGCTATTTTCTACTACCGTTAACCATGGTTATTTCAGGACAACTGTTTTATCAAGAAAAGCTCAGTTTTTTACAAAAAATAGCAGTGGGGCTTGCGGCATTAGGGGTCGCTATTGAAATTGTCAATACAGGCGCATTTTCGTGGGAAACAGCCGTCATCGCCCTAGGATACCCCGTTTATTTTATGACACGCCGAAAATTACAAATAGAGGGCATTGCAGGCACGTTTTCGGACTTCTTTTTTATTTTTATTGGGTGTTTGTTTTATTTTATTCTTAACTACAGTTGGGATGAGATTATTCATGACATTACCCATTTTCCTATTTTTATCCCTATGCTAGGAATCATTACCGCTATTGCTTTTGCAATGTATTTTGTTGCAAGACGATTACTACCGATGGGATTATTCGGATTACTTGGATATGTAGAACCTGTTCTGCTTTCTATGGTATCGGTAATATTTTTGCATGAATCTGTATCGTCAGAGCATATCATCTCATATGGGCTTATTTGGTTGTCTGTCTGCGTATTAGCATTAGAAGGGAGTATATTTGTTTTACGAGCGATAAAACGTAAAAGAATTCGGTAAATAACATTCGATAAATAACAAAAAAGCACATTTTAATGTGCTTTTATTTGATATAGTGAAATTTATTTACTAAACGTGACCGGCTGACCATAACTTTCAATAATCGCTTGGATTCTGTCTAAGGTTTCTCTTGGAGGTGCCTCAACGCCTTCCAATTGATATTTATCCCCTATCGTATCCCACTTATAAGCCCCCATTTTATGGTAAGGCAATAATTCAACACGCTCAATATTGTCCATTCCTTGAATAAATTGACCTAGTAGATGCGCAGAATTATCATCATCCGTCCAGCCTGGCACAACGACATAGCGGATCCATGTTTTTTTATTAATTTTTTGAAGATATTTAGCAAACTCAAGTACCCGTTTATTCGAAACACCGACAAGTTTTTGATGTATTTCATCATTCATCTGTTTTAAATCAAGCATCACTAAATCCGTTACTTCCATTAACGCATCAACAGTCTGATCAAGTTGTCTGGCATAACCGTTGGTATCCAGACAGGTGCTTATACCCTCTTCATGACAAGCCTTAAACCATTCTGTAATAAATTCAGATTGCAACGTTGCTTCACCACCCGATGCGGTGACGCCGCCCCCATTAGGCATGATAAAACTTTTGTAAGAAACAATTTCTTTCATTAGTTCATCAACCGTGACCTCTCGTCCTGCTTTCAAATCCCAAGTATCACGATTATGACAGTATAAACAGCGCATTAAGCAACCTTGAAAAAAAACAATGAAGCGAATTCCTGGCCCATCAACAGTACCAAAAGATTCGAAAGAATGAATACGACCTTTAATCGGTTGTTTTGTTGTCATAATGATATTGTTATTTTGTTCCATAAATTTTCTCTAATCGTTGCTCACATTGCTTATACGTTATTTTAACTCAGATACGGTTTAGCTTTCACCAATTACACTAATCAGAAACGCTTTTTAATTTAGGTAATTATATAGGTTAAAAATGAATGATATCAACACAACTACTCTTTTACGAATAATGAATATGAATTTAGTCAATATTATAAAAAAATAGCGCCCTTTTTGGACGCTATTTTGTCGTAATTTAAAATCAACTAAATTACATAGATTGTGTAAAAGTACGTGTAATGACGTCTTTTTGTTGTTCTTTAGTTAATGAGTTGAAACGCACTGCATATCCAGAAACACGAATGGTTAATTGTGGATATTTTTCAGGATGTTCCATCGCATCTAATAATGTTTCACGATTCAATACGTTAACATTTAAGTGCTGACCACCTTCAACTGATGCTTCGTGGTGGAAGTAACCATCCATTAAACCAGCTAAGTTACGTTTACGTGCATTATCATCTTTACCTAATGCATTTGGTACGATAGAGAAAGTATAAGAAATACCGTCTTTAGCGTAAGCAAATGGCAATTTAGCAACAGATGTTAATGAAGCAACCGCACCTTTTTGGTCACGTCCGTGCATTGGGTTAGCACCTGGTCCAAATGGCGCACCGGCACGACGACCGTCTGGCGTATTACCTGTTTTCTTACCATATACAACGTTTGAAGTAATGGTTAATACAGATTGTGTAGGAATTGCATTACGATAAGTTTTAAGTTTTTGAATTTTCTTCATGAAACGTTCAACTAAATCTACAGCGATATCATCTACACGTGGATCATTGTTACCGAATTGTGGATATTCACCTTCGATTTCAAAATCTACCGCAAGACCGTCTTCATCACGAATGGTTTTTACTTTTGCATATTTAATTGCAGATAATGAGTCAGCAGCAACAGAAAGACCAGCAATACCACATGCCATAGTACGAATAATATCACGATCGTGAAGAGCCATTAATGATGCTTCATAGCTGTATTTATCGTGCATATAGTGAATTGCGTTTAGTGCTGTCACATATTGTTTTGCTAACCAATCCATAAAGTGATCTAAACGAGCAAAGACTTTGTCGAAATCAAGATATTCATCAGTGATTGGATCTTCTTTCGGGCCAACTTGCATTTTTAATTTCTCATCCACACCACCATTGATTGCGTATAGAAGAGTTTTAGCAAGGTTTGCACGCGCACCAAAGAATTGCATTTGTTTACCAACAATCATTGGGCTTACACAACATGCGATTGCATAATCGTCGTTGTTAAAGTCTGGACGCATTAAATCATCATTTTCATATTGTAAAGATGACGTATCAATCGATACTTTTGATGCGAACTCTTTGAATCCACTTGGTAATTGTTCAGACCAAAGAATAGTCATATTTGGTTCTGGTGATGGACCCATGGTATATAAAGTGTTTAAGAAACGGAAAGAAGTCTTAGTAACTAATGTACGACCATCAACACCCATACCAGCGATAGATTCTGTTGCCCAAATAGGGTCACCAGAGAATAATTCATCATATTCTGGAGTACGTAAGAAACGAACCATACGTAATTTCATTACGAAGTGGTCAACAATTTCTTGAGCGTCTTTTTCAGTAATTAATCCAGCTTCAAGATCACGTTGGAAATAAATATCAAAGAATGTTGAAGTACGGCCTAAAGACATAGCGGCACCGTTTTGAGATTTAACCGCAGCTAAATAACCGAAGTAAGTCCATTGAACAGCTTCTTGTGCCGTTTTCGCTGGTCCAGAAATGTCGTAACCATATTTAGCAGCCATTTCTTTAATTTGACCAAGCGCACGATGTTGTTCAGCGATTTCTTCACGACGTTGCATTGTCATGGCTAAATCAACACCATTTTCAAAATCCGCTTGTAATGAATTGAATTGTGCAAATTTGTCTTGCATCAAATAGTCGATACCGTAAAGTGCTACACGACGGTAATCCCCAATGATACGACCACGTCCATACGCATCAGGAAGACCAGTGATAACACCTGATTTACGACAACGAAGAATATCTGGTGTATAGATATCGAAAACACCTTGGTTATGGGTTTTACGATAATCAGTAAAGATTTTTTTGACTAAAGGATCAAGTGTTCTGTTGTATGCTTTACAAGAGTTCTCGATCATTTTGATACCACCAAACGGGATAATCGCACGTTTTAATGGTTTCTCAGTTTGTAGGCCAACAATTTTTTCTAAATCTTTTTCAATGTAACCTGCATCATGAGCAGTAATTGTCGAAATAACACTTGTATCAAAATCTACAGGGGCATGGGTAGCATTTTCAATTTTGATGCCTTCCATAACTTTATCCCATAATTTAGTTGTCGCATCAGTTGCGCCAGCTAAAAAAGACTCATCACCCTCATATGGTGTGTAGTTTTTTTGAATGAAGTCGCGGACATTGACATTATTTTGCCAATCACCATCTTTAAATCCTTTCCAAGCGACCGCTTGTACTTCGTTTAAATTACTCATAGTTTTTCACCTCAGGTTTACTAAAATTTCTATCTACTCTTTTATATATAAGGGTAAATATCATAAAAATCAATGTGGCTTACGTAAATATAATGCCCAATAAGGCAGTGCAACGGCTAAACCACCTAAAATATTCCCGATTGTTACAGGAATCAAATTCTTTAACACAAAATGCTCAACGGTTAATTCTTTGAATGCATCCGGTGATACACCTATTGCATGCCAAAATTCCGGAGAAGCAAAATTGTTGATCACAATTCCCATTGGGATCATGAACATATTAGCAATGCTATGCTCAAAACCACTTGCCACAAACATTGCTACCGGTAAAATCATGATTAGCATTTTATCTAATAAACTACGACCAGCGTAACTCATCCAAGCCGCCAAGCACACCATTAGATTGGCTAATAAACCAAGAAAAACAGCTTCAATAAAAGTATGATGCAATTTATGATCTGCAGTTTGCAGAACATTTAGTCCCCACATCCCATTGGCTACCATATATTGACCTGAGAACCATATCACGCCAACAAACAGTATAGCACCAATAAAATTACCAATATAGACTAAAATCCAATTGCGAATCATTCTAAACCAACTGACTTTATGCGTCATTTTCGGCAAAATTGTTAAAACTGTTGAAGTAAAAAGATCTGCTCCACAGCAAACAACGAGCATAAGTCCTAATGAGAAACAAATACCACCGACTAATTTAGCAAGTCCAAACGCAACGGTTGAAGTACCTGTTGTCACGGTAATATAGAATACAAAAGCAATTGAGATAAAGACACCTGCAATAATGGCAGATAAAATCGTGCTACTAGGGTGCTTATTTACTTTATAATTACCGACCTCTTCAGCGATTTGGGTCATTTGTGCGGGGGAAAGAGAATCCACAAGCTTATCATTACTCAATGTTAACATCCTCAAAAAAACTAGGGTTTTATGAGGCGGATAGTATACTCTTAATTTATGTCAAATCATCAATTTTTTAGTTAAAAAAATTTAAAAAATTATAACTCATTATTTTTATTTTATTTTTTTACATTTATTAACATAAATAATAACATTCTGTTTTGATTTAAAAAAGTGTTTAACAATTTTAATAAGCTTTTAAAACAGACAGTTAACTATTTCATAGCAATTATAAACGTTTTTTTTGCATTGCTGTCGACTGAAGAAATTCCGATTAAATAAAAAAATTTTCCATCCTTTTTCTGATATATCGAAAAAGGAGGAAAATAAAATAGAACAAGTCTTAAATAAATATGTAAATGTAACTTCACGTTACAATTTGGATATCCTTATCCAAATTTTGCCCGTAATCCAATTGTTATGGATTACTTACCTCTGAAACTAAGAAGTCAACTTTGCTAGGTAACCCTGGTGATACTCGAATCACTTTAGGATTACGCCCAATCACTTCATAGCCTTTTGGTAATGTTCTGGTATCCAATTTTATCACAAAATTGGCTCCTCTTTCCCAACGACCACCTGATACACCGACTAGGTGATAACGACCAATTGCATCGGTTGTAATAATTTCACCCCGAGCCGTAACCAGTTTGATCCCCCCTAATCCTTCTTCACCTTCATCTTGAATACCGTTACCATTTTTATCCACATACACTTTTCCGAAAATAAGCGCATCATCAAATAATGGATCAGCCGTAACCGTTACTGTTGCATGAGAGGTATTGGATACAACTCGTCCGGTTAATGAGTTTATCGCTTTCGCTGTATTGGTATATTCGCCTTGAGTCACTCCCGAACCGACCACCAGCATATAAGTAAGCGTTACTTCATCGTTAGATTTTAATTTGATGACCTGAGAGGTGACCGTTCTTCCGCCACTAGGATCAGCAACTTTTTTACCATCAAGACGCGTTGAACCTTTAACAAACTTAAAGCCTGCCGGTAAGATATCTTGTATCTTGATAGCTGAAGCACGTGGACTATTATTGATAATTCGAATTGAGTAAGGCACGATATCACCTACAACGACATTATCTTTCTGTGCCATTTTAATTATCGTGACATCCTCATCCGAATTACGATACCCTAATAGCATTTCATTTGCTAACCGTGTCAAAGTTGTTGACATATCTTTTAACATGACAGGCACAGTGTGAGCACCACCCACGCCATTGAACGTTACCGAAGCTGGTGGATTAGCTAAATTAATTAAGTCATGTTCAATTACTTTACCGTTATTATCTGCATATTGATCAAATGACGGTATCAAATCAAATAAAGGATTACCACGACCAACATTGACACTACCATCGTTATACTCGCCATACAGGACTCTAACAAAGTATCGCACTGCACCATTATTATTGGTATCAATAATGAGGTTACGGAAACTAAATTTACCATTTTCACCACTTATTGACTTAACCGGTTGACCATTTTTATCTAAGATGTGTTGTTTATCACTATCTAATAAGTAAACATTCACACCTTTTAAGCCATTATAATTAGCAACACCTTTTAACCCTCCGCCCTGATTATCATCAAGAATTCTTCCTTCAATGAATCCTCCATTGATATAACCAAAGTTTTGATCGATTAAACTCCCCGAAATATCTAATGTTGCCACGTTTTCTGTTTTAGGGGTATTTACGGTGCCATTACGATCATGATGCGCATCATCCGGATCAAAACTTGCTCTTAAAGTCGTTGGTATACCCGTAACTTCAATTTTCCATTTACCCGGAATAATATTGTTAATTTCATAATCAACATCACTCGCTGCTAATGTGTGTGTAAAGTGGATAGCAGGATTGTTTACATTCTCGAATAATAATGTGACCGGCGCATTAACTGAGCTATCAATTGAAGGATTGTACTCGCCATCATCATTGTTATCTAAGAATACTTTACCTTTAATACCACTTAAACCACTCCAAGCAAAAATTACTCCTTGAGCATGATCGGTTGCACTCGCAAACTGGTAAATTTCCTCCATTTCGTTATCAGTCTTATTCGTTGTTGCAGCAATATTACTATCTGTTAGTAAGAAACTACTTATATAGTTAGAATTTTGAATAGAGACTTTAACTTTATAGTTAACACCTGCAACTAAGTTTTCAAACTTATATTGACCAAGATCATCAATATTTGTGCCTGTACTTATTGCTTCAACACTATCAACCAAATCATTTTCGACAAATAATTCAACTGTATAATGTGGGAACAGTGAATCAATACCAATATCTTGAGCTGTTATTGCGTTACCATCATTGGTATCGATATCAATCACAACTTGACCACTAATGCTTGCTTGACCTTTCAGACCAAAATCAACATTGGTGACTAATGGAGAAGATGCCGCATTCATATCTAGTTTTGTTCCATTTGGAACATCAGTAGCAGATATACCTTGTGGTTTAACCACATAGCTATAACTATAGCCTGAACTTGCTACTGGTTGAACAGTAATAATCCATTCACCTTCTGCAATATTATTGATCTCATATTGACCGTTAGCATCACTCACAGCGGTTAGAAGAATATTAGAATTATTCGCATCCCTTGCTTCAACGGTAACACCCGCTAAAGTAGTATGATATGTCTGATGTATACCTTTTCCTGAGTAATCTTTATAAATTTTGCCTTTTAACGCTTTTTGACTCTTATAACCATAATCAATATTGTCAACTTGTTGATTAACACCCGCTACCACTAACATATCATGATTACTTGCATTTCCACCATTAACCATGGCTGGACTGAAACTGATTTGATATCCAGACTGCAATAAGGTGCTATCATCAACACTCACTTCATATTGATTATATGCCGTTAAATTATCAAACTGGTAATGACCATTGCTATCCGTTGTCATTCTGATTTCAGGCGCACCACTTAAGCCATTACTTTTGAGGGTAACAGGAATACCATTTAAAGGTCTATCAATAGCTGCCGCATGGTAATTCAAACTAGCATTATCATTGATATCCATATCGACAACCACTCGCCCGGCAATTTTAGCACTCCCCTTCAAGCCATAGTCGATAGTTTTACCTGCGGTATCTGTGGCAGAAATGGTTAGTTTCAACTCGCCAGGATTGACCTGATCAATGGATAAATAATTTACAGCGTAATTGACGTAACTATAATTCCAATCTTGAGGATAGCCTGTAATTTTAACAATCCATACACCCGATGTTAGATTGTTTATTGCATAACTACCATCGGCAAGTGATACGCTTGAAACTTTTGCGTTATTACTTTGATTGATAGCACTCACCTCTACCCCTGATAACGTAGGATAATTAGCATTATGAATCGCATTACCCATAATATCTTGATAGATATGACCACTAATACCTATATTACCTTTATAACCAAAATCATTACTGATTTTCTGGTCGTTGTCCGCTGAAACAACTACAGGGGCAATATCGAATGCGTTATTCGTCGATGCCTTACCTGTCGGACTAAAGCTAATGACATAACCACTTAAAGCGTTTGTAGGGTCCGTCACTCGAATTCGATAATTACCACTCGATAAACCATTAAATTCAAAATAGCCATTACTGCCAGTGTTCGTTTGTTTATAGATAACAGTATCATTAGTTGGATCAATTAGGTTTATGGTTAAATTAGCAATACCGGTATCACCTTGTGACAATTGTTCATCGACATCGTTGTCCAGAACAACCATACCTGTAATTATGCTTTGACCTTTCATACCTAGATCAAGTTTGATATCTCGACCGGTATTTGAATCAACCTGATAACTAACACTATTAGTGTTGCTCCCACTTGGAGTTACTGATTTTTCAACAAAATAGCTATAAACTAAACTTGAACGTGTTGGATGTGAAACCGAAACTGTCCATTTACCTTCTGTTATATTGTTAAATAAGAAGTTGCCATCGCCACCAACCGTTTGGGTATAAGTCACTTTTTTGTTATTCCATTCACCTTCAATTTTTACAACAGCACCCTCTAATTTTGTATGGAATGTTTGATAAGAACCATTTCCGCTTGCGTCCAAATAAACTGTTCCTGATAAGTTGCGTTTAATTTGATAACCGAAAGTACGTTTTTCTGGATTAAGTTCATACCGACTGTCATTCGGACCATTAATATCAAACGTTGCTATCGCCGATGGCGTTGCTGGATTTCCGGGACTAAAGACAAGTTTATAATCATTATGATTTACTGTGCTTGTAATTTCATAATTATGTTGACTTAATCCTTCTATTTCAAAAGCACCTGTAGATGGGTCAACCGATATATCTTTAGGTGTGAAGCCCGATTTATTGTTTGCTGAATTTAAGGTTATTACTGGGGTTATTGGTGTAGATAACTGACCAAATGCCATATCGTTTTGACTATATTGATCATCATTATCTCGGTCGATAACCACATAACCTGTAATTTTACTGCTACCGCGATAACCGATATTGATATTGTCAATTGAAGGTTGATTGACAGTTAAGTTAATATCTAATGACAAACTATTATTCTGCCCAACAATCGTTCTGTTATTCATTGAAGTATAATTTAAAGCATAATTATTCCAATCTGCCACTGTTTGTGAGTTATCAGCAGAAAGAACCCATTGACCTGGTGACATATTTTCGAATTTAAAATTTCCTGAACTGTCAGTTATTACTGAAAATGTTGCTTGATTATTAGTCGCATTAGAATTTGGGCTTGGCACTTTTGTCAAATTAAGTTTGACCCCAGCAAAGCTGGTATCAACATCTGTTTTACTTTGACTATTATCCACATCAATCGTTAATTGTCCTGCGATAATACCGTCATAATTAAATCCAGTACTACTACTGAAATCATCATTAGTTAGCGGCATAAAATCAATGATATTTTTATTATTTGCTATCTCTGATACAGGAATAAGTTTAGCGCCATCTGGTGTAATGACTTCTACTTGATAATAATAATTTATAGGTAGCTTTTCGAAAAGATATTGACCATTTTTCGATGGATTACCATTTAAAGAAATATTATCCGTATCAATTGTTTTAAGGGTTTTATATTGATTTGAGCCTGGAACCTTATAATTTAGATTCACCTTCACGCCATTAGTAAGCTCATCAACCGTTTTGATTTTATTGTTATTAAAATCAATCCAGACATCACCACCAATTTTTTGCTTACCTAAAACAAGATAATGATTATCAAGTGATCCTTCTAAAGGTAATCCACTGACAGGAATAACGATATTTTGTGCTTGATTTCCTGATTTACTTTGTTTGAAATCATAGTCACTAATCGAATTCATTATGATTTTAACAGAGTAATTAACACCCGTTCCGTATAATAGATTAGCAAAATGATAATGACCATTGTTAGTTTTTTGAGTCATCAATGGCTGTCCACTGGCATTTAATCCTGAATATAATTCAACAGTTGCCTGTACCGAGCCATCAAGTGGATGCGCAAATTGATTTGTATGATTCAAATCTTGGTTAGAATCGTTAAAATCGATATACACATTACCTTGAATACCATCATAGCTAGCCTGATTATAATAGAATATTTTACCGTCAATACCTCGATTATTGATAATGATATTTGATATGGTATCAATCGGTTGCACTGAGTTTTCGCTATTTCCAACAATAACATAGTTTTGTGGGGCTAAAATAACACTGACTTTATAGTTACCATCTGGCAAATTATAAAAATGATATTCTCCATTGGCATCACTATACTGGCGAACCATTTCTTTATTCGTCGTAGCATCGTATAAACTGAGTAATACCCCACCTAATGGCTCACCGGTTGCAGCAGCAGGATCACCAATTAATGTTTTGCCCGAAATACCACTATTTGTTGCGGTAGTGCTGGTTATACCTGCCGATGGATTAGCATTTGTTTTCCCTGCTAATAAGAAGTATTTACCTTTCTGACTACCACCTTTAGTATTAAAAGATATCGGATTTAAAGTTTTGTTCGTATTGTTATCTGCATTCGCTATCACGCCATAACCGCTCGGCGGTTCAATTTCAACGGTATAAAGGCTAGCTTTCGAATCATCTTTACTTAAACTAAAACTATAATAGCCAATTTCATTGGTTTTAAGCGTACTAAATGGCGTACCTGTTGCGTCACTTCCTTTATATAAATTAATAGTTACATTTGAAACAGGAACATCACCCGTTCTATTGAAACTGATATCGGGTTGGCCATTATTATTGATATCGATCATGACATAACCCGATATCGATGCATCCCCCTCTTTTTTATAAATGAAGTCTAAGCCACCACCTGATAAAATTGGCGTCGATGCAGTGATTTGAACATCGTTCACGGTATCAGAAGGACTTTTCAATTCATAACGTTTATCTAAGCCTGTATCCGTTACTTTTATCGTGTAATTATCATTTAAAAGATGACTGAAACGATATTTACCATTATTGTCCGTTTTGGTATAAGAATATAATTTATTACTGCCTTTACGATAAATTTCGACACGTACACCAGTGATTGGCACGTCACCCTTAGACGCATCAAAACTACCATTATCATCATAATCGTAATAAAGCTGACCGCTAATTTCAGTATTATTATTGGCTCTAATTAACCAATATTGATTCGGTACACCTCTTGGTAATAAATAAACCTGCATATATTCCAAATTTGTTTTTATTTCATTTGGAAGATAAGTTTTTTCTGTTTTAGATGCGCTGCTATTACCAACTAATTTGAAAGCACTATGATCCAATCCATTTAATCGCAATAACATACTTGTCAGATATAAATTATTATACCGAGTTGAGTTTTGTTTATTATAAACAAATCGCCCATTTTGTTTTACTTTGTTATCAACAAAATCAGGATCTGCAAGGATAGAATCGATACTTTTCGTTCTATCATAGTAATTAGGATAAATTCTTGGTGTAAAGACCCCTTCTACAGATAAATCTGAAAGGTTATACCGTTGTAATTCATCTGATGTTAATAAAACCGATTGCTCATTTTTTTCAGTTGATCCGGTGATGTCTAAATAAATATTACCTGACAAGGCTTCAGTGAGCCCTGAAGGCGCTATCGTTGCTTGCATAAACCATTGATTATTATTATCCATATTTGCTAATGTGCCATCAGCTAATACTTCAAAATTTACTGTACCAGGAGGTGAAGAAGGATCCTTATCGGCAATATCTAAATATTTAGTTTTATCTGCTTGATGAACAATACGGTATTTGCCTTCTGGTAATGATTTAAGATTGATCGTTCGATAGTAATCACCAATAACACTCCATTTTTCATAATTACTTCCATTCCAGAAATAGAGATCAAAATATCCATCGCCTTTCTCAAGTGTTTGTTCACCTGCATAGTCCATATCGCCATTGAGATCATTAACCGGTGCCCCCGAAAATTGTCCTTTTCCTTGCATTAGAAAGTTTTTCGTCATCGGGACATCTAGTTGTTTAAATTGTACTTTATAACTTGGAGCTAACTCTTTAGCGGTATTTGTGACAGCCGTTGTACCTGAATAGATAGCTTTAACGATATAAGTCACATCTCGATTAATACCATCTTGTTGCCCTTGAAAACTATATTCACCCTTGGCATTGGTTAGTTTTTTCCCAATAAAATTACTTCCATTTTCAGTACAATCATTGGTACCGTCATCTTCACAAAGTAAAACAATAGCATTCTTTAATGGTAAGTCATTAGCATTGTACATTTGCCCGGTTTGTATCTCACCATCACCTAACCATGTATCTAACAGTACTGAACCACGAAGAACATCTTCATTAATTTTCAATTTATACCAGATGTTAGTATCCCTGTTATATTTGTTACCACCACTCGCATTAACAACAATGCTTGATATCGTTTTTTTATTATCATTAGGATCGATACTTGAACCGCTATTCTGATCATTATTTTCGAAATCAACATCGCCAGCCTTGATATTACTGTCGCCACCATACTCCTGTTTAGCCGTAACACGATACTCTCCATTAGGCAAATTGGTGAAATTGTAATAACCCTTGTTATCTGTCGCAAATTCAGTGATAACTGTCCATTTTCCAAATACTTTACGCTCCAAAGTAACCCGATTTTGTTTAATTGGTGTATCTTGATTTGGATTATAAGTGCCTAAAGCCCCTCGATGGCTATTATTTAAATACACATATCCAGAAATCGTATTGGGTCTTTTTGGTGTAAAGTAAAGGGTATCTTCCCAAGTTCTATTTGGAGTGACATTAATCGAATATTCGCCATTATATGATTCGGGATAATCCAAATTATCCTTATCATATTCAACAACAGAATAATAAAATAAACCCGCATGATCGATAGGATAATTTTGTGAGCCTCTTACACCATAAAAACCCGGTTTTTGATAGCTGACTTCTAATTTATTACCTTGTAAATCGGTTGCTTGAGTCACACCATCTTCTTCAAAAAAGGCTATTTTAGTATAAGTACTGGCGGTAATTGCTTCAAGCCCATTAATTGTTGAACTCCAGCTCCAATTTCCATTGGCTGTTTTCAAATAATTGACGACTAATAAATTACCTAAATCTTTACGTATTGGTGAATACCAAAAGTTTTGGTTGGTTTTTCTCTCGTTAAGTTTGGGTACGATAATCTCTTTAGCAGCAATGTTAGCTTGTGTACCATTACTTAATGTGACTTTTCCTTTATGCGTACTTCTTGATTTAGAGGAGGTACTGGTTGACTTACCGTCTGTGTCATTGACAAAAACAGTATTATTTAAATTTATATTTGACTCTGTGACAACAACTTTATAATCTTTGTCTTTTACTAATCCGACAAATTGATAGGCGCCCAAATTACCGGTAAATTGATAAGCAATTTTTTCCCAATCGGTTCCATTATGTTGGTAAAGTTCGACAGTGGTATTAAGTCCTGTACTACCTTGAGCCGCAAGCGGAATATTATTGCCCGTTTTACCTGAATCCGGACCTGCTATAATATATTGCTGAGGTCCTAGTACAAACACATTTCCAGATATACTGGATAAAGATGTATCGTTAGGATCTAATTGAAACAAGAAATTAGGACCACTAGGCACCCCAGTTGAGTCAGGTATTGTTAATTGTGCTTTTGCCCTGTTTTTACTATCAGTAGTAAAAGGTGGAGAAGTGACATTTGTTACCTGAATATCATAAGTTGCAACAGCGAGATCACTAAAGCTGTATTTACCATCACCACCTGTAATAACGGTATCGGTTCCCATTACTTTGGTTGTTGTACCGGAATAATACAACTCGACCCTCATATTTTGTAGACCAGTATCAATATCTGCTTCATAGGTATTGTTGTTATTTCTATCAACCACAACAACACCATCAACAGAATTGGTATTACGATGTTTAAGATTAAATTGCCCACTTTGATCTGAACCTTCCATCTTAAAAGAAATAAGTTCAGCATATTGATGACTATTATCTGGTAGTATGACATCCCATAATTTATAATTTCGAGTTTTTAAAAAGAGATCAACGTCTTTATCAAAAAAAGCCTCATATTTAACCTGTAATAATGTATTTTTTATCTCTATTTCGCCATTACTATCTGTTTTTAATACGATATTATTATCCGTATTGGTTACCATCCCAACCGTTGATTGAGTTCTCATTTTTACAGGAATGTTGTTAATACCTGCATCTGTACCATTTTTAACTTTTAGATGAATAGTTCCCCCTTTTCCTTTTAAAAAGAGGTTTTGACCTAATTCACCTGTTGCTCCTCTAACAGTTACATTTTTAGAAACGCTTTCCCCATTATTGGTTGCTATTTCAACGATATAATTTCCTAAAGTGTTAACTTCAAAGTTATACTGGCCATTATCGTTTGTTTGTTCATTTGATATTAAAATACCTTGATCATCTTTTAATGTCACGGATAAGCCTTGTAACGGAAAGGTTACATTTTTTGCGGTATCATCGTAGTCTAAAAATACCCTTCCCGCTATTGGAATTGCATTAGCTACCGATACAATTGTTAACGACATAAAGGCGGAAAGCAACATCCATTTTAGACATTGTAATATCGCTTTGTAACTAAAAACATCAACCCAAGATCTTTTTTTAGCATTCATTTTCGCTGTTGCATTACACTTAATTCGCATTATCTTCTCTCCTGATATGCGTAAATTCTCTTCTTTTCGATTTTCAGCTTTTAGGTCTGATTTTATTTGCACGGGTAAACGTATTTGACCACTGTTAACTTTTTGCCAACTGTTCATTAGAAACTCCCCACTACATTGACAAACCAACCATGTGAACGGTAGTTCAAGCGTGTTAAGTTGTCGTTATAATCCGTGAAGTTGTAACCCACACCCATCTTGATGTTGTCGCCAACATTACGGTAAACACTGGTCACTAAACCGTCTTTATGGTCATCTGCCAGATCTGTACGTAGCGTTCGCCCCTCAACCTGATATTCCCAGTCACCCGTCTTATAATTAATCCTTAGTGCATATAAATCAGCGCCTGATGAATACCAATCGCTTTCACCTTTATAACGTAAATGCCCCTGTCTTTGTGCTGCTTTAAACGCCGTTTCCCAGTTTGCATTCCATTCGTAAACACCTTCTAATGACCATACCCAGCTCTTTTGGTCATACAAACTCGACGTATAACGTTTACTACCTGATGATGTTGAGTTCACTATCAACTGGTCATCCGGGTCTAATCCATACACATAGGTCATTTTGCCAAAAAGGTTCAGATTATTGATTACTTGGGGTCGGTAGGCAAAACCGATCATTGACTCCGTGTAATTACTTACTACATCACTTGAATCATCTTGATTACCAAACGTTTTGGCAAAATCAAATTGTCCAAGCCAACTTAAGTTTTCATTAACCACCGTTTTTGCCCGGTTAGTGGTCACCCATTGTCTTATGCGTTCACTACCTTCATCTATCCGATATTCCAGACGATTGCGTATTTGAAATAAATCATTTTTATAACCATAACCAGCGGCATAAATATCCCGACGAGTTTCATCATTTCCGGTTAAACTGGTGTGATTGCGGTGACGGTTGCTCACACGACCTATCGAGTAAGACCCCTCTATAAATTGGGCTTCTGTCGGTTTATAACTTACCCCATAAACATCCGATGTCGTGTGGTCTATGCGGTTGGTTTTAAATTGTCGCTCGGAATATAATTCCATTTGACT